>NZ_AP012978.1:0-315714 GCF_000801295.1 endosymbiont of unidentified scaly snail isolate Monju | reverse complement strand
TGCTCTTCATCCTGCTCTTCTTCCTCATCGCACCGGTGGCCGCCCGGCTCATTTCCGTCCTCATCCGCCACGTGGATACCGCCAGCGACCTGCCGGGACTGATCCCCACCGCCATCGTGTCACTGGTACTCTTCTTCGCCTGGCTGGCCCACGCCATGGGGGCGCCGGAACTGCTCGGCGGCTTCGCCGCAGGACTTGCGCTCTCGCGTCGCTTCTTCCTCCCCTTCGGCATCGCCCTGCGCACCCAGCCCGAATTCTCCACGCGCATCGAGGCGCAGATGCGGCCCATCATCCAGCTCTTCACCCCCATCTTCTTCGTCACCGTCGGGCTGTCGCTCAACCTGCACGAGGTGGACTGGAATTCCGCCTTCATCTGGGCCTTTTTCTTCCTCTCCCTCCTGGTGGCAGTGGCCGGCAAGTTCGGCGGCGCCCTGCTCATTCGGGAGCCGTTGCGCCAACGCATCATCATCGGCGTCGCCATGATTCCCCGGGGCGAGGTGGGACTGATCTTCGCCGAGCTGGGCCGCACCAGCGGCATCTTCGACGATTCCGTCTACGCGGGCATGATCATGGTGATCGCCTTCACCACGCTGATCCCGCCCTTCCTGTTGAAGATGCTCTGCCATGGGGACCGGCCGGCAGACTCCGGCGAGACCGGGATTTCGGGCACGAAAAAGCCACCCGGAGGGGGCGACTTCCGGGGAGATGACCGTTAGGGGCAGACTCGAATCGCCGACCCCGGCATCATGAATGCTGTATTCCGATCAGCCGAACCGCCTGGCCACGTGAGGCGGGACCGGCCCGGCTTTTCGGCCGTGGGCGCCTGAACGACCGATTGCGCTTGCCCGCGCCCCGGCCTTCTGTTATAAATACGCGCCTTTCAGCCCGCCCCCGCGTTTCGGGGCGATGAAATCAACCGCATTTTTGGGGCTCCGACCATGTCCAAAGTCTGTCAGGTAACGGGCAAGCGGCCGATGACCGGCAACAACGTGTCTCACTCGCACCGCAAGACGCGGCGCCGCTTCCTGCCGAACCTCCACTACCATCGTTTCTGGGTGGAGAGCGAGCAACGCTTCGTTCGCCTGCGGGTCTCCGCCGCCGGCATGCGCATCATCGACAAGAAAGGCATCGACGCCGTGCTCGCCGAGCTGCGCGCACGTGGCGAGAAGGTCTGAGGAGCAACACCATGGCCAAGGCAGTTCGTGAAAAGATCCGGCTCAATTCGAGCGCAGGCACCGGTCACTTCTATACCACCACCAAGAACAAGCGCACCATGACGGGCAAGTTCGAGATCAAGAAGTACGACCCCGTCATCCGCAAGCACGTGATCTACAAGGAAGGCAAGATCAAGTAATCCGTCCTTGCACACCGCTCGCAACAAAAAACCCGCCAATGGCGGGTTTTTTGTTGCCTGGGGGACCAGCAGGGATCAGACAGCGACCGCCGGGCGATAGCTGCGCACCCGCTCGGCGAACTCCTGCAAGGCGCGGATGCCGCTGGCCTCGGCCTCGCGACACCACTGCTGCAAGGATTCGAGCAACACCTCCTGGCTGGCCGCCGAACGGCCCCATATCCCCTGCAGGCGCTCGCGCGCCGCTGCGTCCAACCGCGCGCCATCTGTGCCAAGCTGGCGCCACGCCTGGCGCGCCAGCCGCCGACAATGCCGCTCCGACCGGCACAGCTCCGCGCGGGCCACCGGGCGGATCACCTGCTGGGCATAGTCGGCCAGCACGTACATGCTGTGCACTACCACGGCCTTCACGGTCTCGGTATCGACATGGGCCTTGCCGGCATCCAGCAGTGGCCGGAGCGCAACCCGCCGAATCCGCGCCATTCCCAGCAGGGACAGCAGACGGATGTAGAACCAGCCGATGTCGAACTCGAACCAGCGCGCCGACAGCCTGACCGAGCTGGGGAAGGCATGGTGATTGTTGTGCAGTTCCTCGCCGCCGATGAGGATGCCCCAGGGCGAGATGTTGGTCGCGGCGTCCGGCGAGGCGAAGTTGCGATAGCCCCACCAGTGCCCCAGACCATTGATGACCCCGGCGGCCCAGAAGGGTATCCAGGCCATCTGCACCGCCCACACCGCCAGTCCGGCCGCACCGAACAGTACCAGATCGATCACCAGCATCAGACTGATGCCCAGCGAGCATCGGCGGTAGACATGGCGCTCGAGCCAGTCGTCGGGGGTACCGTGCGAGAAGCGCTCGATCAGACCCTGGTCGGCGATCGCCTTGCGATACAGCTCGACGCCTTGCCAGAGCACCTTGCGAATACCCTTGACCTGCGGGCTGTGCGGGTCGTCCTCGGTCTCGCAACGGGCGTGGTGGTAGCGATGCACGGCCACCCACTCACCGGTCACCATGCCGGTGGTCAGCCACAGCCAGAAACGGAAGAAATGCGCCACCAGGGGGTGCAGGGTGAGCGCGCGATGCGCCTGAGCGCGATGCAGGTAGACGGTGACCGCAACGATGGTGACATGGCTCATCGTCAGGGTTGCCAGGATCAACTGCCACCAGGACAGTTGCAAAAGGCCTTCGATCATGAGAGCTCCAAGAGAACCTCGCCAGCAGAAGCGGCGCGGGAACCCGTCGCCGGAAACGGTGCAGAGATTCGAAATGACAAAAAGAACTGCCAGCCGTTTTCAGACAGACCAGCCTATCCAGTATAGCGGCCCAACCGTGGAGGAACCTGATTCCCGGACACTGTCGCCGGTATTTCACCAATTTCCGGCCTGCGCCCAAAGGGATTCTGGTCGAATCCTCCGCTCGCTTGCGAAGGAGGCCCGAAGGAGTCATCCAGACCAACACTCCCCCCCCGGACATCCGACATGCGAGGAGGGGGATACAACACGTGTTCAGAACTGTCCTAAAGATCCCGGCCGACATGCCGTCACTTTTCGCATGTCGAATGATGCTTCCAGCCCCAGCCCCCCCGTCACCGGCGGATGCACCTCCGGCCTCGGTACGCGTCGGTCGCCAGGCCATCTTCGACCGGCAACTCGAGGTCTTCGGCTACGAGCTGCTGTTCCGCAGCGCCGACAGCGGCAACCGCTGCACCTCGATTGACGGCGACAACGCGACCTCCAGCACCATCCTCAACGCCTTCATCGAGATCGGCTTCGATCGCCTCACCGGCGGCAAGCCCGCCTTCCTGAACCTGACCCGGAACTTCTTCACCGAGATGCCACACCTCCCTTTCCAGCCCGATGCCGTGGTGCTGGAAGTACTGGAAGACATCCCGGTGGACGATCGTCTGATCGAGGCCGTGCGACAGCTGCACGACCAGGGCTACCGGGTCGCGCTGGACGACTACCTGTTCGAACAGCGTTGGCAACCCCTGCTGCCCTGGGTGGACATCGTCAAGGTGGAAATCACCGAACAAAGTCTGGCGGAGATGCCGCACCGGACCGCCCCGCTGCGCGAGCGCGGCCTCACCCTGCTGGCAGAAAAGGTCGAGACCCGGGAGCAGTATCGCTTCCTGCTCGAGTGCGGCTTCGAGCTGTTCCAGGGCTATTTCTTCGCCCGCCCCGAGGTGATCCGCGAGGATCGCCTGCCCGAGTCCCACCTGGTGGTGATACGCCTGCTCGCCCAGCTCAACGACCCCCAGGTCGAGATCGAACAGATCGCGGAACTCATCGCCCAGGACCCGGCCCTGAGCTACAAGATGCTGCGCCTGATCAACTCCGCGGCGGTGGGCCTGAGCCGGCAGGTCGATTCCATCCACCAGGCGGTGGTGCTGCTGGGCCTGCAACGCGTCCGCGCCTGGGCCAGTCTGTTCGTGATGGCCGGCGTGGACCATGCGCCCTCGGAACTGCTGCACCTGGGCCTGTTCCGTGCCGCCCTGTGCGAACGCCTCTCGCGGCAGAGCGGCATCGGCCGACCCGACACCGGCTACACCATGGGCCTGCTGTCCATCCTCGACGGCCTGCTGTCACTGCCCATGGCACAGGCCGTGCAGGAACTGCCACTGCCACCCGAGATCCAGCGTGCCATCAGCCACCACGAGGGCGAACACGGCCTGCTGCTGCGCGCCGCGCTGGCGCTGGAGGCGGGCACCCCCCTGCCCAAGGACTCACGTCTGCAACTCGACGACAACAGCCTGATGGACACCTTCCTTGCCGCCAGCGAACAGGCCTTCGCCGTCCTCGACGCGCTGCACTGAGGACGCTTCGATCGCTTCAGCCGGGCAGATCGGCGCAAGGGGAAACCACGAAGAACACAAAGCACACGAAGGCGTTCGCTGCACGGTGAGCAACAGACGCCCTGCGTCTCTCGTGATGCCTCCCGGGGACGTTCGACCTGCTCGACCTCAGAACCAAAAACCTTTGTGCACTTTGTGTCCTTTGTGGTGAACACCCCCGCACGAAACGAACGCCGCCTCCCGGGCTGGGAGCCTGTCGGACTTAGGGGGATCGACGCGAAAATTCGACAGGGATTATCAGCTCAGTTTATCGGCCGAGGCGAATAGCCGGCCCTATTTAACGAGGACAATAAGCTGAGATGATGATTCATGGCGGATTTGCAGCCGATTCATCCTAAGTCCGACAGGCTCCTAGTCACGCTGCAACAACAGGTTGCCGAAATCGTCCACCCGGGCGCGCCAGCCCGGCGCCACCCAGGTGGTGGCCACCTGCTCGGCCACGATCGCCGGCCCGGCGAAGGCGAAGCCCGGCGGCAAGGTCTCGCGTCGGTAGAGCGGCACCTCGCCACACCCCGGCACCGACACGGGCCGCGGATCGGGCCGGCCGTCCGCTCGCCAGTCCGGCAGCCGGAAACCACAGCCCTCGCCGCGCACTGCCAGACGCAGGGTCACCAGCTCCACCGGCTGGTCGAGGGCATGACCGTAACGCTCGGCATGCAGGGAGTGAAAGGCCGCGGCCGTGTCCGCCGCCCCCGTCCAGGGCAGGTTGAGGGTATGCGACTGGCCGCGATAGCGCAGATCGGCGCTCACCACGGCCTCGGCCCGCTCCAGCACGATACCTTCGGGCGCCAGCATGGCTGCCGCGCGCTCGCGCAGGCGTGTCAGGGCCTCGGTCACCGCCGCCTGCAGATCCGCCTCGCCGAGATCGCGCATCAGGGTGATCGACAACTGCCGCCCCGGCCGGGCCACCAGCATGCCCAGGGCCGAGAGCACCCCGCCGTGTGCCGGCACCATGGCCTGGCGCATATCCAGCGCCTCGGCCAGTTCGCACACGTGCAACCCGCCCGCACCACCGAAGGAGACCAGCAGGTGCCCCCGCGTATCCACGCCACGGCGAATCGAGATGGCGCGCAAGGCGCGCGCCATGTGCGCATTGGCCACATCGATCACCGCGCGCGCCGCCGTCAGTACATCCCCGTCCAGCGCCTCGGCGACCGGCCGCATGGCCCGCTCCGCCGCGCCCCGGTCCAGCGCCATGTCCCCACCGAGGAAGGCATCGGCCTGCAGACGACCCAGCAGCAGATTGGCGTCGGTCACCGTCGGCCGCTCGCCCCCGCGTCCGTAACAGGCCGGCCCCGGATCGGCACCCGCCGAGGCCGGCCCCACCTGCAGCATCCCGCCCTCGTCGAGCCAGGCGATCGAGCCACCCCCCGCGCCGATGGTGTGCATGTCCATCATGGGCACCGCCACCGGCCAGTCACCGATGCGCCCCTCGCTGGTCAGCGCCAGCTCGCCCTCGATCAGCGCCACATCGGTCGAGGTGCCGCCCATGTCGAAGGTGAGCAGGCGATCGAAACCGGCGCGCTCGCCCAGGTGCTTTGCCGCCACCAGTCCGCCGGCCGGTCCCGAGAGCAACATGCGCACCGCCTGACCCGCGGCCTGGTCGGCGCTCATGGTCTCGCCCGAACTCTGCATCACCGACACCGGCACCCCGGGCAAGGCCCCGCCCAGGCGCCGCAGGTAGCCGGCGACGCGCGGCCCGACCCAGGCATTCAGCCAGGTCGCCATACCGCGCTCGTACTCGCGCACCTCGGGCAGCACCTCGGAAGACAGCGACACGAAACAGTCCGCCGGCACCACCTCGCGCAGGCGCTGCTCCAGCTCGGGACGCAGCCAGGAGAACAGCAGGCAGATCGCGACCGCCTCAGGGGCGCGCTCGGCCAGTGCATCACGCAGGGCGGCGAGATCGTCGTCGGTGAGCGGCTCGACCACCGAGCCATCGGCACCGATGCGGCCGCAGGTCATACAGCGCACGCCGCGCCTGCCGGCCGATGCTCAGCAGATCGGCAAAGCCCCGGTTGGTGACGAACACCGTACGCACGCCCTTGCCCTCGAGCACCGCGTTGGTCGCCACCGTGGAGCCATGCACCACCTGCAAGCGATCGAGCGGCAGGTCCAGCTCGGCGATGCCCTGCAGGATGGCTCGCTCCGGCGCCTCGGGTGTAGACAGCACCTTGTGCACGCGCACCCGCCCGTCCTCGTCGAAACAGACGAAATCGGTGAAAGTGCCGCCGGTGTCCACGCCAAGCCAGATCATGGCCGCGGATTGTAGAGAAGCGGTGGCGCGACAGGAACCGGGGAGTGAAAACCGCGAAGGCTTTGGAAGGGATAAGCACAAGGCACACCAAAGAGCACAAGGACGGCTTGAACGGGCGCTTCGAGGGAACTGCGCAGGTCGCCAGGGAGGCAAGGTTTTTTCGACGGGCGTATTTCGCAACACCACGCACGGCCTGGAAACTTCCTTGCTCCGTGCGAAGGGGACTCAACCACAGAGCGCACAGAGGACACAAAGAAAAACCTTCGAGAACCTTCGGCCCGAGGACAGGCCTCCTACCTGTGGGAGCGGCGTCCTCGCCGCGAATGCCCGCCCAGGGTGCTGTGACGCAAAATGCAGCGGGAAACCGCAAAGCCGACGTATAAGACCTTCGCGCCCCTCGGGTTACCCCCTCAGAAACGTTCGCGTCCCCCTGTGTTCTCTGTGTCCTCTGTGGTTTCCCTTTTCGAGACTTTCTCCTCCTTGGCGCTTCTCGCCCCGGCTTGCTACCCTGCGCGGCCATGAATGTCCTGTTGCAAGCCCGTGAACTCCGGCTGCCACCGCGCCTGGATCGCCTTTCGCTGAGCCTGCACCGCGGCGAGACGGTGGGGCTGCTGGGGATCAACGGCGCGGGCAAGTCGAGTTTGCTGGCGGCGCTGGCCGGGGCCCTGCCGGGGGCGCGCGGGCGTGTGCGGGTGGCGGGCTCCCCGTTGACGCGGGCGTCACGGCGACGCATCGGCTGGCTGCCGCAGCGCCCCCCGCTGTATCCCGAGCTGACGGTGCGTGAGAACCTGCGCTTCTTCGCCGGCCTGCAGGGACAGGGACACCCGCCGGACGACCGCTGCGCATCCCTGCTCGAACACTTCGATCTGGCCCCCCTGCAAGGCCGGCTGGCCGGTCGGCTCTCGGGCGGCGAGCGCATGCGCCTGGGGCTGGCCTGCGTGCTGGCCCACGAGCCGGACATCCTGTTACTCGACGAACCCACCGCCGGGCTCGATCCCCTGCAGGCGGAACGGTTGCGCACCCACATCCAGGCCATCGCCGACGAGCGCGCGGTGCTGATCGCCTCGCACCTGCTGCCGGACATCGAACGGCTGTGCACGCGCGCCCTGCTGATGCACCAGGGGCGCATCGTCGCCGAACAGGCGCTGGATCACCCGCCGCGGATCTGCGCGCGCTTCGACCGACCGCCAGCAGACCCGGAGCTGCTGGCGCTGCCCGGCATCAATGGGGTGGCGCGGCACGACGACGGCAGCCTGTGGCTGAGCCTGGCCGAGGACGCCCCGCCGGACCTGGCCGAACGGGTCGCGGCCGGCGGCTGGGGCCTGCGCGAGTGGCGCCGGGAAGGCCCCGATCTGTTGTCCCGCTTCCGCGAACTCAGTCTGGGCGAGGCGGCATGATCCGACACCTGCTGGCGCGCGAGCTGCGCGCGCACTTCACCAGCATGACCTTCTGGCTGGTGCTCGCCGGCACCTGGCTGATCTGCGCCTGGATGCTGTTCGCCCAGTTGCAGGTGTACCAGCAGATCCAACCCGACCTGCTGGCACGGCAGGTACCGCTGGGCATCAATGACCTGCTGATCACCCCCACGCTGAACACGCTGGCCCTGTTGCTGCTGTTCGTGGTGCCGCTGCTGGGCATGGGTGCGGTCGCCGGCGAACGCGAGACCGGGCGCCTGCCCGCGCTGCTCGCGACTCCGCTGTCACTGCCGGCACTGGTGCTCGGCAAGTGGCTGGGCACCCTGGTCCCCGCGCTGGCGATCGTCGGTGCCCTGATGGCCCTGCCCGCCAGCCTGGCGCTGGGCATGGCGGTGGAATGGGGCCGCCTGGCCGTCGCCGGGGGCCTGCTCGGCCTGCTCGCGGGAGGGCTCGCCGCGCTCGTTCTGCTGTGCTCGGCGCTGGTCCGCCGGCCACCCTCGGCCATGGCCCTGGCCTTGCTCGTCGGCGGCTTCCTGTGGCTGCTCGACAGCCTTGCCCCGCGCGAAGCGGCCTGGCGCTGGCTGGCCCTGGCGCCCCACCTGGACCCCGGCCTGCACGGTACCCTGCGCAGCGACGACATCGCCTACTTTGTCCTACTCACCTTCGTCTGTCTTGTCGCCGCCGGCCTGGCCCTGTTGCGCCAACGCGAGCGCGCCCCGCTGCACCCGCTGCGCGAACTGATCGCCCTGGGGCTGCTGGGCACCATCCTGGTGCTGGGAGCCGGGCTGTCGCAACGCCACGCCACGGAACTCTACCGGGTACAGCCCCTGCCCGAGGCCCTGTTGCGCGCACTCGACGCCCTGCGCGGCCCGGTGGTGGTCACCGCCTGGGCGCCAGACCACCCGGTGCTGCGCGCGCGCATCGAAAAGCTGATCCGCCCCCTGCAGGCCCGCTATCCCCGGCTGGAACTGCGCTGGATCGACCCCCGACGCGAACCGCAACTGGCCCGCCAGGCGAGAGTGCGCCACGAGGGCGAGCTGCACATCGAGGGCATGGGCCGCAGCCAGCGCGTCGAACGCCTCACCCCGGCGGCCCTGCTGCGCGCCTTCACCCGCATCGCGCGCACCGGGGAGCCCTGGATCGTGGTCCTGCAGGGCCATGGCGAGGCGGGCCTGGACCCGGCCGACCCGAGAGGTATCGGTGCCTGGGCTGCCGCCCTGGAGGAACAGGGCTACCGGGTGCTGGGCCTGCCGGGCAACGCGCCCATCCCCGACAACGTCGCATTGGTGCTGGTCCCCGCGCCACGCCGTGCCCTGCCCGAGCCGGCACGCGCGGCCCTGCGCCGCCACCTCGCACGCGGCGGCCATCTGCTGTGGCTGCACGAAGACGATGCCAGCGACAACCTGACCACCCTGCTCGGGGTGCAGACCCTGCCCGGCACCCTGGTCACCGATACCCCGCAAACCGGGCTCGCCCCCGCCCGCTTCGGGGTGCACTCCGGTCTGGCCCCGCTGCTCGGGAGATCGCCGGACTCGCCCCTGTTGCTGGACGGCGCCCATGCCCTGATCGCCCCGGAAAAGGCACGCTGGGAGGTTGTCACCCGCCTCGAGACCCCGGTGCCGGCCTGGAACGAAACCGGATCGCTGTCCGACCCCGTGCGCCATGAGCCCTTGCAGGGTGAGCAGAAGGCACGCCACGCCGTCGGATTGGCGCTGCGCCACGAGGATTCCCGGGTACTGGTGCTCGGTGACAGCGATTGCGCGCGCAACACCCTGTTCGGCCAGGCCGGCAACCGCTCCATCCTGCTGGGGCTGGTCAACTGGCTCACCGGCAACCACCTGAGCACCGGCAGCGCGGCGCACGACATCGCCATCGACTGGACACCCGAGACCGGCGCGCGCGTCGTCCTGACCCACCTGCTCGGCGTGCCGCTGCTCTGGCTGTTCACAGGGCTGCTCATTCGCAGGCAACGGAGGCGCGGCTGATGCGGCTGCACGGCATCGACCGCCTGATCCTGGCCCTGGGAGCCCTGCTGGCCCTGCTGATCGGCCTGGCCCGGCTCGAGCGGCCGGCCGCTGACCACCCTCTCTGCCGCGCAGGTCCAGGAGGTCCGCGCCTTCTCCGGCGACCAGCTGCGTCTCGCCCTGCTGCGCGATGCCGAGGGTTGGATGCTCACCCACCCCGAGATCGCCCGCGCCCGCCCCGCGCGCGTCGCCACGCTGCTCGCCCTGCTGCACGCACCGGTGCGCGCGGAATGGCCGCTCACCCCGACCCTTCAGGCGCAGGCCGGGCTGGCGCAACCCGTGCGTGCGCTATGGTTCGACAAGCTCGAGATCCGCTTCGGCGGCCCCAGTACCCCGCCGGGACAACGCTATGTGCAGGTCGGCGAGCGGGTGTATCTGGTCGACGACTTCTGGTTTGACCTGGCCGGCCTGCCGGCCACCCACTTCCGCGAGGCCGAGTGATGCCGGAACTGCCCGGGGTCGAGACTACCCGGCGCGGCATCGCCCCGCACCTCGAGGGACAGATCGTGCACGGCACGGTCGTGCGCCAGCCGAAGCTGCGCTGGCCCGTGCCCGCCCTGGACCATCTCGCCGGACAGACACTGCGCACAGTCGAGCGCCGCGCCAAGTACCTGCTGCTGCGCTTCGATCACGGCACCCTGATCCTGCACCTGGGCATGTCGGGCATGCCTGCGCATCCTGCCCGCCGACACCCCGCCACAGGCCCATGATCACTTCGACCTGGTGTTCGGCGACCGCTGCCTGCGCCTGCGCGACCCGCGCCGCTTCGGCGCCGTGCTGTGGACCGACCAGCCGCCCGAACGGCACCCCCTGCTGCGCACGCTCGGCCCCGAACCGCTGTCCGACGCCTTCGATACCGACCACCTGTACGCCGTGACCCGGCGCCGGCGGGTGCCAATCAAGGCACTGATCATGGACGGCCACGTGGTGGTGGGGGTGGGGGTGGGCAACATCTACGCCACCGAGGCGCTGTTTCTCGCCGGCATCGCCCCGGCCCGTCGCTGCGACCGCATCGCCCGCCCGCGCATCGCGATGCTGGTGACGCACATCAAGCAAGTGCTCACCGAGGCCATTGCACAGGGCGGCACCACCCTGCGCGACTTCCAGCGCGAGGACGGCCGCCCCGGCTACTTCGCCCAGTCGCTGCGTGTCTATGGCCGCGAGGGCCTGCCCTGCCCGGCCTGCGGCACCGCGCTGCGTGCCCGCTCCATCGCCCAGCGCAACAGCACCTGGTGTCCGCACTGTCAGCGCTGAGGGACCTCTGATCAACTCTGGCGCGAGCAGATTGTGGTGAAAAATCGTCCGGTTCGAGGCGCGAATCGCACGCAATAGCCCGCTATGGCGAAGATTCGCAACATGGAACCGGGCGATTTGGCGCTGCAAGATGCCGTGTCATGAGTTGATCAGAGGTCCCTTGAGTGACACCTCCCTCTTGCCCCTTCTACAATGGTCCGTGCAACACCAACAGAACCGCAGCAGTAAGCGGTCGTCCTTCACCAAAGTCAGGAGAGAGGGATGATGCAGAAACTTGCAGGCGCCGCCTGCCTGCTGCTGGCTGCCGGGGCCGTGTCGGCCACCGGCGATCCGCAGGCTGGTCGCGCCAAGTCCGAGGCCTGCCTGGGCTGCCACGGCATTCCCAGCTACAACAACGTCTACCCCACCTATCACGTACCCAAGCTGGCCGGCCAGCACGCCGACTACATCGTCGCCGCGCTCAAGGCCTACCGCGACGGCCAGCGCCAGCACCCCACCATGAGCGTGCAGGCCAGCAGCCTCAGCGATCAGGACATGGCGGACATCGGCGCCTTCTGGGAAAGCCTCGGGAAATAAGGAGTACGCATCATGAAGACTTCCATCGTTGCCGGCGGCCTCGCCGCCCTGCTCCTCGTCGGTCCGACACTGGCCGGGGGTGACCCGGCCGCGGGCAAGGCAAAGGCCCAGGTCTGTGCCGGCTGCCACGGTGCCGAGGGCATCAGCGTCAGCCCGGCCTTCCCCAATATCGGTGGCCAGCATGCCGACTACCTGCTGCACGCGCTCAAGACCTACAAGTCGGGCGAACGCAAGAACGCCATCATGCAGGGCCAGGTGGGTGCCCTCACCGAGCAGGACATGGAGGATCTGGCGGCCTGGTTCGCCAGCCTGCCCGGCGCTCTGAAGGACGGCGCCCCCGGACTCTGAGGCAGACGCCTCAGCGACTGGCCCAGGCCGCGCCCACACCGCGCGGGTCGGATGCCGCCTGCAGGCGTCCGGCCCGGCGGTCCCAGAGCACGGCCTGCATGTTGCCGTAACGCTCATCGAGCACGCGCAGGTGGTGCCCCAGCGCCTCCAGGGCCTGGCGCGTGTCCTCGGTGAAGGCGCCCGGTTCGTACTGCACCTCGTCAGGCAGATACTGGTGGTGGAAGCGCAGGCGGTACACCCAGCGCTCAGGTGGCTGGCCAGCCACCGCCTCGAGCACGCCGATCAGTACCATGCTGATGATGCGCGAACCACCGGGCGTACCGAGGATGGCGACCCGGTCCGGACCTTCGACGAAGGTGGGGCTCATGCTCGAGAGCATGCGCTTGCCCGGGGCGATGGCGTTGGCCTCGTTGCCTACCAGGCCATAGACATTGGGCACGCCGGGCTTGATGGAGAAGTCGTCCATTTCGTCGTTGAGCAACACCCCGGTCCCGGCAACCACGAAACCCGAGCCGAAGGGATAGTTGATCGACAGGGTGGCGGCCACTCGGTTGCCCTCGCGGTCGATGATGGAGAAGTGGGTAGTGTCCATCCCCGCGCCGGTTGGCTCGGCCATGGGCCGACTCTCCCCCGCGTGGTCGGGATCGAAGTCACGCAGGCGCTCGCGCGCCCAGGCCGGGTCGAGCAGGCGCTCGAGCGGCATCTCGACGAAATCCGGATCCCCCAGATAGCGGGCGCGGTCCTCGTAGGCGCGGCGCATGGCCTCGATCATGCGATGCACCTGCTGGGCCGCCGGCTGCTCTGTGACGTCCAGGGCCTCGAGCATGTTCAGCATCTCGATCAGCACCACTCCGCCCGAGGAGGGCGGTGCGGCACTGACCACCCGGTAGCCCTTGAAATGGCCGACCACCGGTTCGCGTTCGACCACGCGGTATTCGGCCAGATCCTCGAGCGTCCAGATACCGCCGGCGGCCTGCACGCCCTCGACCAGCCGGCGTGCGGTCTCCCCGGCATAGAAACCGTCGCGTCCGTCACGCGCCAGCCGCTCCAGGGTATCGGCCAGCGCGGGCTGGACGATGCGATGCCCCAGCGGCGGCACCTCGCCGTCCTTCAGGAAGATGCGTGCGGCCTCGGGCTAGGCACGCAGCGCCTCCAGGCGCCACCTGGCCATGCGCCGGTAGTGTTCGTCCACCACGAAACCGCTGCGCGCCAGGTGGATGGCCGGCGCCAGGGCGAGTGCCAGCGGCAGGCGCCCGTAGCGCCGGGCGATATGCACCAGGGCGGCCGGTTCACCGGGGATGCCGGCGGCGAGCGGGCCGTCGATGCTGGCACCGGGTACCGGCTCGCCGTTCGCGTCCAGGTACATGTCACGGGTGGCGCGCAGCGGCGCTCGCTCGCGCCCGTCGATCATCACCTCGAAGCCGTCGCGCGCGCGATGCAGCAGCCAGAAGCCGCCGCCGCCCAGTCCCGAGCTGTAGGGCTCGACCACGGCCAGCGCGGCACTGACCGCCACCGCCGCGTCGAAGGCATTGCCTCCCAGCTCGAGCACGGCGATGCCCGCCGCCGTGGCCTCGGGGTGGGCGCTGGCTACCGCCTGCCCCGGCGGCCGAGGATCGGCCGCAGCCACCCCCAGCCACAGCAGGCAGAAAACAAGAAGGCCCCGCGCGGGGGCCATCCTGTCAATGAGACCGCGCATGGCGCTCAGCCCGCGGCAGCGGTGATGCGCTCGTACTTGGCCATCAGCTCTTCCTGCGACTCCTGGTGATCGGGGTCATGCGGGATGCAATCCACCGGGCAGACCTCGACGCATTGCGAGGTCTCGTAGTGACCGACGCACTCGGTACACAGATCGGGGTCGATGACATAGATCTCGTCACCCTGCGAGATGGCCCCGTTCGGGCACTCCGGTTCACACACGTCGCAGTTGATGCACTCGTCGGTAATCATCAAGGCCATGGGACCACTCCTGAACTACAAGTTGAAACACACATTGAGGCGGCGACGCCGGCTTTCAATCGCAACGCTTTCCCTCCAGCACCCGCTTCACCTCTGGATGAACGAATTCTGACACATCGCCGCCAAGGGCCACGATTTCCCGCACCAACGTCGATGAAATGAAGGCGTACTGCTCGGCCGGGGTAAGAAAGATGGTCTCGATCTCCGGCGCCAGCCGCCGGTTCATGCCGGCCAGCTGGAACTCGTACTCGAAATCCGACACCGCGCGCAGTCCGCGGATCACCAGGTTGGCACCGATGCTGCGACAGAACTCCACCAGCAGGCCAGAAAACGGCTCGACCCGCACGTTGGGCATATCCGCGAGCACCCGCCGCGCCAGTGCCACCCGCTGGTCGATGTCGCACACCGGCCGCTTGGCCGTGTCGCGCGCCACGGCCACCACCACCTCGTCGAACAATCGCGCGGCCCGCGCCACCAGGTCACTGTGACCATTGGTGAGTGGATCGAAGGTCCCGGGATAGACGGCGATGTTGTGCAAATTCCGCTCCAGGCGACAGAAAAGCCCATTCTAGCCGAACGCCCGAGCCCCAGCCATTGCGCAAGATCAATTTGTGCGAGACAGGTACCCTGTTCCGATTGCGGGATTGTGCCGGTCAGGCGTCACGCAGGATCGAACCGCACCAGGCGGCAGGCGGCCTGGCCGGCGCGGGTTTCACGGTGTGGTTGCCAGCTCTCGGGCAGAGCGGGCCAGTCGCGTGTGCTGTCCTGCTCGATATAGATCCAGGCGTCGTCGGCCAGCCACCCGCCTTCGGTCAGCTGCCGGGCGATGTCACCCAGCAGGTCGTCGGCAAAGGGCGGGTCGAGAAACACCAGGTCGAAGGGTTCGGGTGGACCGGCGAGGAAGCGCCGCGCGTCACCCGCCACCACCCGGGCACGGTCGTCTAGGCCCAGCAAACGCAGGTTCTCGCGCAGGGCCTGGAGGGCCGGGCGCGCGCGCTCGACGAAGATCGCTTCGGCTGCGCCGCGCGAGAGGGCCTCGAGCCCCAGGGCGCCGGAGCCGGCGAACACGTCGAGCACCCGCCGGCCGCCTACCTCGCCCTGCAGCCAGTTGAACAGGGTCTCGCGCACCCGGTCGGCAGTGGGGCGCAGTCCGCGCACATCGGGAAAGTGCAGTATCCGCCCCCGGTGGCTGCCGCCGACAATGCGCAGGCGGTTGCGCCGCCCACTCACTCGGGCTTGCCACCCACGATGACGGCGATGCTGCGCGCCGGGTCGATGCGCCGCAGGAAGGCATCACGCACATCGGCCAGGGTCACCGCCGCGATCTTGTCGGCAAGGGTATCGAGCCAGTCGAGCGGCAGGTCGTAGAAGCCGATCATGGCGATGTACTGCACGATCTTGCGGTTGTTGCTGATCTGCAGCGGGAAGCCGCCGATCAGGTTCTTCTTGGCGGCATCCAGCAGGGCCTGGGGCGGTCCCTCCTGCACGAAGTGCTCGAGGGTCTCGCGCATCACCTCGAGGGTCTCGCCGGCCTTGTCGTTCTTCGTCTGGGCAAGCATCAGGAAGGGGCCGGTGGCCCGCATGGGACTGAAATAACTGTACACGCTGTAGGACAGGCCGCGCTTGTTGCGCACCTCCTCACCCAGGATGGAGACCAGCGAACTGCCGCCGAGCACATGGTTGCCCACGTACAGGGGGAAATAATCGGGATCGCCGCGCCGCAGCCCGAGCTGGCCGATGAGGATGTGCGTCTGGCTGGAGGGGAAACTCAACCGCAGCTCGCCGCCGGGCACGGGCTCCGGGATCGGCAGGGGTGGCGCATGGCGACCGCGCGGCAAGGCAGCGGTGATGCGTTCAGCGACCTGCTCGGCAGTGGCGCGATCGACATCTCCCACCAGGGCGATCACCGCGTTGGCGGCGACATAGTACTGCCGATGGAAGGCGCGCAGCCGGGCCTTGTCGATCTTCGGCAGCGACTGCTCGGTGCCACCGCCGGGATGGGCATAGGGGTGGTCGCCATAGAGGGTGCGGAAGAAACGCTCGGAAGCGATGGTCCCCGGCTTCTGCAGGGCGATGCGGCGCGCCACCAGCATCTGCTGGCGTACCCGCTCGATGGCCTCGTCGTCGAAGCGCGGATGGGCCAGCACCTCGGCCAGGGTGTCGATGGCGACCGCGCGTACCGGAGCCTCGCTGAGGGTGCGCAGGCTCACCCAGGCCATGTCGCGGGCCGAGCCGGTACCCAGATCGATGCCGCGATCCTCGAGACGCGTAGCCAGGGCGTCGGCATCCCACTCGCCCGCACCCTCGGCGAGCAGGCCGTTGACGAAGGCCGCCAGACCGGGCAACTCGCCGTCGCGTGCGCTGCCGGCATCGAACACCACGCGCACGTCCAGCATCGGCAGGGCATGGGTCTCGACGAACAGCACCTTCGCCCCCTGCGGCGTGGTCCAGAACTGAATCTTCGGGGTGGCCGCCAGCGCGCCCAGCGGCAGCAGCCACAACAACAGCAGGAACTTGATCCTATTTGCCATGGGTCGTCCCCCGGGTGATCGGCGTGGTACGCACCGGCTTGTCGGTCGGCTGTGGCACCAAGGTGGCCACGGTGAGGTAGTCGTCCTTCAGGTACTTGCGCGCCACCGCCTGCACCTGTTCAGGCGTGACCGCGCGCAGGCGCTCGATCTCGCGCTCCAGCAAGTGCCAGTCCAGCCCGATGGTCTCGAGGATGCCGATCTCCATGGCCTGGTAGAAGATGGAATCGGCCTGAAAGACCTTGGCCGCCACCGCCTGGGTGACCACCCGGTCCAGCTCCTCCCTGGAGACCAGGGTCTCCTGCAAGCGCTTCACCTCCTCGCGCAGGGCCTGTTCGACCTCGGCGGCACGATGGCCCTCGGTGGGGGTGCCGTCGAACAGGAACAGACCAGGCAGGCGCGAATACAGGTCGTACTGGGCACCGGCGGAGGCGGCGATCTTGCGGCCGCGCACCAGATCACGCGCCAGACGCGCACTGGCACCGCCGTCGAGCACCGCGGCGGCCACGGTGAGCGCATAGGGTTCCCAGTCGTGCTCGGCGCTCGCCAGATTGGGCACCTTGTAGCCCATCAGCACATAGGGCTGCTTGGCCGGCGCCTTTACCGTCACCCGGGTGATGCCACGCTGCTCGGGCTCGGCCGGGCGGCGCGGCGCGGGCACCTTGCCCGCCGGGATGGGGCCGAAATGCTTCTTCGCCAGCGCCAGCACCTGCTGCGGATCGACATCACCCACCACCACCAGGGTGGCGTTGTTGGGCTGGTACCAGAAGTCGTACCAGCGCTGCAGGGCGTCGATCTCCATGTTGGCGAGATCGTCCATCCAGCCGATCACCGGGTTCTGGTACGGCGAGGCACGCCAGGCGACCGCCATGAGCTGCTCGTAGGTCAGGCCGCTCGGGCTGTCGTCGGTGCGCATGCGGCGCTCCTCCATCACCACCGCCAGTTCCTTGCGGAACTCCTTCTCCTCGAACACCACGTTGCGCATGCGGTCGGCCTCCAGCTCGAGCGCGCGATCCAGGTGCTCGACCGAGAGGGTCTCGAAGTAGGCGGTGTAGTCGCGGCTGGTGAAGGCATTCTCGCTGCCGCCCAGTTCGGCCACGATGCGCGAGAACTCACCCGGCCCGTGTGCCCGGGTACCCTTGAACATCATGTGCTCCAGCAGGTGCGACAGGCCGGTGCGCCCGCCCTCCTCGTAGCTGGAACCGATCCTGTACCAGACCTGACTGACCGCCACCGGGGCGCGATGCTCCTCCTTGACGATCACCTTCAAGCCGTTGTCGAGCAGGAACTCATGGACCGGCGCCGCGCCGGCCGCAGCAATGGCCGGCAGCAGGGCGAGCAGCACGGACAGAAGACGTGAAAACATGATGTGCGAATACTCCTGAATGGCCCGCAGGTGTTAGGATTCGGGGCATCGAGACCTGCGGTATTCTTCCAAGAGCCGCAGCCGACTGCAAGACAAATCCCCGCCTTCTCACAGACACCCGGGGAAACCACTTCCCGCAGCACTGGAAGGACCACATGTTCGGATTCGGCAAGAAGAAGACCCAGGAGACCCCCGCCCCCGAGAAGAAGCCCGGGCTGTTCGAGCGCTTGCGCCGCGGCCTGTCGCGTACCCGCGCCAACCTGGGCGACGGCCTGGCCAGCCTGTTGCTGGGACGCCGCCAGATCGACGACGAGCTGCTCGAGGAACTCGAGACCCTGCTGCTCACCGCCGACGTGGGCGTGGACACCACACGCCGCATCATCGACGAGCTGACCGCGCGGGTGATACGCCACGAGCTGTCCGACCCGCAGGCCCTGCAACAGGTGCTGCAGGACATGCTGACCGACATCCTCGAGCAGGCCGACCGGCCGGTGAAGGCCGCGGCCGAGGGCCGGCCACAGGTGATCCTCATGGTCGGTATCAACGGTGCCGGCAAGACCACCACCATCGGCAAGCTGGCGCGGCGCCTGCTCGACGAGGGCCAGAAGGTGATGCTGGCCGCCGGCGACACCTTCCGCGCCGCCGCGGTCGAGCAACTGCAGACCTGGGGCGAACGCAACGGCGTGCCGGTGATCGCCCAGGCCACGGGCGCGGACGCTGCCTCGGTGATCTTCGACGCCCTGCAGGCGGCGCAGGCACGCGGCATGGATGTGCTGATCGCCGATACTGCCGGTCGCCTGCACACCAAGTCCAACCTGATGGACGAGCTGGCGAAGATCGCGCGGGTGATGAAAAAACTCGATCCCGAGGCGCCCCACGAGGTCATGCTGGTGGTCGATGCCACCACCGGGCAGAACGCCCTCAACCAGGCACGCCAGTTCGACGAGGCGGTACCGCTGACCGGCATCACGCTCACCAAGCTGGACGGCACCGCGCGCGGTGGCATCGTGTTCGCCATTGCCGACACCCTGGGCATCCCCATCCGCTTCATCGGCGTCGGCGAAGGCATCGAGGACCTGCGCCCCTTCGAGGCGCGCGAGTTCGTGCGCGCCCTGTTCGAGCGCTCGGAGGACGACACCGCGACATGATCCGCTTCGACAACGTCGCCAAGCGCTACCCCACCGGGCGCGAGGGCCTGGCCGGGGTCAGCCTGCAGGTGGAACCGGGCGAGCTGGTGTTCGTCACCGGCCATTCCGGCGCCGGCAAGAGCACCTTGCTCAAGCTGATCGGACTGCTCGAGCGTGCCACCCGCGGCCAGGTCTGGGTCAACGAACGCAACCTCAACCGCCTGAAGGCGCGCGACGTGCCTTACCACCGCCGCGAGGTGGGCATGATCTTCCAGGACCACCGCCTGCTCGCCGACCGTACCGTGTTCGACAACGTGGCCCTGCCGCTGGTGGTCGCCGGCATGGGCCACCAGGAAATCCAGCGCCGGGTGCGCGCCGCGCTGGACAAGGTCGGCCTGCTGGGCAAGGAACGCAGCCAGCCGATTTCCCTTTCGGGTGGCGAACAGCAGCGCGTGGGCATCGCCCGCGCCTTGGTGAGCAAGCCGCCGGTGCTGCTTGCCGACGAGCCCACCGGCAACCTCGACCCCGAGCTCTCGCGCGAGATCATGGAACTGTTCCTGCAATTCAATCAGGTGGGCGTGACCATGCTCATCGCCACCCACGATGTCGACCTGATCCGGGGCTTCGGCAAGCGCATCGTGCAGCTGCGCGAGGGCCGCATCCTGCACGACTCGGGAGCGGCGGCATGAAACGCGATACCCAGCCGACCGGCTTCCGGCGCAACCGCAACCCGCTGACCTGGCTGGCGCGGCATGCGCAGAACGCCCTGGCCTCGCTGGGCCGGCTGGCCCGGCAACCACTCGCCACCCTGATGACCACCGCGGTGATCGGCATCGCCATTGCGCTGCCCAGCGGGCTCTACCTGCTGGTGGACAATGTACGCGAGCTCACGGGCAACTGGGACGGTGGCTCGAGCATCTCGCTGTTCCTGGCAGACGAGATCGACGACCGCAAGGCCGCGGTGGTACGCGACACCCTGGCACGGCGCTCGGACGTCGGCGAGGCGCGCCTGATCACCCGCGCCCAGGCGCTGGAGGAATTTCGCCAGCGCTCCGGCTTCGGCGAGGCGCTGGACCTGCTCGACCGCAACCCGCTGCCGGCAGTCATCCTGATCCGGCCCGCCACCTTCGCCAGCTCGGCGGCGGATACCGAGCGCCTGGCGAAAGAACTCGGACAGTACCGGGAGATCGCTCTGGTGCGCGTGGACCTGCAATGGGTGCGCCGTCTGGAGGCCATCACCCATGCCCTCGAGCGTGGCATCCTGGTCTTGGCCGGCCTGCTCTCGACCGCGGTGCTGCTGATCGTCGGCAACACCGTGCGCCTGGAGATCCAGAACCGCCACCACGAGATCGAGGTGGTCAAGCTGGTCGGCGGCACCGACGCCTTCATCCGCCGCCCCTTCCTCTACGAGGGGCTGTGGTACGGCCTGCTCGGCGCCCTGATCGCGCTGCTCCTGGTGACCCTCGGCCTCGGCCTGATGCAGGGCCCGGTACAGCGCCTGGCCGGGCTCTACGCCTCGGACTTCCAGCTGGGCCTTGTCACCTCCGGCACCTTGCTGAGCGTGCTCGCCGGCGGCCCGCTGCTCGGCCTGGTCGGCGCCTGGCTGGCAGTCGGGCGCCACCTGGCGCGCATCCAGCCCGAGTGAGCAGTCCCGGGTGGCCCCCGCCCCCCTTTTGATCCCGCGCAAAAACCCTGCAGATTCTGTGCTCGATTTTTTTCAACCCCGGAACTTTTCTGCTAATTAGCACTCTCAGGAAGCGAGTGCTAAAAACGGCTTGGCACTCTCCAAAAGAGAGTGCTAGATTTGTGGACAGACCAAGAGGAGTCCAACGGACATGACCCAGCAAGCAATGAATTTCCCCAGCCTGCTGCCCACCGGCAGCATGGAGTCCTACATCAGCGCGGCCTTCCAGTTGCCGATGCTCAGCGCCGAGGAAGAACACGAACTGGCGGTACGCTGGCGTGACCACAAGGACCTGGAAGCCGCACGCCAGCTGGTGCTCTCGCACCTGCGCTTCGTGGTACGCATCGCGCGCGGCTACAACGGCTACGGCCTGCCGCAAAACGACCTGATCCAGGAAGGCACCGTGGGCCTGATGAAGGCGGTGCGCCGCTTCAACCCCGACATGGGTGTGCGCCTGGTCTCCTTCGCGGTGCACTGGATCAAGGCCGAGATCCATGAATACATCCTGCGCAACTGGCGCATCGTCAAGGTGGCCACCACCAAGGCCCAGCGCAAGCTGTTCTTCAACCTGCGCTCGGCCAAGAAGCGCCTGGGCTGGTTCTCGCAGGAAGAGATCGAGGGCGTGGCCGAGGACCTGGGCGTCAAGCCCGAGACAGTGATCGAGATGGAGGCGCGCCTGAGCAGCCACGATGTCGCCTTCGACCCGCTGGAGGCCGACGAAGACGACAACGCCGCCTTCACGCCCTCGGCCTACCTGGCCGACCTGCGCGAGGAGCCGTCGCGGCGTCTGGAGGCCGAAGACAGCGAACAGCACGAGCACGAGCTGCTGATACAAGCCCTCGAACAGCTCGACGATCGCTCGCGCGACATCCTGCAACGCCGCTGGCTGAACGAGAAGAAGGAGACCCTGCACGAGCTGGCTGCCGACTACGGCGTATCGGCCGAGCGCATCCGCCAGATCGAGAAGGCGGCCATGAAAAAGCTGCGCAAGCTGATGGGCGAAGAGGGCGAACTGCTGGCGGCCTGACGCTCTATCCCTGCTCACATCGGACGGCCCACAAAAAACCCCCGCTATCCGCGGGGGTTTTTTGTGGGGGCCGACGGAGCCGGCGCCCCCCGGACAGGGTCTGCGACCCTGTCCGGGGGGCGGAGCCCGGCTGTCAGCCGGAGAAAACTACCGAGAAGAAACTCAGCCAGGCGACCACGATCAGGGTCACGACGATGGTCATGGGGAAGTTTTCGAAACTGAACATGGCTACTACTCCGTCATGAGAGACAGTCGATTCATCCGCGTACGGCGACCCGCACCACGACCTCAGTCTTCGGAATCGCCGGCCTTGCCCCGTTCCCTCGCAGCGGCACGCCGGTTGCCGGGGATCAAGGGGTCATCGTCGTCCATCAGGATGCGATGCGCCGGTCCTTCGAGATCGTCGTACTGACCGCTCTTCACGGTCCACAGGAAAAACACGACAGCCACCGCCATCAGGCCAATTGCCAGCGGAATCAGAAGGAAGAGTATTTCCATCGGCGGCTCATGTATTTCGCTTGTCGCTAATATACTTCATATGGACGGAGGGGGAAAGCGCCCCCTTCACGATTTTCCGAAACGCACCTGGCAACGCAGGCCCGCCGGGATGCGGTTGCCGAGATTGTCCAGCAACAGGCGTACCCGGAAGGTGCCGCTGCCCGGGTCGACCACCGGGTCCACGATGGCCACCCTGGCCGGGTATTCGCCCCCCAGTGGTTCGGCCGGATAGACGCTGGCCTGCTGGCCCGCGCTCACCTGCCCGAAGTACCGGGCAGGCAGGATCACCTCGACATGCAGAGGATCCAGGCTGGCCAGTCGCAGCACAGGGTCACTGCCCAACAGTTCGCCCGGGTCGATGCTGCGCTCCACCACCACCCCGTCGATCGGGCTCTTCAGCACCCGCAGGCGCAGACGCTCGCGCGCTTCGGCGGCATCGGCCTCGGCGGAACGGATATCCATCTCGATGTCGTCGCGTTCCTCGGGCAAGAGCATCTTCATCTCGTAGAGCGCCTGGTTGCGCTCGAGACGTCGCTGGCCGCGCGCAATCCGTGCCTTGGCGCGTGCCAGGGCGGTGCGTTCCAGGCCGTCATTGAGGCGCACCAGCACCTGCCCCTTGCGGATACGCTGGCCACGCTCGACCCGCACCTCGCTGACCACGCCCGGAGAACCGCCACCGAGGTCGACCTGGGCGTTCGGCTCGAGCAGGCAATCGAAACGGGTCTCGCCGAGATCCCCGGCCAGCGCAACCGTCGTCATCAACAGACCAGCCACCAGGCTGCCGATCCCGGCCTTCATTCGCTCGCTCCGGCATAGGCCATCAGTTCTTCCTCCTGTTCGTCCTGTCGTTGCACCCAGTCGCGCTGACGGGCCGCCGCACGCTCGGCGCGCCACTGCAGCCAGCGCATCAGCAGCAGGCCGGGACGCCCCCCGGGACGCCCCCCGGGACGCAGCGCCAGCCAGCGCGGCCGCCACTGGCGCACCAGCGCGTCTTCCCAGCTCAGCAGATACTGTACCGTGCCCGGATCACCCTGGCGCGCGCATCGCCCCTCGAGCTGGCGATCGATGCGCCGTGCCCCCTGGCAGGCGCTGAGGAGCACGTGCAAGCCGCCGTTCTCGCGCACGGACCCGGCAATGCGAATATCGGTACCGCGTCCGGCCATCTGCGTGGTGACGGTGATGCTCCCCGGCTGCCCGGCCCGGGCCACGAGTTCGGCCTCCTCGCGCGACTGGCGCGCATTCAGCACGCGATGCGGCAAGCCACGCTCGGCGAGCCGACGCGACAGGGTCTCGGAGGCCGCCACACTGTCGCACCCCACCAGCACGGCCTTGTCCTGCGCATGCCATTCCTCCAGGCGGGCGACCACCGCATCCCAGCGCGCCTCGCTGCGGGCGAAGACCCGCGGCGGCAGCCGGCGTCGCTGTACCGGCCGGTGCGTGGGCACCCTGGCAACGGCCAGCCCATACACCCGCCACAGCTCGGTGGCCACCTCGCGCGCGGTCCCGCTGAGGCCACAGAGATGGTGGTAGCGGCGGAAGAAACGCTGATAACTGATCTTCGCCAGGGTACGGTTCGCCCGACTGGGCTCCAGTCCCTCCTTGATCTCCACCAGTTGTTGCAGGCCCTGGGACCATTGGCGGTCGGGCAGCACCCGACCGGTATGCGGATCGATGATCTGTACCTTGTCGTCCTGTACCAGGTAGTCGCGGTCCGGGCGCAGACGATGCAGGGCCGTGAGCGCCTGCAGGCGCGGCAGCAGGGGTTCGGTCGGCAGCGCGAAGCGCAGGTAGATGCGTTCTTCCGGCCATTCCAGCCGACTCCCCGGCAGGCGCAGGTCCATGATGAAACCGGGGCGCAGGGCCTGTGGCAGAGGGGGCTCCGGCGATTCGTTCGTCGGCTGCTGCGGCACCTCCGGCCAGGGGCCGCCGCCCGATACCCCCAGCACCCGACTGGGCAGCTCGCGGGTGGCACCCGGGATCAGGCGCACGACCCGGGCCGGGAGTTCCTGCGCCAGGCGGCTGGCGCGCCGCGCCGTGACTTCGTAGCCCGCTTGTTGCAGCTGGTCCCAGGCGGCCTGATCGAGAAAGGCGCGCACCACCCGTTCACCCGGCGCCAGCAGCCAGCCGACCGCCTCGCCCCGGGCCAGCAAGCGCCCCGGCAGATCGGCGGCCCGCGGCAGGGCCAGTTCGCCTTCGCGGTGGGCACGCAGCAGCAGGGCCGCGACCCGTTCGCGCAGGCGCTCGGCCTCTCCCCGGGCAAAGGCCAGCGCCTGTTGCGCCAATTCGCGTTCGACCCGGTCACCCGTTGCGGCCTCCAGGCGGGCACGCGACCCGGCCAGCCGGGCCTCGGCGACCCGCAGGCGGGCATTCTCGGGCACCCAGACCACCCCCTGCACCAGCAGGTTGTGTGGCAGGGGCAGCCAGGCGACAGCGGCCCAGGCGAGCATCAGCCCGCCCAGCATCAGGCCATAGCCGCGCAGGCGTCGACGACGCAGCGACAGGGTGCGGGTCAGCCGCCAGAAGCGACCGATCAGCGGGATCAGCAGGCTGCCGGCCAGTGCCCAGGCCGCAAGCACGATACCCACGGCGAAGAAGCGCCCGGAGACGAACAGCAGGATGCCGGCCACCAGCAGGGTCCGGTACACGAAGGAGAGCACGGCGTAGGCGGTCAGCCAGGGGGCCTCACCCGGGGCCTGCACGGCCGGTTCGGCCTCGCGGTCGCCCAGCAGGTAACGGCGCGCCAGCCAGCCGATGTGCGCATTGGCGCGTTTCGCCAGATTGGGGATCTGCAGGGCATCGGCCAGCACGTAATAGGCATCGAACTTGAGCAGGGGATTGCCGTTGACCAGCAGGCTGGAGACGGTGCCGATCAGCATCGTCTGCCAGGCCAGCGCCCTCGCCAGACCGGGCTCGGCATAGACCCAGAACCACATCGCCAGGGCGGCAATGCCCAGCTCGGTGAGCACCCCGGCCGCCGCTACCATCATGCGTTGCGCCGGTGACTCGAAGCGGGTCGATGCCGAGGCATCGACATAGGGCACGGGCAGGAACACCAGCAGCATCACCCCCATCTCGTGCACCTCGCCTCCCCAGCGCTTGACCGCCCAACCGTGTG
The DNA here is from genome assembly GCF_000801295.1 of endosymbiont of unidentified scaly snail isolate Monju. Classification (NCBI taxonomy): domain Bacteria; kingdom Pseudomonadati; phylum Pseudomonadota; class Gammaproteobacteria; species endosymbiont of unidentified scaly snail isolate Monju. The sequence continues at coordinate 290,336 of NZ_AP012978.1, read as the reverse complement.
CCAGTTCGTGCAGAGCCTTGACCAGCGGGTAGAGCAGGGTGAGCATCACGATGCCCTGGAGGCTGAACAGGCGGTCCTGCCAACCCTCGCGCAAGGTGTCGAAATGTTCAGCGCCGAGCACCGCTGCGCTGCCGACCAGCAACACCCAGCCGAGCAAGCCCCGGCGGCTGAACAGGAGGGCGACCAGCGGCAGGGTGCGCGAGAGGAAGGCGTCGGGGTCCCACAGGGGGATCTTGATCGACAGCGGGGAACGCAGGTACTGGAGCCAGCGGGCGCGTCGCTGCCGCCCCTTGCGCCGCTGCAGTTCGGGCAGTTGCGGGGGGGGGCATCTGCACCAGGTCGGCCTGGTGCAGACGTCCCAGCAGGCGGATCACCTCGTCCTGGGTGGGCGCGGCGTCGCCCAGCCGTTCACAGACCTCCTGCCAGAGCCGCTGCAGGGTGCGCCGACCATCGAAACGTCCGACCAGTGCCCAGCCCGCTTCGTTGATGCGGAAATCACGTCCGCTGACCGGGTCGCTCAACAGGTACCAGCGCTGCCCGCGATAGCGGTGGCGGGACAGCGCCACGTGCCGCCGCAGGCGCGGTCGCAGATCGGCCACGCGGTACCACACCGGGGAAAACAGCTGTCCGCTCATGGCAGCCAGCGCCACAACCAGAGCCGCAGCCAGCGCAAGGGGCGGCGGGCCAGGGCCTGCCACAGCGGAAGTTCTTCGGCCTCGATGCGCGCCACACCCTCCAGGCCCGGTTGCAGGTTACCCATGTCACCGTCCAGTACCGCCTCGACACGAAAGCGGTTGACCCCGTCCTCGGTACTGGACTCGCTGGTGATCCGTTCGACGGTCAACGACATCCTGCGCTCGGGAAAGGCATCGAACACCAGCTCCCCCTGCCGCCCCGGGTGCACCAGCGCCAGTTCCGATTCGGGCACCTGCAACACCACGCGATAACGATCGAGCGGCGCCAGCAGGAACAACGGCTCACCCTGCTTCACCGCGCCGCCCAGGCGCTGACTGAGATCGCCCTCGACGATGACCGCATCAAAGGGCGCGCGCAGGCGGGTGCGCTCCAGCCGCGTCCGGGCCAGTGCGAGTTCGGCCTTCGCCTCGTCGCGCTCGGCCTCGAGGCGACCCAGCTCATTGCGCTCTCCCCGGGCCCTCGCCGCCTGGATCTGGCGTTCGAGCTGCGCCAGACGACTCTGCCAGCGCAGGGCCTCGAGCTGCAGGTCGGCATCGTCCAGCCGTGCGATCACCTGCCCCTTGCGCACCCGGTCGCCGGCACGCAGGGGTGCCGCTTCCATGTAGCCGTCGAATGGCGCCACCAGGCTGCGTTGCACCGCCCCTTCGAGACGGGCGTCGGCACTCACCCGGAAGGGAAGCCGCACCAGCACCAGCACCGCGACCAGCGCCAGCAACCCGAGCAACAGCAGCTTGCGGCCGGGATAGCCCCGTCCCAGCAGGCGCTGCAACTGTTGCCAGGCGCGTTCGCGCACGATGGCCGGCAACGCGCGCGAGCCTCGCGCCTTGTCACGCAGTACCGGCGCGGCCAGGGCACAGGCTGCCTCGGCAAAGGTGATCTCGGCGGCCTGCAGCGGTGGGTCGCGAGGGCGCTCGATACAGATCACCTCGGACGTCTGCCCGGCCACCTGCAACGGCAGGGTCAGTACCTGGATGCCGCCGACCTGTTCGATCAGGGCCCCCTGTTCGCGCCGCAGGGCACCGGCCGCGTCCGCGTCGTCCGCGGGAGTGACCAGGGTACGCCCCTGCTCGTAGGCCTCCTGCATGGCCAGGCGAAGCTGTTCGACCTGGTCCTGGTGGCGACGGAAATCGGCAGTCCCGGAGATGGCGACCACCGCGACACGGTCGGCCTCGACACGGCCGAGGCTGACGCGATCGGCATTCAGCACCGTGGCCAGTTCGTTGACCAGGGCCTGGGTGGCGGCCGCATAGTCGCCCTGCTCCACCACGACCGCCAGCAGGCGATGGGCCGCGAGCAGACGTTCGCTGCCCTGTTGCAGGGCCTGCAGACGGGCGCGCAGGCGCAGGGTGCCGACCTCGTGGATCGACAGCTGCAGGCGCCCCAGCATGGCGGTGAGCCGGCGCTCGTCGCGTTCGCCGTGACGGCAGCAGAAGACCCAGTGCTCGTCGTTCGGCAGGTGCAGGGGGAACGCCAGCAGTCCGTCATACGGATCGGCCAGCGGGCAGCGTTCGGCCACTGCCTTGTCCGCCAGCGCCAGCAGGGGCGTGGCCGCCTCCGCGGTCGCCGCCTCCAGCGGCAGCATGGCCTCCGGCTGCCACTCGCCGTCGGGCTCACGATGAATCAGCAGGGCACGCTCGACCCGGCCGAGTACGGCGCACTCACGCTCCAGCCAGGCCTGGAGGTCGGTCGGGGTGGCCGTCGTCGTCTGCGTGCGGCCGCTCTCGAGCGACGCCGACGACGATTCAGTCATGGCCGGGCGACATCACCGCACAGCAGTCAAGGGCTCGAACTGCGGTCTCAGTGCGTCTCGGCGCCAACATCGCCCTGACCGACCTCGAGCGTCCCGAAACGGGACTCGTAGTCTTCCACCACCCGCTGAAGCAACAGCGAGAGCCGCTTGGCCGCATAGGGATTGAGAATGACGCGGTCGCTCAGGCGAATGGTGACCTGCTGCTGGCCGGTGTGCCAGGTCTGGTTGGTGCCGAACAGCAGGGTCACTTCCTCACGCGTGCTCGACACGTTGCACACATTGGCATAGGTCGTGCGCATCTGCCGATCGTCCCAGACGACCCGGGGCTGCTTGGGTGCTTCTTCGGTCTTTTCGCCTGTCGGGCTCGTTTGCTCCGCCATGGTCACGCTGTCCTCGATGGTTGATGTGGATGAATCCGGAAGTCCCCCGGGCGAGAATACGGGTTCGACGGGGAATTGCCAGCCTCAGTGCCAGCGGCCGGCCTGCCAGCGCCGCAACCGGCCGTCCTGCAGGCGCTGCAGGAGGTGCCCGGCGCGGCTTCCCCAGTCTCCCCCTCCCCCGGCGGACGGGCGGACGGTCCCGCCGAGCCCGGCCAGTGCACCGAGCGCCCCCAGTGCCTGGAGGGTCTCGTCGGGCACCGCCGCCTCTTCGGCCGGCGCTTCGCCCTCGGCAGGGGCGGATTCCGTCGAAGGGGCCACCTCCAGATCACAGGACGGCAGGACCACCTCGCCGGGCGGCAAGGCATCGGGCGGCACCTCGCTCGGGCGACACACGGCCTCGGCCGGGGCCGGGGCCACCCATGCCGCATGCCGCAGGATCCCTGCCGAGATCCGTCGGCTCCAGGGCATCGAGCCCGTGCTCGACCACCTGACCGGCAGGCGGCGCGGGCACGGCATGCAGGGTTTCGTTTCGCGCCTGTTCACCGGCGCGCGGTGCCGTATCCGCATCGAACCGGGAGGCCGCCACGCTGCTCACCGGTGCCAGCAGCGACAATGGCGGCAGCCAGGTATACAACTGGTCCTGGGTGAGGCCCGCGACATCACGCTGGTCACCGGCCAGGGAGATCACGGTGCGTACATCGCCGCCTTGCAGGGTGAGCCGGCCGAATTCGCCGAGCATCACGTCCTCTCGCAGGCTGCCCACGAAGATGTCGCTGCCATGACCACCCAGCAGGAAGTCGTTGCCGGCGCCGCCGGTCAGGGTGTCGTTGCCCCCGGAAAACACCGGGTCGGCCTGCACCTGGCTCCACGCGCCACGTCGTTGCCAGAGCCCGTAGTCACCCACCAGGCTGTCACTGCCGGCACCGCCATCCAGACGATCGCCACCGGCGCCGCCGAACAGCACATCGTTGCCGGCGTTGCCCGACAATACATCGGCAGCACCTCCGGTCCCCATCACGGTGCCTGCCGTCTCCACACCGCCCTGAAGCGACCACTGGCCGAAATCGCCGAACAGGCGATCATCATCGTCTCCACCGCTCAGACGATCACCGCCCGCGCCGCCAAACAGCACGTCGTTGCCGGCATCGCCAGAAAGCTGGTCGTCTCCGGCGCCCTGGCCGGTGAGATTACGAGCCTGCTCGCCACCCGTGGCATCCAGCGACCACCGGCCGAAATCACCGAACAGGCGATCATCGCCCTCTCCACTGCTCAGATGATCACCGCCCGCGCCGCCAAACAGCACGTCGTTGCCGGCATCACCGAACAGGAGATCGTCTCCGGCGCCCTGGCCGGCGAGATTGCGGTTTTGCTCGCCACCCGTGGCATCCAGCGACCGCTCACCGAAATCGCCGAACAGGCGGTCGTCGCCCTGTGCACCACGCAGGACATCCGCACCCGCACCGCCGAAGAGGACGTCATTGCCCTCCCCGCCGAGCACGGTATCCGTACCGCCGGCAACCGTGGTGATCCCAAGGTACTGTCTCGGCAGGCCGAGGATGCCATCGGTGAAGTCCCCCGGACCGCCATTGCCGAGGGTGGCGGTCACCGGGCCGCCGAACAGGATGCGGCCGTCGTCGCCGAACAGGGCATCGTCACCCGAGCCACCCAGCAGTTCGTCGTCGCCCAGACTGCCGAACACCCACAGGTCGCGGGTGGCACCCTGACCGTCGAAACGGCCATTGCCGGCACCGAGATGTACGGCCAGTGCGCCGTCACCGCCGGCCTGCAATGCAGTAACGACCTGATCGTCGCCACCACCGGTATTGACGCTGGTGAGCGTGTTCACGCCGGCATCGCGGCGCGTGGAACGCACTTCGACCCGATCCGCCCCCTGCGAGGTCCAGATCCAGACCCCATCGGCCAGGTTGCCCGCGCCGATGTAACGGATCTCTCCCTGCGACAGGCCGGTGATGCGGTCGCTGGCGATCACCGCCCCGGTATCGCTCACTGTGGTGGCCTCGTCGCTGACCATCAGCTTGTGACGGCCGGCACCGAAATCGATATCGAGATTGCCCGCGACGGCATCCAGGTCACCGCGCAGGAAATCGGTGTCCACACCGATGCCCTGCGCCGCCTGCGAGGACACATAGACCCGGTCGTCGCCACCGTGCAGGTAGAGCCGGGTATCGGGCAGCACGCCCTGCACATTGAACTGGTCTCGTGCACTGCCGGTGTGGATCTCCATGCCCACCAGGCCGGAGAACGTGATGCCGTTGAGCATGCCGAGACCAGTGAGCTGCGACTGCCTCAGGATGGCCTCGCTCTCGACGGCATTGCCCCGATCATCGACCAGGGCGGTATCGTTGCCAGCCTGCCCATACAGGAACAGGGGGCCTGCGACCTCATCCACCTGCTGGAGGTCATTGGCGATGACGAAGGTGTCGTCGCCCGCAGGCGCCGAGGCCAGGCCGTTGGCCACCAGCAGGCGCCAGATCTCGGGCTGGACGTCCTCGATGGTGAATCGCTGACCGGCGTACTGAGTGCCGGTACGCCCGAAGAACAACCGCTGCTGCGCCTGGTCGGGATTGATGCCCAGCACGTACTTGTCGTTGAGCATGGCGATCAGTGCCAGCAGATCCGGGGTGCTGGTTGGATCGAAGTCGTGATTCAGGCCCAGCACGATGCGCACATCGGCCGCCCAGTCGCGGTAATGCTCGTTGCCCTGCAACGGGTTGTAGTCGGCCTTGAGCATCTCCCAGATCAGGTCGTTCTTGCCGGTCAGCCAGGTATCGAGCTGGTCGTCCGGCGGATACACCGGGATACGCTCCGCCGGATCGGCGACCCGCTGGTTGAAGCGGTCGATCAGGGCATGGCGGTCACTCACCGACTGGGTGTCGAAATCACGCCCCAGGCCGAGCCAGTCGCCGACCAGTGTCAGTTCCGAGATCCAGGCCCCGGCATCGCCCAGACGGTTCCGCAGGAAACGGACCTGGGCCATGATGTGCTCGTTGAACACCTCGGCATCCAGCGTCGGCTCCTGGCGCAGGCTGGCGACATCCAGGCCCAGCCCCTGTTCGGTCTCGAGCCGCTGGAGCAGGGCGGTGACGTGCACCGGGTCCGACGGATCGAAGTCCACGGGATTGCCATTGGTATCGACCAGGTTGAGCAGACGTCCGACTTGCGGCAGGAGGCCCGCCAGGGTCTCGTAATAATCGGTACTGGTATCGCCATGCAGATGCAGGGGACCGGTCGTGGCCTTCACCGTGAAACGGTCGCCCCCGCCGTTGCCATAGACATGGGTCACCGCCTTGTTCGCCGTCTGCCGTACGGTGAAATCGTTGCCGCCACGCTGCGCCAACTGCACCTCGATGTCGCTGAAACCGGCATACAGCAGGCCATGGGCAGAACCCAGCTTGCCGATGGCATCGTAGATACGCGACTGCTTGATCTTGACGCTGGTGACATAACCGGCGGGCAGACCGAGCGCGATGTCCCGGGTGGCATAGATCAATACATCACCGGTATCGGGATCCACCTTGACCTCGGCCTGCGAGAGATCGACGTCGCTGGTATCTGCGCCCGGGGCCCGCGTCCCCAGGCGATACCCCTTGGGGATCACCACGGTACGCACCTGGCCGGCGGCCAGGGCATCGGCCAGATCGGGCTCGATGATGGCACTGCGCTGACGGATCAGTCCCTTCAGGGCCTTGTCGACATCGGCCACTCCCATCCAGGCAGGCAGGATCCCGGCCAGCACGGCGGTATCAGTGGACACCTTGAGGGTGCGCACCTCCTGGCGGTAGAGGCCTTCATCTGCCGCCGGCGCGCCATCGCTGTTGTCCACGATGAGCCGGTCCTGGCCGTCCTCGCTGTTGCCATCGGTAAAGATCACAGACCCCTTGATGCCGGAGAGATCCCGGCTCGCCGGCATGTGGATGGGCACCACCGAGGCCGGCTGGGTGATGACCACCGGCACCTCGAGGTCGGGCTGCGGCGTGACGACAGGGACATTCAGGTAGATCGGGGGCTCGTCGTGCCGCACCCAGTAGGGGAACAGATAGGCGCCAAAGAGGCCGGTCCCGTACCAGGCATAACGTACCTCCCACCAGGTGTAGGCGGGACGCACCAGGATGTTCTGGTAGGTCACGATGGGAGGCTGGGGCACCCGCTTGATCTGGGTGCGCTGCGACGCCGGGATCTCGACCTCGAAGTCACGCGCCGGCCCACCCACATGGATGGTGTCGTTGCCTGCCCCGGTGTCGACGATGATCTCCTGTCCCTCCAGCGAACCGTAGAAATACACGGTGTCGTCGCCACCGCCGGTGATCAGGCGCAGACGCTCGATGCCCTCGATGGTGGGAATGTTCAGCCCCGCGCCATAGACCCTTTGCACCTCCCGGCCATTGACCATTTCGGTGAAGACATAGAAGGTGTCGTCGATCTCGGTGCCGACCACCACCAGGGTATCGAAGCCCGAGCCCCCGAAGATGTTGATGGGTGCATTCTTTACATAGACCAGCGTATCCGCACCCTCGCCGTCATTGGCGACATTGATATCGTCATCGGGGGACAGGCCATCGGGATTCAGCGCCGGCGTGGTGAGCAGCGCCTTGATGTAGAACAGCTCATCGTCTTCCTGGCCATAGAGGAAGATCTCGGCGATGTTGTGATTGACCTCGAAATAGTCGTCACCGGTGCCGCCGTAGAAACGCGACGGGAAGCTCACGCCGTTGGTGATGCGCTTGACCGCCGTCACCAGACCGTAGCGCGGGTCGTTGATCTGCTGGGTCTCGAGGACGTTGCCGATGAAGAAGCGGTCGTCACCGGCGTCGCCATACACCTGCAGCTCGGTCGATGAATCATCGACCAGGAACAGGTCGTCCCCTCCCCGGCCATGGGTGGTAAACAACTCGGTCGTCAGGTAGTTGACCGTCTGCCGGGAGACATTGCCCAGGCTGGTGTCGCGCACGATGATCTCGGTACTGTAATCGGCCACCGGAGCGAATATGGAATTCGCACCCTGGTCACCCGGACGCGGGGTGATGCGCTCGACGATGTCCTTGTCGAAATGGAAGACATCGTTCTCGTTGCTGCCACGCACCAGCAGGCCGTCCAGACCGTTTGTTCCCCGGTCGCGAATGTCCACCAGGGAACTGAATTCGCCACTGGCGGTACTGGAAAGCTGGATATCGTAGACATCACCGGCATCCCCACCATCGAGAATGGCCGAGTCGGACGTGAAATCATGCACGTAGAACTGGTTGACGCTGGCGGTGCCCGCGGCCAGCCCGTTCTGTCCCACCGTATCGACAGCCGAAAGAATGAACTGTGAGAACACCCCGGTCACATCCTCGGACTCGGTCAGCAGGCGGGTCCGCTGTATCCGTGGATCGGTTGCCGTACCGACATTGACCCCGGCTGCCAGCTCATGAACCACGAACCGGGTATCACTCAGTTCGAAGTCCGCATCCCGGGTCTCGACCAGGGTGTCGTAGCCGCCGCCGGTGTTGGCGAAGGTATCGACCCCCTTGCCGCCGGTGACCCGGTCGTCGCCCGCCCCACCATCGAGATGATCGAGATAGTCGGAACCGATCAAACGGTCAGCGCCATCCCCACCGCGCAGCACGGTGCGTGTCAGCAGGTGTTCGGCCATCAGCGAGGCGTCGAGGCGATCGTCGCCACCCTGACCATCGATCTCCAGCTCGTCGTGCAGGACGTTGCTGTTGCTGACAGCCCAGGACACGCCGCCGGCCTGGCTGACGATCACGACGCCATTGCCCGTGGAGACGCGGAAATCATCGGCTCCGGCGCCGCCGAACAGCTGCAGGAGATCCTGCTGCGAATCCAGGCCATAGACGGGTGTGATGAACTCGTCGTACACCGGGTTGCCCTGGGCATCGATGAGAGGATTGCCCGTTGCGTCATGGGCCTGCGCCCGCGAACGATGACTGCGCTGCTCGGTACGGGTCTCGAAGGCCTCGAGGTTGTAGGCGGTGAAATCGGTGGGAGCCACACCGTCGCGCCGCTGCACCAGCACCTGCCCCAGGATCGGGTGCGTCACCGTCACCAGGTCCAGGCTGCCATCGGCGAGGATGTCATAGGCCACATCGGGACCGTCTGATCCGTCCGCAGCGACCTGGCGATAGAAGCGGATGTCGGGCTGCTGGTTGCTGGCCGCATCGTAGGGATCGGTAACGCGGAACACCCGCGGGGTGGACACCGCGATGGCCGTGGGCAGGCCATTGGCATCCCGTTGCGACCAGTCCTCGTACACACCGTCCTCGACGATCGCCACCGTGTCCAGTATCTCGCCGGTACCGAAATCGACATCGGCGCGAGTGACCGTGGTCGCCGACAGATCGCCGCTGCTCATCCGGTCGGCACCTTCGCCGAGATCGAAGGAGAGATGCTCAACTCCCTGCAGCACGAAGGACGCCCGGTTGAAGTCCACCTTCACATCGGCGCCAACGGCGGACAGCCGCACATCGTCGGCCTCGCGTGCCACCCGGGCATGCGCCTTGAAGGTATCCTGCTCCTCGGTGTTTCCGTTCTGCGTGCCGGTACCGCCCGCCACCGCGAGATCGCTGCCGTCACCGACGTACCAGTGGATGGTGTCGCTGTCCAGACCGCCATCGACCCGGTCACGCCCGGCACCACCGGTGAGGGTGTCGGAATCGGCATCACCGAACAAGCGGTCGTCTCCATCCTGCCCCAGCAGCACATCAGCGGCCGCACCACCGTGCAGCTCGTCGTTGCCGACACCGCCTTCGAGCCGGTCCTTGCCGGCATCACCCCATACCAGGTCGCCCCCCTCGCCGGCCAGGATGAAATCGCGCCCGTCGCCACCGTGGACGACATCGTTGCCGGCACCGGCCTCGATCTGGTCCAGACCGGCGTCACCCCAGATGCTGTCGTCGCCACCGCCGGTCATGAGAATGTCGTCACCCGCACCACCGTAGACGCTGTCGGCCCCATCGGCCGTCTCGATGGTGTCGTTGCCGGCCCCACCCCGCACAATGCGTCGCTGGCCCGCGGTGGCGGCGAGTACGCGCACGATATCGTCGCCGTCCCCGGTGGACAGATCCAGATCGGCGGTCACGTCCTTGCCGATCACGAATTCGTCGTCGTGAGCGGTGCCCCCGGTGACGATGCGCTTCACCTGCCCGAGTTCGAAATCCTCGCTCACCCCGCGTGAAGTCACCCGCAGCACATCGCGCGGCGGTCCGGACGCCGGATTGTCGACATGCGCCACATCCACCATATAGCGCACCGGACGCTCGCCTATCCGTTCGCCGGTCACCGAGGTATCCGGGCGGTATTCCAGGGTGAGGGTTCCGTTGGCATCGAGCTGAGCGATGTCGGCCGCCGGGTCGGGGCAGTCGTGATCGAAATCCGCCAGCACCTCGTCGACAAAGCGCTTGCGTGCCTCGAACAGGGTGACCTCGCCGAAGAATCCGAGATCCAGGCCCACCCAGAAGAAGGCTTCGAGGAAGGCACGCACCGCACCGTGCATTTCAAACAGGCACAGTGGATCCTGATCCAGCCGCGTCAGGATCTCGTCCACCCGCAGCTTGTTGTCGTACTGCGCCTCGACCAGGGTGCCCCGCCCCGTGCCCGGGTTGGCCAGATCGTTGAGATCGAAATCGACTCTGGCCTTGATTCCGCCATCCACCCCGGCCTCGACCAGCCCGCTGATACCGACCGATGCCCCGGCGACGATGCCAGCTGTCATCGTCACCTCGGGGAGATCGGTCACCTGGCCACTGTCGAGCTGCCCCTGCGAATAGCTCGCCACCCGGTTGCCGGCCGCATCGACCACCTGGTCATCGACGAAGAAGCCGGTGAAGATCAGATCGGGCCGGGTGAAGCCGCTGTCGAAGAAGGCGCGCAAGCCACTGGTGTCGAATCCGAAGTCGGCGGTCGCACTCACGCCACCACCGATCCGCGCATTCAGGCCCGGGAAGATGGGGAACGAACGGCGATAGTCGAAACTGAGCACCAGCTTCGGCATGTCGTAGATGAACAGATCGACATCCTTGCCCAGCAGCAGGCCGACCACATCGCCGGGATTGGTCAGCAGCGGGAAGCTGAAGCCCCCGTCGCCCACGAGGAAGTTGTCGCGCAGACTCCTGGCCTTGCTCTTCGCAGCCGAATTGGTGGAAGTACCGCCGGGCGTGCTGCTGGCGGTGTCCAGGCTGCCCTCGGTGCCTGGCCTGGCCGTTGGCGGGGCCGCCGGCGCTGCCGGATTGCCGGTGTCGATATCGAAGGTGCCGAAATTGATGAACAGCCCGTCGGGCGGCAGATCCTGTATGGCCTGAGCAAAGGCATCAAGCTTGACGACCGCATCGATGAACTTGACCGCCGCGCCATATCGGCTGTTGCCCAGCACCAGCCGGGCCAGGTCGAGCAGCGAAGTCGCCGGCGAACCCAGTTGCTTGAGGAAACCGATCTCGCGGGTCAGCATCTCGATCACCGGGCGCACCGGGCCGAGGATCTCGGCGACCTTGTCCACGATCGGCCCCATGAAACCGGTGATGAAGCCGCCGGCATCGAGGGTGACGTCCTCGAACACCAGTTGAGGCGAACCGCCGAGGTCGATGCTGGTGACACCGGGACCGAAGGTGGCCTCGACGAACTGCTGGTCGTAGTGGATGGTGGTCTCGATACTGGGGAAACTCAGGCCGCCGCTGACCGGCATGTCCAGGGTGGCCTGGATGTCGGCATTGGCATAGGCGGCGATACGCGCTTCCAGCCCCAGGGTATCCCCCCGACCGAAGCGACCATTGCCATCGCCATCGGTGAGATCGACCTCGAACTCGCCAAACAGGCCACTGCCGCCATCGGCATCCGCCACGTCCGTGAGCTGGGCGCGCAGGAAGGCCAGGTTGGCCTCCAGCGTGGTGCCGGGGAGCAACTCCGCCGCAAGGTTCAGCGCGAACTCGGCCCCGCTGGCCGTGGCGCCACTGGTATCCAGATAGACCCCGTCGGTGGCCGACAGACCGAAGCCCAGACCGAACACGTAGTCCATGCTGACCTGGAGACCGCCATCGGCAGAGAGGTTCAGGCCGGGCAGGCCCCCGCCGAAGGTGAAGGGCACCACGCGCGGCGAGAACACCTGGCCACCGATCTGCAGGTTGAAGCCGATGGCCTCGGGCGAGACCATCAGGTCAATGTCCTGCGGGCCGGTCACGGCGGCATATACCAGGTCGCCGTTGGCATCACGCTGCGGCCGACCGTCCGCATCCACCACCAGGCGTTGCAGATCCAGCCCCAGGCCGTTCCGGTAGCTCCCCCCGGTCTTGTCGCCGAGCAGGGACTGACGCAGGGTGGACACGAAGTTGCCCGCGTCCTGGATGGCATCGCCCACCACCGGCAGGTCCAGGGAGGCGAAGCGTCCCAGCATGCCGTTCTCGAGGGTGTCGAACATGGCCTCCAGGCCACTCAGCACCCGCGCCGGATCGTTGAGCAGGGCCGACAGGGAGAACAGGTCACCGATGTCAGGGGCCACCACCTGCCAGTCGATGCCCGTCCCGAGATCGAAGCCGGCATCGAAATGCAGCACGTTGTCGGGGATGCCGTCGCCGTTCTGGTCTTCCTGCGAACCCAGCGGCGTTCCCGGGTCGGGGAAGAACATCGGCAGATCGAGCGTCGCCATGCCGCCCAGAGACCCGTCGAGATGCGCCGACATGTCCCCCAGGGCATAGCGGCTTGCCAGTCCGTCGAGACCGAAAGAGGCCGCCATGTCGATGTCCGCCGAGGCATTGGCGATCAGGAAGTCCACGCTGCCGAAACTGCCGAGGTCCAGCCCCACCTGGAAATCGACCGGATTCTGGAAGCCGGCTTCGAGATCGAAGCGCACACCGGAATCGCCGGCGATCTCGGGGACCGGCGCCGCGGCCAGGTCACCGAGATCCCAGGACAGCCCGATATCCATGGCCGCCGTGGCCAGCAGCCCCAGACCGATATTGCCATTGGCATCGCCCAGCGAGACGTTCAGTCCCACCCCGGGTGGCAGAGGGATCTGCGAAGCGTAGTCGTTGAGATCGAGCGCAAAGGCATACTGGCTGTCGGCCAGCACCTTCTCGAACGAGAAATCGAGCGCCAGGCTCGAATCCTGGTAGGTCAGGGAGAACGGGTCGCTCCCGGCGCCCAGGAAGTCGTTGAATACCCGGTTCAGTTCGTTTTCCAGACTGACCAGGGTGGTCCCCGCACCGTCACGCACGGCAACCAGTCGGTCACGGATGGCCGTCAGGAAATCGCTGGTGCCGTCGCCGAGCAGATCCATCAGGCTGCGGTCGATGCCCGGCAGGGTGGTGTACACCGCGCTGGACGGATCGATCAGGCCATCGAGCACCTGGATCAGGCCATTCACCACGTCCTGTACGCTCAGGCCCTTGAGATCGAACAGCCCTTCCAGACCTTGCGCGCTCAATTGCACGTTGGAGAACAGGTCCGCGATGCTGCCGATGCGTGACAGACCATTGTTTTCGGGCAGGCTGGCGCGGATGGCCGCGGCGTTGGCCTGCAGGCCATCGAGCCCGGTATCGAGCACCAAGGGCAGATCGACGTTGAACCAGGTATTGCCGCCCAGCTCCGGCAACAGGGCAGAGGGCGGCAATACCCCCGATTGCAGGGCCGCCATGTCGAGCCGGCTGTCGGTGCCAAAGCGCATCTCGGTACCGATATCGATCACACCATTCTGGATCGCCAGACCGACGGGACCGAGCGATACGCCAAGATTGACATCGGGGTTGGCCAGCGAGAGGTCCAGTATCACTGCCGGTGCATCGACATAGAACTCACCGCTGTTCTCGTCCAGCCCGAAACCGAAGTCCAGGCGCAGGGCGGCCGCGAGATCGACAGAGGCATTGCCGTTGACACCGAAGTGCAGATTCTCCAGGCCGGGAACGGCATTGAAATCGAGCGACAGACTGCTCAGGTCGATACCCAGGGTCTGCGTCGCCGTGGACACCGGGAGAGACACCGTGAAGGCCTTGCCGTTGCTGCCAGGCGCAATGCTCACGCCCCCGATACCGGCGATCGCCTGGCTGTCCACATTATTGCCGTTGGCAAACAAGTTCTCGATATCGGTGATCAGCGATTGCACCCGGGTATTCAGATCGGCCGCCGAGGCCGGCAGGAAATCCGCCAGGCGCAGATTGGTGAAGGGGATGTCGCTCGCCAGGAAACCGTCCACACGCTGCGCGACCCCGTCGATCCAGGTACGGAACTGCTGGAACCCTTCACGCAGGCGGCTCTGATCGGAGCTGTCCAGATTGACCACCTGGACAGGCTGCTGCTGGCTGCTGCCAGGTACCGCGGGACGTGCCGCCGTGGACAATACGACATCCATGGCGTTGCCCGAGCCGGTATCGTGTCCAAGACCGAGTGCGTGACCGATCTCGTGTACCAGTACGCTGTAGAGGTCGATACGACCAGCCGCCAGATCGTTGGCGGTCGCAGGCGTCGAATCGACGAACCAACCATGATCGGCGGCCGTGGGATCGAGCAGGACGGTGCCATCGGCCAGGGTACGTGCCAACTCACCTTCCGGCAGATCGACCAGACGCAGCGAGGGCACCGGAATGTCCGCCAACTGCAGCTTGCCGCCGGCCCGGGTATTCCCCACGACATCCACCCAGGTGCCTACCCAGGCCTGCCGCGCGGCATCGATCAGCGCCTGCGGTACCTGCGCCACATCGGTCAGGGCACCGGCCGGCCAGCCGCCCGCCATCAGGGGTGCCGTGGGATCGATGTCACTCGTTGTCAGCGTAGCCGCAGGGCTCAGGGAAGCCCCGGCCGCCAGCGTGGCACTACCGCTGATATCGACCGACAGCTTGAGCCCGATCTGTTGGCGCAGCACCGAGGCCAGATCCATGGTGCCTGCGCCCCAACCATGGCCGGCGGCCGTGGAATCGATGCGGATGGTGCCGTCGGGCAACTGCATGGCCAAGGCCAGATCGGGCAGATCGACCCGGATCGCATCCGCACGCAGCAACACCGTGCCGCTGCCATCCTTCAGCACCCGGTCCACGGCGTCCCATGCGAGCGTCTGCCCATCGAGCGAAACACCGTCGAATGCCGCAAACGCCGCCTCGATGTCGCCCGTGGACACGGCACTCAATGCCAGACCTGCCGGCAACGCCGAGGTACTCACCAGGGCATCGGGCGAAAAAGCCCCCGCATCGAGCACGGCCCCGTCGGTAACGATCTCCACCGCCGGCGCGCCATCGAGCAACAATGTCTTGCCACCATAGGCGATGCTCGTACTGTTCGCCGCTCGCGTGATGGTGATCGCGGATGGCGCCACGCCGCTCGTACCCGACAACCGCAGCTTCGACAGGGTACCGGTCACATCGATGGTCACACCGTGCCAATTGCCCAGGTCGGCCCGCACTTCCTGAATCTCGTTTGCCTGAAAGCGCAGCCCATCCTTCTGCAAGGCGGACAGATCGAGCGCGTCGTCACTTCCGGGGCGTCCTTCACGCTTTATCCCCGTGTAGCTGTCCGTTCCATCCGAAGCCACCAGGACCACCCGGGTATCGTCCGCGGTGATCTGGTCGTCGAAGGCCGAACCGATGATCTTGCTCACCCCCTTGACGCCAAACTTCGCCAGGAAGGCGTTGCTCGGATCGTGCGGCCCGGCAAGATCCATCAGTGTGGTCAGACCGCCCAGGCGGTTGCCTTCCACCCCGGTCGCCTGCCCCCGGTTGGTATGGCGATCGAGCATGAACTCGTTCCAGGCCTCGGAGAGACTGCCCAGTCCGGGAACACCGAATGCCGGACTGTCCCCCGGAGGGACGGGGAGGGACAGACCGAGCAGGTCGGCAGGGCCTGGCAGATCCAGCCCCGTGTCCAGGTTCACCGTCACGCCCCCCTGCCCGGCCGTTATGGGCGTGCCATCGGGATTCTTTCCATAATCGCTGTAGTCGAGCACGATGTCGCCGAAGGAGCCCGCCTCCAAGGTCCCTTTCAGCGAAGCATCACCGTGGAAGTTGACCTTCATGGTCCCCGCCGAGGGACCGATGATGGACTCGATGTCCATCGCCAGGACCACGCTGGTAGTAAAACCGCCGGGCAAGGAAATGCCGAGGCTGGTCGCGGCATTGGCCAGGGTGGTATCGCGCACCACCACGTAGTTGCTCACGATATCCGGTCCGGAATAGCTGGACAGGCTGCCCGCAAGGTCGGTACCCCCGATGGCATCGGTGATCAGGGCGAAGGCCTCGGCGGCGGAATACTGGTAGATATCGACCTCGATGTCTCCCACCATGGAGGAGAAATCCAGGGTATCCAGCGACTCGGGCGCGGTGTAGGCCTGTCCGTTCACCGTCACCTGCACGTCCGGCATCTCCGGGATCACCGCCAGGCCCCACAGATTGCTGAACTTGTAGGTGTCCGGCCCCACCAGGCCGGACATCACGCTGGCGCTGACCCGGCCGAGCGAACTGGAGAAGGTGTTGGGCATCACGTCGCCCAGCAGGAAATTGGCGCCGGCACCGTACTTGACGTCGGTGATGATGCCGTTCGTATCGGTCGGGCGTTCGCCCTTGACCAGATTGGCGATGCCGGGAATATCCACGCTGCCCGGCGTGAAGCCGCTGGCCAACACATCGTAGGCTTTCTGAGTGTTGGTCGCGGTGTCCGGCCAGGTGAGCGGCGGCGCCAGACTGAGCTGCGTGGAACCTGTTAACACGCCGTAGCGTGACAGGTCCAGGGTGTGCTGCACATAGAGGCCGGCAAGCACGGCATTTTCGGTGAGCGGAATCTGCCGATACTGGAGGCCGCCGGTCAGTTCCAGCGTGCCCTGGAAACTCGTCCCCTGGTAGACCCGGTACACGTTTTCCGAACGCCCGGTAACGATGGTGGTGTTGGCATCCACCTGGTCGATGGTGATGGATGTCGGCGACAGTCCCGGTACACTGTCCCCAATCGCGTCGAGCCCGCTGATCTTGCTCACCACCAGCGAACCGTCCTCGCGGAAATCGAAGCGCAACGGCACCGTGGCCGCGCTGAAATCGAGCAGCAGCGTGCTGTTCGCGTTCATCGCGCTGGTATCGATGTCCAGGCGCTTCCAGTCGTTGCCGAAATAGAACCTCTGGTTGCCGGAACCGGTCTCGATCGTCCGGACCTTGTAACCACGAGCCAGAAAATTGACCTTTTCGACCAGCAGCGTGTTGTTACCCGAGAAGGTCCCGGTCGCACGGGTGAAATTGCCGGTCGGCAACGACCCCGTATCACGGGTAAAGGTTCCGGTACCCAGTTCGATCTTCCCGGCAGCCAGCGAATAGGAAAGATCGTCGGTGACCGCGCTCAGATCGACGATGTCGGTCCGACTGCCAAGCTTTTCGCCCTTGATGACATCATGTCCCCAACCGTCTTCGAACCGGTAGGTGTCACGTCCCCAGCCGCCACTCAGCGTATCGTTGCCGGACCCGCCGACCAGGATGTCGTCGTTGCGTCCTCCCTCGATCACATCGTCGCCGGCACCACCTTCGAGGTAGTCCTGACCGCTGCCACCGCGCAGGCGGTCGCTGCCCTCGCCGCCGCGCATCACATCGTTGCCCGCGTTGCCGACCAGCTCGTCGTTGCCGGCCCAGCCCACCAGCTGATCGTCTCCGCCGCTGCCGTCCAGCCGGTTGTCTGCCGCATTGCCGTCCAGCAGATCGCCCCGTTCCCCACCCTTGAGGTTGGCGAAACCCTCGAAGCCGGCGGGCAGGCCTTTCAGGGAATGCGCCATCAGGCTGATCGCCTCACCGGCCTGCCAGCGGTATTCCAGCGTGTTGCTGCCTGCCCCACCGTCGATACCGCCATGCACCACGGCGTCGTCCTCGATGGTGAACAGGTCGTTACCGGCCCCGCCGATGATGCGCCCCACATTGGTCACCACCAGCTTCTTGGCCAGCAGGTTCCCGAGCGTGCCGGACGAATCGGTGAAGGCCACGGTCACGCGATTGCCAAGACCCTCGCCCGACTCGACGGTGACGTGCATGCCGCGCGTCACGCCGCTCAGGTCCAGCACCATCTCCGGAATCGCGTTCGGCGCCAGCGGGTTTTCGATGCTCAGGGTCTTGTTGAACAGCCCGTCGACCGCATACTGATCGACGAAGGCCTGATCGACCTTGATGGTGTTGTCGCCGCGACCCAGCTTCAGGTGCTCGACAGCCTGAACGCCGGCGAGACGCGAAGCGTTGGTATGACTCACCAGAGTGGTAGTCGGTGCCGTCGCCGGATCGTCCCAGACGGCAATGTCCTCGCCGGTGAGTGAGGTGAAGGTGACATGCCCGTCGGCATAACCGACATCGACCCGGTCGGCGCCGAACGTCGCATCGACTGCCGCCTGCAGCGCGGCCAGCCAGGCGTCTTCGGCCGCCTGGTCGATGGTGTCGACGACAGCGGTATCGCTGGCGTTCGGAACGACGCCAGCCAGTGCACGATTGATCTCGTCGGCGATGACCCGGGTCCAGGCCGCACGGCGTTCACCATCACTGCCGGTGAAGGTCTGTGAAGGCACGGTCACCGTCACCTGCTCGCCCAGGGTGCCGCCGATGCGCAGCTTGAACGTCAACGGTACCGTCGCCGCGCCATCGGCCGGCAGGGGCTGATCCAGGAACACCAGTCCCCCGCTGGTCTGCTGGCTCAGATTCGGCCCGGACCACAGGGTGAGCGCGCGGCCCTCGACATGGCCGAACGCCAGACGGCCGTTCAGATACTTGACGTCGATGACCTTGGTAACCGCCGGCGGCTGGGCCTGTGGCGTGCCGTTGAGCGCATTGACGATGGTCTGCTCGATGTTCGCCAGCCATGTCGTCTTGCTCACGCCGGACTGGGCGGCGAGCTGTACCCGTACCGCATCACGCGCAGAACCGATGCGCAGATCGAAATCGAGCGCGGAGCCGACCGGGCCGACACCTGCGAGCACCACGATCATGCCTGTCTGCGGGGGCCTGGTATCCAGATAGCTGTCCACGGTCAGGCGCGCACTGCCGTCACGCATCGCCAGTGCCAGGCGCCCCGCCGCATAACCCACCTCGACGGGACTGGCGTTGACCGGTGTCACCTCCGGGGTACCCACCGTCTCCACCGGGGTCAGATCCATGGCATCCAGATGCACCCGTTGGACGGTATCCGGCGTGGTGTCTTCCAGTTCACCCACGGCCATGGCGAAATCGACCGCGGCGACCAGCCGGTCGGCGAAATCGGTATCATCGAAGGCCATGGCGGCCGGGGCACCGTTCAGCCCCACATCGGTGCCCGTGGCAAGCGAACCACTCAGAGTCGTCAGACTGCTGTCGACAGACAGGGTGGCGGACAACTGGACCGAGATATCGCCGCTCACGGCACTGAAATCGAGCGCGTCCCGACCGTTACCCGACGACTCGATCAGGGTATCCGTCCCCCAGCCATCGAGGAAGGCATAACTGTCGTCACCGGCACCGCCGATCAGGGTGTCGTTGCCGGCACCGCCCTGCAGCACATCGGCGCCGCCTCCGCCCTGCAGGGTATCGACTCCGTCACCACCCAACAGGTGGTCCTTGCCCGTTCCGCCATCGAGGGCGTCGTTGCCGGCATCGCCGAACAGCACGTCGTCGCCACCACCGCCGAAGAGCTGGTCGACGCCGGCGCCACCATGCACCTCGTCGGCACCGGCACCGCCTTTCAGGGTATCGTCGCCCGCCTGCCCGTAGAGACGGTCGCTGCCGCGCCCACCGAGCAGAACATCCCGATACTGCGCGCGATCCGCCCCAACCAGGGTATCGGCACCACGCCCACCCACCAGTGACTGCGCCGTATAGAGATTGAGGATCTCGAAATCGTTGCTGCCGGCACGCACCCGGAAATGCCCCCGGTCCGTCCCGACCGGGTCGATGCGCACCGGTCGGGTCTCGCCCCGGACCAGCAGGCCATCGGGATTGTCGAGATTGGAACTGAACCCCAGTCTGGCGCTCTGACTGCCCTGCAGATCGAGGGCGCCGGTGAACGAGGCGCCCTTGGAGAACAGCACGGTATTGTTGCCGGTACCGGCCTTGATGCCGGCATTGGCCGCAAGCTGCATCTTCAGGGTGATGCCGTTTCCGGCGACGCTGAGCCACCCACCCTTCTGGAAACGGAACTCCAGATCCCCCGTATGCGTGCTCAGATCCAGGCTCCGTACTGGATCCAGCGTACGGCTCGTCTGGAAGTTTCCTTCGGCCCGGCCATCGACATAGAGCACATTGCCGGCGATGCCGCCCAGCAAGCCCGCATAGCTCAGGCTGCCGGTCTGTGCCTCGATCCGACCGGTCGCGTATTCCAGATCCCAGTCGCCCCCGCGGGCCACATCACCGGTGGCGTCGGTGGACGCCGCCACGTCCACACCGGCCAGCCGAAACAGACTGTCCACGAAGGCCACGCCCGACTGGCCTTCGGCGACATCACAGCCATAGAGCAGCAGATCACCGCCCGGTCGCAGGGCAGCACCCCAGCGCGCGATGCGCGCCTGCTCGCGCTGCAGGCGTTCGCGATCGAGCTGGCTGTTGCCAAGGCGCACCAGGCCCGCCGCACCGTGCGACAGCAGATGCACCGAGGCCAGATCCTGATGACGGGACAGGATCTCGCTCACCTGTTCCACCCCGTTTCGTTCGGCATCGAGCCAGACCACCTCGACCCGCGGCGCCTGGCCGGCACCATCTTCGCCCCCGGGCAGCACCAGCGAGGGCTCCGGCGCCCTGGGTGGCGTCTCGTCGGGCGCAGCAGGCACGGGACCTTGCGGTGACGTTTCGGCTTCCGGTGTCACGGAGGCAACGGGCGACGGGGCCGGCGCGGCCGCGGCCGGCTCCCCGGCGGGCCCTTGCCGCAGGCGGGCCTCGAGCTGGGCGACCAGCGCCTCGGCGCCGCTCACCGAGGGATCGACGATGATCAGGTGAGTGCCTTCCAGCGCTTCGAACAACGCCAGTTCGGCCGGTCCGAGGCCCGGTTGTGCCTGGGCCTGCGCCACTTCGGGGGCCGGGGGGCATCGTCTGTGAGCAGCACCTCGTCCGCCTGCAGGGCAGCCACCTCCTGGTCGGTGAGCAGCAGGGTCTCGGCCGGCACCTCGGACAGCTCGGTGGCCCCGGGCAGGGGCAGATCCGCCGACAGCAGGATGCGCGGTTCCAGGGGTTCGAAGATCAGTGTCTCGGCACGCGGCGGCGCAGCCAGGGAGCGCCGCCGTAGTCCTTCAACCAATCGCTTTCGCCACTTGCTGATCATCGTGCCTCCGTGTCCTGTCAGCGCAGCCAGGCGTTGATCGCTTCGAGATCGGTCACGGCGAGCAGGCCCGCCGCCCGTTTCAGACGCAGGCTTTCAAGCAGATAGTCGTAGCGCGCCCGCGTCAGGTCACGCACCGCGGCCTGCAGGTCCTGTTCGGCCTCGGCGACCGCCACCTGCGTGTAGACGCCCGCCCGCTCACCACGGCGTCGTCCCTCGACCACCACCTGCTGGGCCGCCACCCCCTCGCGCAATGCCTCGATACGACTGCGTGCCGTGCGCATCCCCTCGAACGCGGCACGCACCTGCCGCTCGATCTCTCGCTGGCGCTGCTGCAGGGCCTCCTGGGCCCTGGCGTGTTGCTTCACGGCCTGGCGCACCGCCGCCGATGTCGCACCGCCACGATACAAGGGCAGACTCAGCGACACCGACAGATCGGTGGTCGCCACCTCGCTGCCGCCCCCGAAGAGCGTGCCCTCGGTCTTGCGATAGTTGTGGCGGCCAGTCACCCCCACCGTAGGGAAATGCCCGCCCTGCTGCACCGAGACCTCGCGGCGTGCCACTTCCACCCGCACTGCCAATGCCACCAACTCCGGGTTGTTCTGCATGGCGCGCTGCACCCAGACATCCACGTCCTCGGGATCGGGCCTGGGCAGCGGCATCTTCGTGTCCAGGCGCATCAGGCGCATGCCGCCCCAACCAACCAGTTCGGCCAGGCCCTGTCGCGCATCATCGAGCCGGGCCACGTCCTCGATCAGCGAGGCGCGCACCAGTGCGTCACGGGCCTTGACGTCGCTGAGATCCGCGATATTGGTCAGCCCGGAACGAAAACGCTGCCGGGCATAGGCAAGATTCTTGGCCAGCGCCACCTGCTCGACCTTGCGCGAGGACACGTCGTCCCGCGCCCCCAGTACCTCGAAATAGCGCTCGGCCACGCGCAGCAGCAGGTCCATTTTCTCGGCAGCGAAATCGGCATCCGCCGCACGCACCTCGGCCTCGGCCTTGCGGAATCCCTGCCAGGAGGCCCAGTTGAACAGGGGCTGGGTCAGGGTGAGGGTGTAGGTGCTGCTGGGGAAGGTGCTGGTTCCCGAACCGAACACCGCATTGTCCGAGGCCAGGATCTCCTGCCGCGTCTGGGTGTATTGCGCCTCGAAGGTGACCTCCGGCAGCAACCGTGCGCGAGCCAGGAGACGCAATTCTCCGTCGGCCTCGCGCTGCAACGCCGCCGCCCGGAAACGAGGATCCCGCTTCAGCGCCTCCCGGTAGATCGCTACCAGATCCCTTGGAGTAGCATGCGATGATCCCCCTGCTGGCTCCGCCGCGCGCGCACCGGACACCAGTGCGGCCATTACCCCCAGCAAGGCCACCCACGCCCATGGCCAATGTATCGTCATTCGGATGCCCCACTCTCGACTCTTCCCGCCACGACGCACGAGCCCGCCGGGCCGCCGCCTCTCCCGACTCGGCCCCCGGCGGCTTGCCTCCGGCATTCTGTCGGTCCATGTTTGTTATGCTGGCACTTCCGCTTGAGGACGGATGCCTGTAGGTCGGCAGTCTAGGGACGACAAAAACAAAAAACACTAGCCATCCGGCTAGTACACCCAGAGTGAGGACCCGGACTCGTGCATATTCTGGTAGTGGATGACCACGCCCTCTTCCGCGAGGGCCTGGTATTGCTCTTGCGGCAAATGGGGGAACAGGTCGATACGAGAGAGGCCAGCAGCGCCGAAGAGGCCCTGCACCAGCTCGACCTGATGTCGGAAATCGACCTGCTGCTGATCGCCTGGGGATGCCTGGCATCGATGGTATCGACCTGCTGAGTGCATTGAGAGAACGCGGCCTGGACTGCCCGGTCGTGGTCATCTCGGCCTCGGAGGAATTGCATGACATCCAACGCGCGCTGGCGGCGGGAGCCCAGAGCTTCATACCCAAATCCACCAGTTCGAGCATGCTGCTGGATGGCCTGCAACGGGTGCTGCAAGGGGAGAACTGGCTGCCCCGGGAGATCCATGCCCGGCTCAGGCAACGACAGAACGACACCCTGCCGGAGCTGACGCGACGCCAGCAGCACATCCTCGAGGCGCTGACCGCCGGCGATTCCAATGCCGAGATCGCACAGCGGCTGAACATCAGCGTGCACACTGTCAAGTTTCACCTGGCGACGCTGTTCCGCCTGCTCGACGCCCGCAACCGTACCGAATGCCTCACCCGGGCCAGGGAGCTGGGCCTGGTCAGACGCAAGAGCATGACGGAATAGCGCGCGCTCAGGCCGCGTGCGTCTCCATCTCTCGGTCGATGGCCTGGCGCAGGCCCGCCGCCCCGACGGGCTTGTTCAATACCGGCGTCCCGTGCGCGTGAATGCGTGCCAACTCCTCGGGGGCCGTATCACCGGTAATCAGCAGGGCACCCAGCCGATGTCCCAGGACCTCTCGCATGCGGTCGATCAGTTCCAGCCCCACGGGACCACGCGGCAGACGATAGTCGGTGATCAGCAATTGGGGACGAAAACCCTTTTCGATCAACGCCATGGCCTCGTCCTCGTCACCGGCACAACGCACCCGCATGCCCCAGCCGCGCAACACCTCGGCCACCGCATCGAGCACATCGGACTCATCGTCCACGACCAGGACATCACCGACCCAGGGGGTGTGCAGCGAAGCCGGCTCCAGGGACTCCTCGAAGATCTCGTCGTCCGGGGCCACCGGGAGCTCCAGGGCAAATCGGCTGCCCTGCCCCGGCGCCGAATTCAGGCGCAGGGGGTGATCGAGCAGATTGGACAGGCGACGCACGATGGCCAGCCCCAGACCCAGCCCGCGGCGACGGTCACGCCCCGGGTTGCCCACCTGCTGGAACTCGTCGAAGATGCGTTGCTGATCGTCCTCCGCAATCCCCTGACCGGTATCGGCCACGCTCAGCCACACCCGGTCGTCCACCTGCTCCCAGGCCAGGTGGATCTTCCCCTGTTCGGTGTAGCGCAGCGCATTGGACAACAGATTGCGCAACATGCGCTCGAGCAGCAATGGATCGGTCATCACCAGGGGCGCCTCATCGTCGATGCGCAGTTCCAGCCCCTTCTTCGCCGCCTGCGGCTCGAACTCGTCGTAGAGATCCTGCAGCAGGATATCGAGATCCACCACCCGGATGGACACCTCCATGGCACCCGCGTCCAGTCGCGAGATATCCAGCAAGGCATCGAACAACTGGCGCAGCGCCTCCAGCGACTGACGCACGCGTTGCAACAACATCTGCTGCTGCGGTTGCTGGGGTGTCTGGCTCAGGGCGTCCAGGAAGAGCCCCATGGCGTACAGGGGCTGGCGCAGATCATGACTGGCGGCCGCCAGGAAGCGCGACTTGGCGACATCCGCCTCCTGGGCGATCTGCATCTGGCGACGCAGACGGTCGACCAGCTGGGCGTTCTCGTAACGGTAGGCGATCGTCTCGCCGTACTTGCGATGCAACCTCAGGCTGTATCCCAGGTTCACTATCAGGAACAGCAACATGAAGAGCCCGCCGGCAGGCACGGCATCGGCCCCCTCTCCCAGAAGCAACAAGGTGACCGGCAACATCGTCGGCACCGCGTAGGCAAAATAGGCTACCGCATGCGCGGAAAGCGAGGGCACCGCACCGGCCGTCATGCCAGCCAGCATCAGGATGATCAGGGAGGTATAGACGGGGTCGGCAAGATCGAGCAGGAACCAGGCACTGCTTCCCCACAGCAGGCCAGAGAGCAGCGAACCGAGCACGAACACCAGCAGGCGCAAGCGCTGGCTGCGCGGCGTCTCGGGGGCGTCTGCCAGACGCCGGCCAACCAGCCAACGCAACAGCGCCACCACCCAGATCGCGGAGACCCACAGCGCCAGTTGTTCGTACTCGACACGCGCGCGCAGAAACCAGGCGGCTATCGTCGGCACCAACGCATTGCCGAGCAGCACGAAGGGGAACTGGGCCTGGAGCAACTCGATACGGCCACGCAGCATCACCTCGGGAGGGATCGTGTCGCCGGCCGTGTTCGGACGCGGATCCTCGGACATGCCCAGAGGCTAGCCCATCGGTCACCACTCCGCAAAAGGCTATTTCAAGCGCAAGGCATTGACCACGACCACCAGCGAACTGAGCGACATGCCGATGGCGGCCATCCAGGGGGCGACCCAGCCAGCGGCGGCCAGGGGGACGGCGATGAGGTTGTAGACCACGGCCCAGGCCAGGTTCTGGCGGATCACGGTGCCGGTATCGCGCGCCTTGCGCACGCCCTCGGGCAGCACCGCCAGGCGCTCGGACAATGCGACCATGTCGGCGCTGGCATGGGCCAGTTGAGCCCCCTGCCCCATGGCCACGGACACATCGGCACCGGCCAGCACCGGGGCATCGTTGACCCCGTCGCCCACCATCACTACCTTGTGGCCTGCCTGCTGCAGGGCGCGCACGCGCGCGAGCTTGTCCTCGGGGCGCAG
Source organism: endosymbiont of unidentified scaly snail isolate Monju (assembly GCF_000801295.1). NCBI lineage: Bacteria > Pseudomonadati > Pseudomonadota > Gammaproteobacteria > endosymbiont of unidentified scaly snail isolate Monju. Next base: position 264,834 of record NZ_AP012978.1, on the reverse strand, counting down.
TTGCGCCGCCCAGTCGTCGATACCCAGTTCGCGCCCTACTGTGGCCACGGCATCGGCTGCGTCACCGCTGTAGATATGGGGCGTCAGTCCCAGTTCGCGCAGGGCACGCACCGCCTCGACCGCATCCTCGCGCAGGCGGTCGCGCAGTACGAAGCGCGCCAGCCAGCCCTGTTCACTGCCCAGGTAGACCGGCGTGCCCGCCAGGTCCGCGGCCGGCGGTGGTTCGCTGCCGATCAACTCGGCCACGAAGGCGGCATTGCCCAGGCGATAGCGGGTCCCATCGATCACCCCTTCCATCCCCTTGCCGGGGTGGGAACGCAGGTCCGTCACGGTATCCGCCGCCTTGCCGTGCAGGGCCAGCACGCGTGCCACCGGGTGCTCGGAATCGCGCGCCAGGGCAGCGGCCAGATGACACACCTGCTGTTCGCCCGTGTCTGACAACGGCTGCACCCCGGCCAGGGTCAGCATGCCTCGGGTCAGCGTTCCGGTCTTGTCGAACACGATGTGATCGGCCGCGCCCAGGGTCTCGAGCACATGCCCCCGGGTCACCAGCAGCCCCAGCCGGGTGAGCGCGCCAATGGCGGCGGTGACCGCTGCCGGAGTGGCCAGCGACAGGGCGCAGGGACAGGTGACCACCAGTACCGCCAGGGTGATCTCGAAGGCGCGCTCCGGTGCATGCAGCCACCAGCCGATGGCCACGGCGGTGGCGATCGACAACTGGGCGGCCACGAACCAGCCGGCGACGCGGTCGGCGAGCATTGCCAGCCGGGGTTTTTCGGCCTGGGCGCGATCGAGCAGGCGCACGATGCCCGAGACCATGGTGTCCTCGCCCACGCGGGAGACCCGCATCTGCAGGGGGCTCTCGACATTGAGGCTGCCGCCGACCAGGGCATCGCCTGGCCCCCGGTGCCGCGGCAGGCTTTCCCCAGTCAGCAGCGACTCGTCCACCGAGCTTTCGCCCTCGACCACTTCGCCATCGGCGGGCACCGTCTCGCCAGGACGGATCAGCACCCGATCGCCAGGACACAACTGCGCCACCGGCACGGCCTCGTGCCGGCCGTCCACGATGCAGGTGGCGGTCGCCGGCAACAACTTGACGAGGGCCTCGGCGGCCTGGCCGGCACGATGCCGCGCGCCCATCTCCAGGTAGCGGCTGGCGAGCAGGAAGAAGGTGAACATGCACACCGAGTCGTAATAGATCTCGCCACTGCCGCGCAGGGTGTGCCAAAGGCTGGCGCCGAAGGCCGCACCGATGGCCAGCGAGACCGGCACCTCCATGCTCAACTGCCGGCGCCGCAGATCACGCCAGGCGGTAACGAAGAAACCACTGGCCGAATACAACACCACCGGCAGGGTGAGCAGCAGGCTGACCCAGCGCATGAACTGCTCGATGTCCGCTTCCATGCCGTAGGCATCGCCGGCATACATGGCCACCGCCAGCATCATCACCTGCATGGCCCCCAGGCCAGCCACAAACAGACGCCGCAGCGCCTGTGACTTCTCCTTCTTCTGGATCTGTTCCTGGCGGCCGGGATCGAAGGGATGGGCCACATAGCCGATGCTGGCGATGGCCTTGAGGATGTCCGACAGCTTGATGCGGCTGTCGTCCCAGCTCACGTGCGCACGGTGGGTGCTGTAGTTGACCTGGAAGTCCTGCACCCCGGGCAAGGAGCGCACATGGCGCTCGTTGAGCCAGACGCAGGCCGCACAGGTGATCCCCTCGAGGATCAGCGAGGCCTGCTTGAGGTCGTTCTCGTCCACTGACACGAAACCGGCCTGCAGGGCCGGCTGATCGTACAGTTCCATCTGCGCGAGCTGTTCGGGGATCAGCTCCTCGGGGCGGCCGGTCGGTTTCTCGCGGTGCCGGTAGAAGGAGGTCAGCCCCCCATCGACGATGGCCTGGGCCACCGCCTGGCAGCCCCGGCAACAGAGATTGTGGATCTGGCCGTCGATCTCGACCGGGTAATGGGCCTCGGGCGGCACGGGCAGGCCGCAGTGGAAGCAGCTTTCTTCGGTGCGTTGCGGGGCGTCGTCCGGGGCGGTCATTCTTCGGGCAGTACCGAGGTGGTGGCGCGGATCTCGTGCCGCGCCTCACCCTTGCGGATTTCCAGCACCAGGCGCCAGAGCCCCGGCAGGGGCATGGTGATCTGCGCACGATACTCGCCACCGCCCACCTCGGACAAGCGGAAGTCGAAATCGTCCCGGCTGTTCGAGGTGCGCAGGAAACGCCCGTGGACCTCCGCACCGGTGATCGGCCGCCCGTCCCGGTCGTGTACCGTGACGATGAGGGTCTCCGGACGCCCCACCCAGGGCTTGTGGCGCCACCCTTTCTTCACCCGCCAGCCGCGCCGGCGCTGGGCCTCGACCTGTTGGAGATACTGGTTGTACAGCGCCTCCTTTTCCTGGAAGTCGTGCGAGACCACGCCGGGGAATTCCGAGTCGGCCACCCCTTCGCTCTCCTGTGGCCTGGGCAGCAGCTCGGCGAAGATGCCGGTGATACCCCGTTCGGCCACGGTGACGAACACGATGTTCAGCGCGATCACGCCGACGAAGAAGGTGACGATCAGCGCCGGCGCCCAGTGGAAGCCCTTGCCCACCCGCGAACCGATCATGCCCAGGGCATAGGCCAGGGTCAGGTAGATGGCCAGATGCACCGCAAAGATGTCGGGACCGGGCCAGTGAATGATGGCCCAGGGGACATAGAAGAGCAGTACCAGCAGGGCCACCACCATGGCGGCGGCCTTTCCGGAGAGCCGGAACAGACGGGTCGCGACCAGGTAGACGACCAGTTCGGCCACCACCCCCAGCCCGATGCTCTGGATCAGTTCGCCCGCACCCATGAATCACCCCTTGGGCACGTAGAAGACCGTTGCATGACGCACCGGCAACAGGCCGCTGCCGGCGTCAGGTGTTGCAACGATGGTCACCGGGTGAGTGCGACCATCGAGCACTCTGGGCCGCGCCTTGATGCGTGCGCTCAGGCGCAGGCGTTGCTCGGGTCGCAGCACGATGTGGCGAAAACGCCCCATGTCGAGCTCGGCATCGGGCAGCCCCTCGATGGAGAAGGTGAGCCCCAGCCTGTGCCCGGTCTTGTTGTTGACCTTGATCTGGTAGGCATTCTCGATGCGCCCGTCGGACAGGCGGGTGAAGATGGGCTGGCGCACCTGGCTCACCGCCAGATCATAAGGTGCCTGGTTGCCCACGCTCCACGCCAGCAGAGCCACGGCCACCAGCAGCACCGCCGCATACCCCAGCACCTTGGGACGCAGCAGGCGGGCGCGCTTGCCGCCATCCTCGACCCGCTGCGAGGAATACCCCACCAGTCCACGCTCCCAGCCCAGCGAGTCCATGATGGTGTCGCAGGCGTCGATGCACAGGGCACAGGAGATGCACTGGATTTGCAGACCGTTGCGGATGTCGATGCCGGTGGGACAGACCTGCACGCAATAGCCGCAGTCGATACAGTCGCCCACGCCCGCAGCCTGCCGCTGTTCGCGGGTCTTGAGGTCACGCCCCAGCTTGGCCCGGCCGGCACTGCCCTCACCGCGCGCGCGATCGTAGGAGACGATCAGGGTGTCCTTGTCGAACATCACGCTCTGAAAGCGCGCATAGGGACACATGTAGGTGCAGACCTGCTCGCGGGCGATACCCGCCATCACGTAGGTCGTAGCGGTGAGAAACACCGTCGTCGCATAGGCCGCAAAGGGGGCCTGGCCGGTGAAGAAATCGGCCACCAGTTGCGGCGCATCGCCCCAGTAGAGCACGAAGGTCAGGCCGGTGACGAAGGCCACCAGCAGCCACAGCAGGTGGGTGAGCCCGAGCTTGACGGCCTTCTCGGCAGTCATCGGCTGCTTGCTCAGGCGGATGCGCGCGGGACGCTCGCCCTGCACCAGGCGCTCGATGAAGATGAACACGTCGGTCCACAGGGTCTGGAAGCAGAAATAGCCGCAGAACACCCGTCCAGCGATACCGGTAACGAAGAACAGCAGGTAGGCGAAGATCATCAGCAGACCAGCCAACCAGAAGATGTCCTGCGGGTAGACCACCAGGTCGAAGATATAGAACTTGCGCCCCGCCAGGTCGAACAGCACCGCCTGGTCGGGCCCGCTCTCGCGCTCCCAGCGCAGCCAGGGCAGCAGGAAGTAGACACCATAGGCCAGCGCCAGCACGCCCCATTTCAGGCGACGAAATCGCCCCTTGACCGAGCGCGGAAAGATCGCCTGCCGCGGCGCATAGAGTTGGGTATCACCCGATTCTGCCATGGTCGTGTTACCCGTACCGATCGTGGAGGAACGAGAAAAGGTCGCAAGCGGCCTTTTCTCTACCGTTCACGAGGAAGACAGTCGCTTACTGGCCGCCGCCCAGTCCGTGCACATAGACGGTCAGCAGCTTGATCTCCTCGTCGCTGAGACGACCTTCCCAGGCCGGCATCCGGCGCTGGATGCCGCTGCGGATCACCGATTTCACGCGTTCGACCTTCTCGGCGACGCTGCCGGCACCGTTCACGTCGGCCACGGTCCACACCTGGTCGGTGAGGTTGGCCGAACCCTGGGAGTAAAGGCCCTTGCCACTGTTGGTATGACAGTAGTAACAGCCGGCTTGTTCACTGTGGAACAGCTTGTCGCCACGGGCCGCCAGGCCCTTGTCCACATTGTGCCCGGACAGGCTCAGCACATAGTTGGCCAGGGCCTCGATCTCCTCGTCGGACAACACCTTGCCGAATGACGGCATGTAACCGAGACGCCCCTTGCGGATGGTCTGCTCGATACGTGCGATGGAACCACCCCAGAGCCAGGCGTCGTCACGCAGGTTGGGGAAGTTGCCCACCTCGGCGGGCGTGCCGCCCAGGCCGTGACAGGCCGCACAGTTGTCGGCGAACAGCACCTTGGCCAGGGACTGGGTGAAGGCCATCATGTCGGGATCGTTGAGGATCTCTTCGTACGAGGCGCCGGCAACCTTTTCCAGGTAGGCCTTCTGCTTGAGCGCCTCCTCGCCCGACTGCATGTCACGGATGAATTCGGCACGGGTGTTCCAGTGCGTGGTCACCTCCTTGCCGTCGGCGTCCACGAAGCTGGTGGTGGCCAGACCCTTGGTAAAGCTCTTGCCCACCGGCCAGGCCGGGTAGAGGATCCAGTACACGATGGCGAACACCACCGTGGCGTAGAAGGTCCACAGCCACCAGCGCGGCAGCGGATTGTTGAATTCCTGCAGATCGCCGTCCCACGCGTGACCGGTGGTCTGCACGGCTTTGTGTTGCGATTGATCAGCCATTGTCTTGATCCTTGTCTGCTACTTTTCCGGCCCGATCCGATGTCTCTTTCTCGTCGTCAAGAAAGGGGATGTTCTTGTAGGACTCCAGGCGCTTGGCGCGCTTGCGTCCACTGAACACGTACAGGAGGATGCCCACGAAGGTGACGAAGAAGATCACCAGCGCCAGCGGCTTGGTGTTCTCCATGTGGGACAGCCATTCGAACATCGTCGGACCCTGCTATCGGTTGGAAGACCTTCGCCGGCTCAACGGAACTCGGCGAAGTAGCCCTCGTCGTACTTGCTGAAGTCCACCATGGTGCCCAGCACCTGGAGATAGGCCACCAGGGCATCCATCTCGGTCACGCGACTGGGGTCCTTGTCGTAGTTGCCGGCCTCCGCCTGCTTGATGAGGTTCTTTTCCGCGTTGTTGATGTCGAGCATCTCGGCGACTTCCTTGCCGAACTTCTCGACGTTCGCCTGATATTCCTCGTCAGTCTCGGAATAGGGCACACCGACCGCCTTGAGCGCACGCATGCGCGCTGCGATATCGGAATAGTCCAGTTCGGTCTTCAGCAGCCAGGGATAGTTGGGCATGATCGACTCGGGCACCACGCTACGCGGATTGTTCAGGTGCTTGACGTGCCAGGCGTTCGAGTACTTGCCGCCCACGCGGGCCAGGTCCGGACCGGTACGCTTGGAACCCCACTGGAAGGGGTGGTCGTACTGCGACTCGGCCGCCAGCGAATAGTGGCCGAAGCGCATGTCCTCGTCGCGGAAGGGACGGATCATCTGCGAATGACAGGTGTAGCAGCCCTCGCGGATGAAGATGTCGCGCCCACGCTGCTCGAGCGGCGTGTAGGGGCGCACGCCATCGACCTTCTCGACGGTATCCTCGATGTAATAGAGGGGGGCCACCTCGACCAGGCCGCCGATACTGATGGCCAGCATGATCAGCACGATCATGAGGCCGGCATTGATTTCGATGCTTTCGTGATTCAATTTCATCGTTCACATACCTCTCAAGCGCCGGCCTTGGCCATCTTGGCCGCAATCCTGGCCTCCAGTGCGGCCTGCTCCTGCTTCGCGGTGCGGATGGTCATGGCCACGTTGAAGCACATCAGCAGGATGCCGCTGACGAAGAAGGCGCCACCCAGGGCTCGCACCACCAGTGGCCAGTGCATGAACTGCACCGACTCGATGAAGGTGTAGGCCAGGTTGCCGTACTCGTCGAAGGCGCGCAGCATCAGGCCCTGGCCGATGCCGGAGACCCACATGGCGGCGATGTACAGCACGATGCCGATGGTGGCCAGCCAGAAGTGGACGTACACCAGACGGGTGCTCCACAGACGGGTCTCCCAGAGGCGCGGAATCAGATGATAGAAGGAGCCGAAGGTGATCATGGCCACCCAGCCCAGCGCGCCGGAGTGCACGTGGCCAACGGTCCAGTCGGTGTAGTGCGACAGGGCGTTGACGCTCTTGAGCGACATCATCGGCCCCTCGAAGGTGGACATGCCGTAGAACGACAGCGCGGTGATCAGGAACAGCATGATCGGGTCGGTGCGCAGCTTCTCCCAGGCGCCGGACAGGGTCATGATGCCGTTGATCATGCCGCCCCAGGAAGGCATCAGCAGCAGGATGGAGAAGGCCGCGGCCAGCGAACTGGTCCAGTCGGGCAGCGCGGTCCAGTGCAGGTGGTGACCACCGACCCACATGTACATGAAGGACAGCGCCCAGAAGTGAATGATGGACAGCCGGTAGGAATAGATCGGGCGCCCCGCCTGCTTGGGCACAAAGTAGTACATCATGCCGAGGAAGGCCGCGGTCAGGAAGAAGCCCACCGCGTTGTGGCCGTACCACCACTGCACCATGGCGTCCTGCACGCCGGCGTACAGGCTGTAGGACTCGGGGTGGAACAGACCGACCGGCACCGCCAGGTTGCGGAAGATGTGCAGGATGGCGGTGGCCAGGATGAAGGCCAGGTAGAACCAGTTGGCCACGTAGATGTGCGGCTGACTGCGACGACGCAGGGTCTGCACGTAGACCACGAAATAGGCCACCCAGACCACGGTAATCAGGATATCGACGTACCAGGGAAACTCGGCATATTCCTTGCCGTCGGTGATGCCGTTCAGATACCCAAGCACACCGACCACCAGCGCGACCTGCCAGCCCCAGAAGGTGAAATTGGCCAGACCGCTACCCCACAGGCGAGCCTGACAGGTACGCTGCACCACGTAGTAGGAGGTGGCAAACAGGGCGTTGCCGCCGAAGCCGAAGATCACCATGGTGGTGTGACCCGGACGTAGCCGTCCAAAGGTGATCTGCGCGATATCGAAGTTGAGGAACGGAAACGCCAGCTCGGACGCGATGTAGGTGCCCGCGGTCATGCCGAGCACCCCCCACACCAGCGCCATGATGGCGAATTTCTTGACAATGTCGTAGTCGTACTGCGTCTCCGCAGCTACTGCACCCTGTGCCATAGATCGAATCCCACTCTAGATTTGACTGATCCAACAAAAAAAGCCCGCCCCGCCAGACGGCGGCAAACCGTCCGTTCAGGATGCGCTTCCGGATTGCGGGTGTGCCGCAGACGAATCGGACACGGCCCCGCTGGGGTAGCAACCGCTCCCGCCGGTTCAGCGCGAGGGGTCGTCAGGGTCGGGTATCCTAGGGAAAAACCCTTTATAAGTCAATGCTGAAACTCTAGCCACACTGACTTTGGGGTTTCAGGAATCACAACGCCAGCCGGAATGCCAAATCACCGGGCCTCAGTACAGTAGTGGCAGATAGTGATCGACCAGCAGCAAGGCGAACAGGGCCATCAGGTAGACGATGGAATAACCGAAGGTGCGCATGGGCATGCGCGGGTCCTCGTTGCGGTAGAGCTGGACCGCGTAGTACAGGAAGCCCAGGTTCAGCGGCAGCACTCCCGCGAGGTAGGGTATGCCGCTCATGCCATAGCTGAACGGCAGCAGGGTGACCACGAACAGCAGCACCGTATAGAGCAGGATCTGCAGGCGAGTGTAGTCCTTGCCATGCGTCACCGGCAGCATGGGCATGTCCACCTTGCGGTACTCCTCGGTCCGGTGGATGACCAACGCCCAGAAGTGTGGTGGCGTCCAGGTGAAGATGATCAGGAACAGCAGCATGGCGCCAGGATCGACACTGCCGGTCACCGCCGCCCAGCCCAGCAGGGGCGGCGCAGCCCCCGCGGCACCACCGATGACGATATTCTGTGGCGTGGCGCGCTTCAGGTACATGGTGTAGATCACCGCGTAGCCGATCAGTGACCCGAAGGTCAGTGCGGCAGTGAGCACATTGACCCAGGCGACCAGCAGGACCATCGCCAGCCCCCCGATCACAAAGGCGAAGACCAGCGCCTGCCGCGGTGTTACCGACCCCTTGGGCAGGGGGCGTCCGTGCGTGCGCCCCATGATGGCATCGATGCGCCGGTCCACCACGTGATTGATCGCCGCGGCCGAAGCCGCGGCCAGGCCGATGCCGGATGTCGCAGCGAGCAACACGGTCAATGGTGGCAGGCCGGGACTGGCCAGCAGCATGCCCACCACGGCGGTGAACACGATCAGCAGCACCACCTTGGGCTTGCACAGCTCGAGATAGTCACGCCAGTCGGCAAGGAGCCCTTCCCGGGTATTCAGTAATGTCGACGCCATAACAGATAGCTCGCATTGATGAGTGAAAGCAGCAGCAGGGCTGCCACCGCATTGTGTGCCACCGCCACCGGCAAGGGCAGATGCAACAGGACGTTGCCGATGCCCAACCCGATCTGCAGCACCAGCAACAACAGCACCGGAATGCCGGCACGACGTGCCGGGCCACCCCGGCCAAGCAGGTACAGGGCGAAGCCACCCACCACCAGCAGGGTGGTCAGCGCGCCGAACCGGTGAGTCACGTGGATGGCGGTGCGCGCCGGGTGCTCCAGCACGCCATACTCGTAGTTGATGCCCAGCCCGCGCCACATGACGAAGGCCTCGGAGAAATCCATCTCGGGCCACCAGCTGCCCTGGCAGGTCGGAAAATCGGTACAGGACAGGGCCGCGTAGTTGGTGCTGGTCCAGCCACCCAGCGCGATCTGGGTCACCAGCACGACCAGCGCGATCGATGCCAATACCCGACCGCGCGGACCGAACCCCAGCCGCCTGCCGGTGATGCGCAGCAACAGGAACAACAGCCCCAGGGTGGTGAACCCGCCCAGCAGGTGCCCCATGACCACCAGAGAGGCTTGAGCAGCAGCGTCACGGTCCACATGCCGAGCAGGGCCTGGAAGATCACCACGCCCAGCAGCAGCAGGGGTTGGTCGGGATGGTGACGCCGCAGGCGCCACGACCATACCGTGATCACCAGGATGAACAAGCCGAGCGTGCCGGCGAAATAGCGGTGGATCATCTCCGCCCAGCCCTTGGCCGGCTCCAGCGGGCGCTGGTCGAGGTAGTGTTTCTGTTCCACCGCCTCGGGGCTGTCGGGCACGGTGAGATGGCCATAGCAGGTCGGCCAGTCGGGACAGCCCAGGCCGGCATCCGACAGCCGGGTATAGGCTCCCAGCACGATCACACAGAAGGCCAGCACCAGGGTGGCAGCAACGGCGTTCATCCGATCTGCGACACCTTGAGTAGCTTCTGCAGGTCCTTGAGCATGCCCTAGCCCTGGGCCACGCCATTGCCCTGCTCGTCGAGGGTGTAGAACATCATCAGGTTGCCCAGCGGATCGACCAGGAAGAAGCGCGAGCCATCGGGCGCGAACCCTTCCCCCCGAAAGGCCGAGAGCAACGCCGTCTCGGCTCCGCCGGCCACCACCAGGTCGGGGTGCGCGGGCTCCAGCGCCTTGCGCATCGCCACCGCTTCGCCTCCGCGCACCACCAGCAGACGACGCACGCGCGGCAGGTCCTTGTTGACGCCGATGCGCACCTGCCGGGTCAGGTAGAGCTGCCTCTCGCAGAGCGCATCACAGGCGGCACCGGAGAACACCACGAACACCCAGCGCCCCTTCAGGTCACCGAAAGACTGCCCGTCCGCATAATCGAGGTGCGACAGGTCCACCGGTCGTGCCGGCGAGATCAGCTCCCCGTTGTTGGTGGTGGCCGTCACCCCGTGACTGCTCAAGTAGTCCCATGCAAGCCAGGCGGCCAGCGGCGGCAACAGAAACAATCCGACGATCATCAGGAACTGTCGTCGCCCCCTGCGGGATACTGCCAACACCTGCTCCACTCAGTCCTCCTTCGGTTCGATGCGCCGGGTATTGACCCCGACATAGATGATCAACAGCGCCACGGCCAGGGCCAGCCACTGCACGGCATACCCCAGGTGCCGCTCTGGCCCCATTTCCGCCACCGGCGCCCAGTCGTATTGCAAGGCGCCCGGTTGCCTCTCGTCGAGCACCAGGGTCAACGACATCAGGCCAAGGCCACGAGCAGCCGACAGCGCCGCGACATCCAGGCTCTGCAACACCACTCGCCGTTCCAGGCTTTCGAGCGGCGGCGTGCCCATCACCAGACCGACCGACTCGGGGCGGTCCAGGCGCCCGCGCAAAACCACTTCGCCGACCGGCAAGGGCAATTCAGGCAGAAACTCCCGGTCATGCCCCACGGGCACCCAGCCTCGGTTGACAAGCAACTGCCGGCCGCTGGTGGTACGGAACAGGCTGAACACGTGATAACCGGCCTGCCCCCGGTATACCCGGTTGTCCAGCAGCCACTGCTGATCCGCCAGGTAGTGCCCCCGGGCCAGGGCGGGACGAAAACGGTCGGACACAGCGTCCGGTAGCTCCCGGTCCAGTACCAGAGGGGGCGCCTGGCGGTGCGCCTCGCGCGCCTCGAGCAGCCGCTGCTTTTCACCCGCACGATGCCATTGCCAGTTGGCCAGCGAGAGCAGCAGGGCCATCAACACCAGGAACACCAGGCTGGGAACCACCCCGGGACGAAACTGATAGCGTCCGATCCTCAAACGGCCGACCCCCTCTGCGCTGCTATACTGTCGAACTTCACTCACTGCCATTCACCAGAGCCCACGCAGGGTTCATGGAGACCACCGCCATGTGGATCAGGATTCTCATCATCTCCATCTTCGCGGGCATCCTGCTCAGTCTGGCCTCTGGCCTCTACTACCTGGTCAAGGACAAGGGGTCGTCCAAGCGCACCGTCAAGGCATTGAGCTTCCGCATCGGCCTCTCGCTGGGTCTGTTCCTGTTCCTCATGGCGCTGAGTCCTCACAACACGTAGACGAAGATGAACAGCCCCAGCCAGACCACGTCCACGAAGTGCCAATACCAGGCCACGCCCTCGAAGGCGAAGTGATCGTCGGCCGTGAAGTGCCCCTTCGCCGCACGCAGGGCAATGACGATCAGCATGATGGTGCCGATGGTCACATGCATGCCGTGGAAGCCGGTGAGCATGAAAAAGGTGGAACCATAGATACCGGAGGCCAGGGTCAGATCCATCTCGGTGTAAGCGTGGATGTATTCGTAGGCCTGGAAACCGAGGAAGGTCAAACCCAGCAGCACGGTGGCGATCAGCCACAGCACACTCTTGCCGCGATCGCCCGCCTTCAACGCCCAGTGTGACAGGGTGATGGTCACACCCGAACTCAGCAACAGCAGGGTGTTGAGCGCCGGAATCCCCCAGGGGCCCATGGGCTCGAACTCGCCACCGACATCACCGGGCCCGTTGGTCGGCCAGGCCTCGCTGAAGCCCTGCCAGAGCACTTCGTGCGTGGTAAAGCCCGAGTCCATGCCCAGCAACCAGGGCACCGACAGCACCCGCGCATAGAACAGGGCGCCGAAGAAGGCGGCGAAGAACATCACCTCGGAGAAGGTGAACCACATCATGCCCTGGCGGAAGGAGCGATCCACCTGTTCGTTGTACACCCCCTTGAGATTCTCGCGGATCACGGTGCCGAACCAACCGAACATCATGAAGGCAATCAGACCCAGGCCAATGAACAGCACCATGCGACCGTTCAACTCGCCGTTGAACCAGAGGGCCGCACCGATCACCGTGATGAACATGGCGATGGCCGCCACGATAGGCCAGTAGCTGCCGTGCGGCACGTAATAGTCGTTTGCGGTATGTGTCATCCTCTCTCCCCTTTGATGTCTGTGCTGGTTGTCTTTTCCGGTGGTCGATTCGTGGTCACCTGCTGGCCGTGCGCCCGGACACGTCGAACAGGGAATAGGCCAGGGTCAGGGTCTTGATGTCCTTCGGCAGCCTGGGATCGACGATGAAACGCAAGGGCATCTGCTTTTCCTCGCCGGCCTCGAGCGGTTGCTGGTTGAAACAGAAACATTCCGTCTTGTTGAAGTAGCGTGCCGCCCGGGTCGGGGCCATGCTGGGGATGGCCTGCGCCACCATGCGCTGCCCGGTACGATTGGCCGCCACGAAGTAGGTGGCATACAGCTGCCCCGGATGCACCTCCATGGTGGCCACGGCGGGCCGGAAGTCCCACGGCATGTCGGCACTGTTGCTGGCGACGAACTGGATGGTCAGGGTCCGCGAAGGATCGGGCCGGTAGCTCGCCGCCACCTCGGCCTCATTGATACGGCCGGTCTTGCCGTTGAGCCCGGTGATCTCGCAGAACACGTCGTACAGCGGCACCAGCAGGTAGCCGAAGCCGAACATGGCAATGACGACCAGGGCGATACGCCTGACCGAACGCCGATTCCTGTCTTCGTCCGTCATTCCTCAACCCGCCTTCTTCACAGCCATGTACATGCCGGCGAGGAACAGCCCGAAGGCCACCACGCCGAGAAAGATGGCCAGGCGCACATTGGCCTTTCCCTTGTCTGCCGTCTGCTCCCGCATGACTCGATCTCCTGTTCGACCGGCCTGCCCCCGGGCAGGCCTTAGACCTCGTTTACTTGATGACAGGCGCTTCGGTGAAGCTGTGATAGGGCGGCGGCGATGGCAGGGTCCACTCCAGACCGTTCGCGCCCTCCCATACCCGGTCGGTTGCCTTCTCGCCTCCGCGGACGGTCTTGATCACCACCCAGAGGAACAGCAGCTGCGAGGCACCGAACACGAAACCACCGATGGACGAGACCATGTTCCAGTCAGCGAACTGCACCGAGTAATCCGGGATACGGCGTGGCATCCCGGCCAGCCCCAGGAAGTGCTGCGGAAAGAACAGCACGTTGACCGAGATGGTGGAGAGCCAGAAGTGGATCTTGCCCAGGCGCTCGTCATACATCTTGCCGGTCCACTTCGGCAGCCAGTAGTAGGTGGCACCGGTCACCAGCACGTAATGGAAGTGCGCCACCACGAAATAGGTATCGTGGTACTGGAAGTCCGCTGGCGCGATGGCCAGCATCAGGCCAGAAAAACCACCGATGGTGAACATCATGATGAAGCCGATGGCAAACAGCATGGGGGTCTCGAAGGTCATGGCCCCCTTCCACATGGTGGATACCCAGTTGAACACCTTCACTCCGGTGGGCACCGCGATCATCATGGTGGCATACATGAAGAACAGCTCGCCTACCACGGGCATGCCCACGGTGAACATGTGGTGCGCCCAGACGATGAACGAGAGGAAGGCGATCGAAGCGGTGGCATACACCATGGAGCTGTAGCCGAACAGCGGCTTGCGCGCGAAGGTGGGCACGATCGCCGAGATGATGCCAAAGGCCGGCAGGATCAGGATGTACACCTCGGGATGCCCGAAGAACCAGAAGATGTGCTGGTACATCACCGGGTCGCCACCACCCGCCGCGTTGAAGAAGCTGGTACCGGCAAACTTGTCGGTCAGCAGCATGGTCACTGCCCCGGCCAGCACCGGCATGGTGGCAATCAGCAGGTAGGCGGTGATCAGCCAGGTCCACACGAACAGCGGCATCTTCATCAGGGTCATGCCCGGTGCGCGCATGTTGAGGATGGTGACGATCACGTTGATCGAACCCATGATCGAGCTGATACCAGCCAGGTGGATGGCAAAGATCATGAACGGAAAGCCATCACCCATCTGCAACGACAGCGGCGGATAGAGGGTCCAGCCGCCGGCGGGGCCACCCCCCTCCATGAAGAAGGTAGACAGCAACAGGGTAAAGGCGAACGGCAGTATCCAGAACGACAGGTTGTTCATCCTGGGCAAGGCCATGTCGGGCGCGCCGATCATCATCGGGATCAGCCAGTTGGCCAGCCCAGTGAACGCCGGCATCACCGCGCCGAAGATCATCACCAGGGCGTGCACCGTGGTCATGGAGTTGAAGAACTGGGGATCGACCAGTTGCATGCCGGGCTGGAACAGCCCGGCGCGGATCACCATGGCCATGGCGCCGCCGATGAAGAACATGATCAGCGCGAACACCAGGTAAAGGGTCCCGATGTCCTTGTGGTTGGTCGTCGTGATCCAGCGCATCAGGCCCTTGGCGGGGCCGTGGTCGTGATGTTCGTCGTGCGTTGCAGTTGCGGTACTCATCTGTGCTCTCTCCGTCTTGCTTATCGGGCGGCCTTGATCTCGGCGGGTTGCACGATACCGCCGTTGTTGCCCCAGGCATTGCGCTCATAGGTGATGACAGCGGCCAGGTCCACGTCGTTGAGCAGCCCCTTGAGGCAGCCATCGCGGTGCCCGGACGACCGTTCATCACCGTCTCGATATGCTTGCTGGCATCGCTGCCATTCGAGATGGGGCTGCCGGCCAGCGCCGGGAAGGCTGGCGGAAGCCCCTTGCCGCTGACCTGGTGACAAGCCGCACAGTTGGTGCGGTAGACGTTTTCGCCGCGGGCGATCAGGTCTTCCTTGCTCCAGGTCCTGTCGGCGGCCGCGGCGGCCTGTGCCGCATTGCCCTTCTGCTGCGCCACCCAGGCCTTGTAGTCGTCCGGCGCCATGGCCACCACCACGATGGGCATGAAGCCGTGGTCCTTGCCACACAGCTCGGCGCACTTGCCCCGGTACACCCCGGGCTTGTCCACCCGAGTCCAGCTCTCGTTGACGAAGCCGGGGATGGCATCCTTCTTCCAGCCCAGATCGGGCACCCACCAGGAATGGATCACATCGGCCGCGGTGAGCAGGAAGCGCACCTTCTTGCCGGTGGGAATGACCAGCGGATTGTCCACCTCACGCAGATAGGTATCGCCGAACTGCTCGCGCAGGTTCTCGGCGCTCCCGCTCGCACCGCGCAAGCGGGCGTTATTGTGGTCGGGATGCAATGAACTGATGAGAGAGATACCGGCGGCCTCACCGTCGATGTAGTCATATTTCCACTTCCACTGGATGCCGGTGACCTTGACGGTCATGTCGGCCTCGCTGGTATCTTCCATGGCGAGCAGCGTCTTGGTCGCCGGGATCGCCATGCTCACCAGGATCACGATCGGAATGATCGTCCAAATGACCTCCATGGTGGTGCTCTCGTGGAACTGCGCAGCAACGGCTCCCTTCGACTTGCGATGCCTGAGCATGGCGTAGATCATGGCACCGAACACCACGATGCCGATCACCACGCAGACCCAGAGGATGATCATGTGCAGGTCATGCACCGCGCGACTGGTGCTGGTAACCCCTTCACGCATGTTCAGCAGACTCCAGTCCGCCAACACAGGCCCAGCGGCCAATGCAAGCATGGCCGGCAGCACCCTCCTCCCAACACTTCTTTTCACTCTCACTGCTTGCTCTCCCACTCTGCTTTGATGGTTATCGTTGTACTGCATCGAATGACGCCGGCAACGGCCCTGCTTCAGGCGCTGGACAGCAGCCGGTTCAATTCGTTGGCCAGGCTCTGCTTCTCGCCGTCGGCGAGAAAGGCCCCGAGCTCCACCCAGACGCCGGACGCACCGATCAACAGCTGGAGCGGATACCAGCCGGACCTGCGGCGTAGCTCGATGCGCACCCAGGCCCGGGGGAAACACTTTCGACTCGTGAGACGCGAACAGGCCCTGCGCCCCTTGTCCACACGCACTTCGGTGGCATTCAGCCAGACCATTTCACAGTCCATGCCGCGCTCGGCGACCCACCAGGTGGCTGCCAGCAGCGCAAGCACCTCCAGACCGGCAAATGGCAGTACCAGCCAATAGCCCAGAGAGGCGAACACGCCAGACACGGTGAACAACAACAGGGAAACGAGGCCGATGAAAAACAGGGACTGGCGCCAGGTCAACGACCGGTTGGGACGGATGACGACCTGGCACTCGGCACGGCCTGGCGTGCAATAGGTGCTGAGCATGAAGCTGTATCTCACCCTGTTATGACTGATGCCATCGGTCCGCCACACGCCACAGACGGAACTACCGACGGTTGTACTTATTTAATTGGTGTTACTGCCAGGCCGGAGCGGCCTTCAATACAGCTTCGAAGAGAGGACCAACCAGAAACCGGTCTGGGTTCGAGCATGCAGCCTATAGAGACCGGAACAGGAGGGCAAGTTAATTTATTAATGAAACGGCACAAGTATTTTTTATAAAAAGTCAATCAAATATTTAATATTCAAACATTATGATATTCCACTCCCTTTCCTCGGGGACTTCCAAACCGGCATCGAGCGACGAGATCACCAACCGATTTGCGTCGGTTCAAGGCGCCAATGGCATGGAATAGCCTGCTACTGCGAAGACAGACTGCGTAGAGCACGCATTTCGGTGGTGAGATCAGGTTTCATGACTTGTGCCGAGGTTCCGTCATGCAAGACACACGCGGCACCTTCCCCCACCGCCACTCAAACCATGACATTCCCATGCACCCGCTGCCGGTACCAGCCGGTGAGCGCCAGGCGGGGCCGGTTCGCGGGCAGTACCTCGTGCTCGAAGCACTCGCTCAGGAACACCACGGCACGGCCACCCAGCGGCAACAGGTCCCGATGCCCGCCATCGGCCAGGTACAGCCGCAAGGCGCCGCCCTCGCCTTCGCGCCAGTCCTCGTTCAGGTAGCAGATGAGGGTCACCGTGCGCTCCGGCCGGCCCGCCGGACGATCCAGGTGCCGGGCATAGGCCGCACCCGGCGGATACAGGGCGTAATGCGTTTCGAAATCGAGCAGGCCGAACCAGAGCCGGCGATTGATCGCGAGGCGCAGCGACTCGACGCGCTGCAGAAAACACCGCTCGTGACGCTCGGCGGGGCGGCTCTCCAGCCAGCGGATGCGGTCGCCACGCACTGCCGCGGCAAGCCGCCCTTCCCGGCCGATGCCGGCCGCACGAAAGCCGCCACCGCCCTCGGCATGCCAGGCACCACGCGCCAGCGCACGCCACAGGTCGGGTTCCAGGAAGTCGTCGATCACTACCCAGCCGGGGCCCGCCAGGCCCTCGACGATCTGCTGTTCGATCTCCTCACGTGTCCGCCGGGCCATGACTGCACCCACGCACGGGGAAAATGCTACAGAGCCGTCTCGAGTCGTTCGATGACCACGTGCCGCGCGCCACTCTCGCCTGGCGCCAGCGGCGGAAGGATGCCCAGACAGGGCGCCGGGAGCAAGTCCCGCAGGGTGGCGATGTTCTCCTCGCACCGCGCCATGCCCGGATCGACCATCGAACCGATCCAGCCAGCCAGGCCCGCACCACTGCGGCGGATGCGATCGGCACTGAGTTGCGCATGGTTCAGGCACCCCAGGCGCAGCCCCACCACCAGCACCACCGGCAGGCCCAGCGCCAGCGCCAGGTCCTCGATGTTGATCCCCGACCCCAGCGGCGCCAGCCAACCGCCCGCGCCCTCGACCAGCAGCAGGTCGGCCTGTGCCGCCAGTTGCTCGGCGGCCCCCCGCAGCACGGTCGCATCGACCACCTCTCCCGCCTCGGCCGCGGCCAGATGCGGCGAGACGGGCGGCGCGAAGCAATACGGATTGACCAGACCGTAGTCCCAGCCCCCGCCGCAGGCGGCGATCAGGGTCTCGGCGTCGGCATTGCGCAGTCCCGCAGACCTGCGCTCGGCCCCGGCGGCCACCGGCTTGAACGGCGCGACCCGGTAACCCGCGGCGCGCAGCGCATGGGCCAGGGCCACGGCCACCCGGGTCTTGCCACAGTCGGTGTCGGTGCCGGTGAGAAACAGGCCCTTCATCGCCGCCGCAATACCTCGGGAGAGACCAGCACGGCCTCGCCCTCGCGGCGCTGCTCCGCGCCCCAGGCATGACCGTAGATCACCTCGTAGCTGGCCGGCAGGCGGCCTTCGGCATCGCGAAAGCGTTCGTAGGCGCGCTCGAAGGCGCGCAGCCGCGCAGGCCCGGTGAGCCCGCGCGCGCGACCGGCCGCGGCATTGTTGGCGCCAATGGCCTTCAGATCGCGCAGCAGGCCGCGCGCATCGGCATAGGTGAGGGTCAGCCGCTCCACGTCCATCACCGGATCGGCCAGCCCCGCGGCCACCAGCATGTCACCATAGTCGTGCATGTCGATGAAGTCGTGCGCATGCACCGCGCCATCCACCTCGGCCCAGGCGATGCGCAGCTCGCGCAAGGTGTCGGGGCCAAAGCTGGTAAACATCAGCAGGCCACCCGGGCGCAACACCCGGTGCATCTCGCGGATGGCGCCGGCCGGATCGGCGCTCCACTGGATGGCCGCACTGGAGAACACCAGGTCGAAGCACTGCGCGGCCAGCGGCAGGCAGTCCATGTCACCGCAGACAGCGCGCGGCCGCCGCAGCCAGCGCCCCCGGCGCCGTGCCTGCGCCAGCATGGGCAGAGCGAAGTCCAGCGCCACCACCTCGGCACCGGGATAACGCCGCAGCAGCGCCGCGCTGGCACGACCGGTACCGCAGCCGAGATCGAGAATGCGACGCGGTCGCAGCTTCACGTAGTCCAGGCGCTCGAGCAGACGATCGGCGATCTCGTGCTGCAGCACCGCGTGGGCATCGTAGCTGCCGGCGGCGCGCGAGAAGGTACGCCGTGCCTGGCGCTTGTCGATACGAAACTCAGTCATCGGCCAGCCACTCCAGGAAGGCTGCCTGGTGCGACAGGAAGGGCGCATGCCCGGCACCGGCCAGCACCCGCACGCTCGCGTCGCCGCGCAGCGCCGGCACGGCCTCGGCCAGCGCCGCCGGCACCAGGGTGTCGCGCTGCCCCAGCAACAGCCGCAGCGGGGCCGACAGGCGTGCCCAGTCGGCGCGCAGGTCGCTCTCGAGCAACAGGGCGAGTCCGGCCTCCAGCCCGGCAGGGACTGCGGCCGGGCGGCGCGCCAGCGCGGCGTCCAGCGTGCGCAGGGTGTCGCGCGCGTGCTCCGCGCCACGCACCTGCAATGCCAGGAAGCGCCGCAGGGTGCCCGGCATGTCGTCGCCCAGAGCGGCGGCGAACTGCTCGAAAGTGGCGCGCGGCATGGCACAGGCCCAGTCGGCGTCCTGCACGAAACGCGGCGTGCTGGCCACCAGCGACAGGCGCTCGATGCGTTCGGGCGCGAGCAGCGCCGCCTGCTGTGCCACCAGCCCACCCAGCGACCAGCCCAGCCAGTGCGCCCGCGGCGGTGCCACCGCCAGCACCGCCTCGGCCCAGTCGGCCAGGCGCGCGCTGGCCGGCGGCGCGCTCTCGCCGTGTCCTGGCAGCTCGATTCGAGTGATCGCGAAACGCTCGTAAAGCGCCGGCAGCAGCGGCTCCCAGACCCCGGCGTGCAGTCCCCAGCCGTGCAGCAACAGCAGCGGCGGACCACCGCCCTCGGTGACATGCCAGAGCCTCATGCCGCCTCCCGGCGCACCGAATCCAGCGCCTCGAGCAGGTGATCCAGATCGGCCTCTTCGTGCGCGGCCGAGAAGGTGATGCGCAGCCGGGCGCTGCCCTCGGGCACGGTGGGCGGACGAATCGCCGGCACCAGGATGCCGCGCATGGCCAGCGCCTCGCTCCAGCGCAGAGCGGTGGCGGCATCGCCCAGCAACAGCGGCTGGATGGGAGTATCCGAGTCTGCCAGGCACAGCCCCAGCCCCGCCGCCTCGCGCCGGAAACGCTCGGTCAGCGCGCGCAGGCGCTCGCGCCGCCAGTCCTCCTCGGCGGCGATGCGCAGGGCGGCGCGGGTCGCCTCGGCCAGCGCCGGCGGCATGGCAGTCGTATAAACATAGGGACGGGCACGCTGGATCAGGGTCTCGACCAGCAGCTCGCTGCCCGCCACGAAGGCCCCGGCCACGCCGAGCGCCTTTCCCAGAGTGGCCATGTAGAGCGGTACCGCATCGAAGCCCAGCCCGGCCGCGGCCAGACTCCCCCGTCCCAGCGGGCCGAGCACCCCGAAGCCATGGGCATCGTCGATCATCAGCGCCGCCTCGTGCTGCGCGACCAGCCGTGCCAGCTCGCCCAGCGGGGCGCGGTCGCCGTCCATGCTGAACACCGCGTCCACCGCTACCAGGACCCTTCCCGAGGCGTGCCCGAGCTGACGTTGCAGACCCGCGAGATCACCATGCGGCCAGCGCCGCAGGCGCGCCCCGCTCAGGCGCGCCCCGTCGATCAGCGAGGCATGGTTGAGGCGGTCCTCGATGACGGTGTCACCGCGCCCGAGCAGGGCCGGGATCACCCCGAGATTGGCCATGTAGCCGGTGGAGAACAGCAGCGCGCGCTCGGCACCCACGAAGGCGGCCAGTTCTTCCTCCAGCGCGTGATGGGCGCGGTGATGTCCGCTGACCAGGTGCGCTGCCCCGCTGCCGGTGCCCATCTCGCGTGCCCCGCGGGCCAGCGCCTCGGCCAGGCGCGGGTCGCCCGCCAGGCCCAGGTAGTCGTTGCTGCAGAAGGCCAACAGCTCGCGCCCGTGCACGTGCAAGCGCGGACCCTGCGCACCCTCGATCACGCGGCGGCGGCGGTACAGGCCGGCGGCCTCGCGTTCGGCCAGCGCCTCGGCCAGTCCCTCGAACGGGTGCATGGGATCAGGCGCCGCAGCAAACCTTCTGCTCGTCCGCCGGCGCTGCCTGCGCGCGGAGTCCCAGGCGTTCGAACAGGCGGTGGTCGTGGTCGGCGTCGGGGTTGTCGGTGGTCAGCAGACGCTCGCCGTAGAAGATGGAGTTGGCCCCGGCCAGGAAACACAGGGCCTGCAGCTCGTCGCTCATGTCAGTGCGCCCGGCCGAGAGCCGCACATGCGACCTGGGCATCAGGATGCGCGCCACCGCAATGTTGCGTACGAAGTCCAGCGGGTCGATGCCGTCCACGCCGAACAGCGGCGTGCCCTCGACCTGCACCAGCATGTTGATCGGCACCGACTGCGGGTGCTCGGACAGGTTGGCCAGCTCCTGCAGCATGCGCGCGCGGTCACGCGGGGCCTCGCCCATGCCGAGGATGCCGCCGGCGCAGACATTGATACCCGCCTCGCGCACGTGCTTCAGGGTCTCGATGCGATCCTCGAAAGTGCGGGTGGTAATCACGTTGCCGTAGAACTCCGGCGAGGTGTCGAGATTGTGATTGTAGTAGTCCAGCCCGGCCTCGCGCAGGCGTGCCGCCTGCTCTGCACTGAGCATGCCCAGGGTGACGCAGGTCTCCATGCCCAGCGCACGCACCGCCTGGATCATCTCGATCACCCGCTCGAGATTCCGGTCGGTGGGATTGCGCCAGGCCGCGCCCATGCAGAAGCGGGTCGCCCCCTTCTCGCGCGCTGCCTTCGCCGCGGCCACCACTTCCTCGAGCGGCAGCAGGCGCTCGCGCTCCAGGCCGGTGTCGTGGCGCGCACTCTGCGAGCAGTAGCCGCAGTCCTCCGGACAGGCGCCCGTCTTGATCGACAGCAGGGTGCTCACCTGCACCTCGTTGGGATCGAAGTGCTGGCGGTGCACCTGCTGGGCGCGGAACAGCAGGTCGTTGAACGGCAGCGCGAACAGCGCCTCGATCTCGTCCAGTTGCCAGTCGTGGCGGATGACAGACTCAGACATGTTCGGGCACCTCCTCGGCTGCGTCTTCTTCGGGCGGTGGGAGCACGATGTCGTGCCAGTCCTCGCGGCGCGCGCGCAGGATGGACCAGGCCGACCAGGGCACGATGACGAGGATGCCCACGATCCAGGCGACCAGCCAGGCGATCTTGGCATCCCCCGGAAAGAAGGTACCGACCGGGATGATCAGGCCCATCACCGCGTAGAAGCGATAGCCCGCCCAGCGAGTGTACTCGCCGACCCGGGGATCGGGGTGGTGACGGTGCATGGCATACACCAGCATGGAGGCACCGAACCACAGCAGCGGCAGGGGCGGCAGCAACATGCTGACAATGTTGCCGATATCCATCTGCATGGCGGCAAAGCGGGAAGACGCGGCCTTGATGACGCGCGCGCCGTCTTGACGGTCGGGATCCATGGGTCGAGACTCCGGATGCAAGGGATCAGCCGGGCATTCTTGGCCCCGCCTGCGCCCTTGTCAACCTGGGAAGCCCATGGAAGTCGACATGTGGACAAGGATTGTCCAGAACCTGCTGCCCGCCCCCCGTTGCCACCTGTGCCAGGCGCCGGCAACGGCCGTTGCCGCCCTGTGCCCGGCCTGCGCGCGCGACCTGCCCTGGCTGGGTGCCGCCTGTACACACTGCGGCCTGCCGCTGGCGAGCGCCGAAGAAGGCACATTGTGCGGCACCTGCCTGGCCGACCCGCCGCCCTTCGACCAGGCGCTGATGCCCTTTCGCTATGCCCCGCCCATCGACCGCCTGATCGGCGCGCTCAAGTTCCGGCACGATCTCGCGGCAGGCACACTGCTGGGCCAACTGCTGGCGAACGCGGTGGCGGGGCGGACCGTCGATTGCCTGTTCCCGGTCCCCCTGCACCCGGCGCGCCTGCGCGAGCGTGGCTTCAATCAGGCCGCGGAACTGTGCCGGGTCGTGGCCGGGGCACATGACACCCCCTGGGACAGCCACTCGCTGCAGCGCATACGCACCGCGCCAACCCAGCACACCAGTTCACGCCGCGAGCGCCTGCGCAACCTGCGCGGGGCCTTCGCCTGGCAGGGCAGCACACCACCGGCACGGGTGGCACTGATCGACGATGTCATGACCACCGGGGCCACGGCGCGCGCGGCCGCGGTGGCGCTCAAGCGCGCAGGGGCGGAATGGGTAGAGATCTGGGCGGTGGCACGCACCCCGCCACCACACTCGAGGAACGTCTGATCAATCCCCCGCGCGCGGGAAGGTCTGAAGGGATACACAGGGCTTCCCCCTCGCGTGGCGGTAGGGGATGAAAGCCGTTTTCCAGGCTAGCCCGAAAATTCACCAGCATCCCGAGAGCCGGCGGGATTCGCAGCCACTGTGGTGCCGGTTTGGAGCGAAAGCGATAGCCCGCGCTATCGTGAGTGAAAACCAAGCCACAGTGAGCGAGAAACCGCCGGAATCGGGATAGAACAACGCCGGGAACAAACCGCAACCGACGACTGGCCTTCCTCATTGCCATTTCTGTTCAATCAGTATCTTATGGACTGAAGCGTTGTTCGGCTGGTGAAATATTCGGGCTACCGGTCGGCGAGCACCTTTTCCTTCATCTCGCGGCGTTCCTGGGCATCGATGCTCAGGGTGGCGATGGGCCGCGCCTCGAGGCGCTTGATGCCGATCGGCTCGCCGGTGTCCTCGCAGTAGCCATAGGAACCATCATCGATGCGCTCGAGCGCCTGCTCGATCTTGCGCAGCAGCTTGCGGTAGCGGTCGCGGGTGCGCAGCTCGAGACCGTGCTCGCTCTCGCGGCTGGCGCGGTCCGCCTCGTCGCCAACATCCTGGTAGGACTCGTCACGCAGGTTGTCCAGCGTCTCCTGGGCCTCCTGCATCAGCTCGTCCCGCCAGGCCAGCAGCTTGCGCCGGAAGTACTCCAGCTGCATGGGGTTCATGTATTCCTCGTCGGGGCTCGGACGATAGTCGGGTGGAAGCTCCACGGCCATGCGACGCTACTCCAGATGTGATTGATCCAAGGCGCAGGGTTTTACCGGCATGCCGCCGATAAATCAAGCGCGCCGGTCACGGTGCCAGACAGACGGGCACCGCTGGTGCCTCCGGCGAGGCCCAGAACGCACGCACCACCTCGAGCGCGCAGGCATCGGAGTCGAGCACCCCGTGACCGATGCCGAGAAAGATCAGCACCTCGCCGCGCGACAGGGTACGCGCCGCCGCCTCGGCCCATTGCGGCGGCGTCACCGGGTCGAATTCGCCGGCAAGCAACAGCACCGGCAGCCGGCTGTGCACCGGGCGTGCGAAGGCCGTGGCCACCGGCGCGCGCGGCCAGATGCGGCAGGGACTGTAACGCCAGTCCAGGGCCTTGATCGCCGCCACCGCCGGGTAGCGCCGCAGCGAGCGCCGGAACGCCGCCGCGGACAACGGGGGATTGTCCGAGCAGTCTACCGAATCGGCCACCGCTTCGCTCATGCCTTCGCCCAGCAGGCCCTCCAGCGAGCCCTGCGCCAGCGCGCGGGTGATCGGCCCCGCACGACCGTCCGCCAGTTCGGCGAGCAGGCCGGGCAGGCGTTCCAGGTCGCTCCACTGGTATTCGGCATCGAAGATCAGCCAGGCCAGGTCGGCATCGTCGAGCGACAGGGTCAGCGGCGCCCCGCCTGCCGGGTCGCGCAGGGTGAGCCGCAGCGGCCGGCTGCGCAGGCGTGCCATGGCCTGCTCGAGATCGGCGCGCAGGCGCATGGCCGGCGCCTCGCAACCCAGGCGCTCGCACACCACGGTCGCCAGGTGCAGGGCGCGCGCCAGCAGCCAGGCATCCTGCGCCTCGGGGTGCATCGGTGGCGGATAGACCGAATCGAGCACCGCCGCCTCCAGCCCGGTCGGGGCGCGGCGCAGTATCTCCAGCGCCACCCGGGTGCCATAGGAGACCCCGTACAGGCGCCAGCGCGACAGCCCCAGGGCACCGACCAGCGCCAGCGCATCGTCGGCGTTCGCCGGGGTGTGGAAAGCGGTCAGGTCGACCCCCTCGGCCAGCAGGCGGTCGCGGCAGGCGCGACGCGCGTCTTGCAGGCGCCGGTATTGCTGTTCCTGCGGCGCCTGACTGTCGAGCAGCGCGCGCTGCTCGGCGCGCACCTCCGGACAGTCGACGGCCGGCCGGCTGCGCCCCACCCCGCGCTGGTCGTAGAGGATCACATCAGCCGCCCAGTCGACCTCGTCCAGCCAGTTCAGCCAGGCCGGCATCACCTCGTCGTCCAGGCCGGTGGCCCCACCCGGCCCGCCGGAGACGTACAGCACCGGCGATTGCCGTCGCTGCCAGAAGAAGGCCGGCAGGTAGACCACCGGCAGGGCAATGCCTTCTCGCGGTCGGCGCAGCCAGCCACAGTGCACCGGCCGCCAGGAAGGCGTGTCGAACCAGCATTGGCCCCAGTCCAGGCGGCTGCCGTCGGCCAGCACGCGCGCGACCGGCGGGGCATGCAGGGCGCCCCAGCCCCACCACAAAGCGGCGATCAGCAGCCACAACAGGACAGCGAGACGACGCATCAACGCGACAGGTAGTCGAGGAACAGGCCGAGGAACAACACCAGCCCGAAGGCATTGTTGTTGAGAAAGGCACGAAAGCAAGCCTGCCGCTCGCGATGGCGGATCAGCACCTGCTGCCAGGCGAACAGGCCGGCGCCGGCCAGCAGGCCGCCCCACCAGCCCCAGCCCAGCCCGGCGCGGCGGCCGACATCCCACAGCAGGGCCAGCATCGCCAACTGCAGCAGGCCGATGATCAGCCGGTCATGACGACCGAACAGAATGGCGCTGGACTTGATGCCGATCCTCAGGTCGTCCTCGCGATCGACCATGGCGTACTCGGTGTCGTAGATCAGCGCCCAGATCACGGTGGCGGCGAACAGTTCCCAGGCAAATGGCGGCACCGTGCCATGCAGGGCGGTGAAGGCCATGGGCACCGCCCAACCGAAGGCCATGCCCAGCACCAGTTGCGGCAGGTGGGTATAGCGCTTCATGAACGGATAGACCGCGGCCAGCGTCACCGCCACGAAGGAGATCATCACGGTGAGCCGATTGAGGAACAGCACCAGCCCGAAGGCGGCCAGCGCCAGCACCGCGAACACCGCCAGTGCCTCGCGCGGGCGGATCAGGCCAGTGGCCAGGGGGCGGCCGGCGGTGCGCTCCACGTGGCCATCGAAATCGCGGTCGGCGTAGTCGTTGATGGCGCAGCCGGCCGAGCGCATCAGCACAGTGCCGAGCACGAAGATCAGCGCCACCTGCCAGGGCGGGTTGCCCTCGCCCGCGATCCACAACGCCCACAGCGCGGGCCACAGCAACAGGAAGATGCCGATCGGCCGATCGGCGCGGATCAGCTTCCAGTAGGCGCGCAGTCGCCGCTGCCAGGCCGGGCGTTGCTGTTCCAGGGCATCGATGCGCGGGTACTGTTCGCTCATGACGTGCGTGCCGGGATGGCCGGCAGGAAGATCTCGTTCACCAGCAAGGGCTTGCCCGCATAGGAGAACCGGGTGCGCCGCCCCCAGATGGCCGCCGGGAGACGGTCCTTGTCCAGGTGCGAACAGGCCGCATGATACAGCGCATGGCGGGCATCCAGCCGTGCCAGCTGCACACCCAGCCGCCGGGTGCACGGGTCGGCGAACAGCACCGCACCCAGCGGCCGGCTGCGCAGCCGCGCCAGGCGCCGCGCCGGACCACGCAGGCTGGTGGCGGGAATCAGGGTACGCGCGAACACCCAGGGCGTGTCGTCGCAACGCAGCTTCACCTCGCGTACCAGACAGCGCTCGGCGGGCGAGGCCCCCAGCCAGCGCTGCTCGCTGGGCAGGGCGCGCGCCCAGTCCTGACGCTGCACCACCACCCCGAAATCGCCGGCACAGGCCTGCACCACGGCACGCGTCAGCGACCCCGGATCACGCAGCCAGGCGGCCACTTCCGGGCGGCCACTTCCGGGCGGCACGAGGCCGGGACGCAGGCGCGTCCAGTCGATCCAGCGGGGCTCGGCGATACGATTCTGCGGCTTGAACATCTCTGCCCGGAAACGGAAAAGGCACATTATCGCACGCCGGCCCGCCCCCCGGCTCAGTCCGCGGCCCGATCGAGCAGCGGCAGGTAGTCGCCATAACCCTCCGCTTCCATGTCGTCGCGGTGCACGAATCGCAGCCCCGCCGAGTTGATGCAATATCGCAGCCCGCCCCGCTCCGGCGGCCCGTCGGGAAAGACATGCCCCAGGTGACTGTCGCCGTAGCGTGAACGCACCTCGGTGCGCATCATGCCGTGGCTGGTGTCGCGCCGCTCGACGATGCAGTCGGGCTCGGCCGGGCGTGCAAAGCTCGGCCAACCGCAGCCCGAGTCGAACTTGTCGATCGACAGGAACAGGGGCTCACCCGAGACCACGTCCACGTAGATGCCCGGTTCCTCGTTGTGCAGGTACTCGCCCGTGCCGGGGTACTCGGTGCCGTTCTCCTGGGTGACGCGATACTGCTCGGGGGTGAGCCGCGCGATTGCCTCCGGTGCCTTGTGCCATTTCCTCATCGCTGTCTCCTCGTGATCCAGCCCAATGATGGGCACGGCGCGATGCGCCTTTGCCCATCCTACCCACCATTCAACAAACCCGACACTGCTAGCAGCCTGTCGGACTTGACACTGTCCGGCTGTAAATCCGCGGATAGTGATCGACTGAGCTTATCGAATTCGTCAAATAGGCCCGCTATTCTCCTCATTCGAATAAACTCATTTGATCCGCTCCCGCGAATTTTCGCTGCGAACGGTCAAGTCCGACAGGCTGCTAGGATGGGCAAGGGTCCGAAGGGCCGTGCCCATCAAAAGCCCTGGCGCCCGGCCGAGGAAACCTCACCCCTCGAAGAACGGCCTCAGGAAGCGTCCGGTATGCGAGTGTTCCATCTGCGCGACCTCGCGCGGGGTGCCGGTGGCGATGATCTCGCCGCCACCGTCGCCGCCCTCGGGACCGAGGTCCACGATCCAGTCGGCGGTCTTGATCACGTCCAGGTTGTGCTCGATGACCACCACGGTGTTGCCGTGGTCGCGCAGGCGATGCAGCACACCGAGCAGTTGCCTGACGTCGTGGAAGTGCAGGCCGGTGGTGGGCTCGTCGAGGATGTAGAGGGTGCTGCCGGTGTCGCGCTTGGACAGCTCGCGCGAGAGCTTCACCCGCTGCGCCTCGCCACCGGAGAGGGTGGTGGCGTTCTGCCCCAGGGTGATGTAGCTCAGTCCCACGTCCACCAGGGTCTGCAGCTTGCGGCGGATGACCGGCACCGCGTCGAAGAACTCCAGCGCCTGCTCCACGGTCATTTCCAGCACTTCGTTGATGTTCTTGCCCTTGTAGCGGATCTCGAGCGTCTCGCGGTTGTAGCGCTGGCCCTTGCACACATCGCACTGCACGTAGATGTCGGGCAGGAAGTGCATCTCCACCTTGATCACCCCGTCGCCGCGACAGGCCTCGCAGCGTCCACCCTTGACATTGAAGCTGAAGCGCCCCGGGGTGTAGCCGCGCGAGCGCGCCTCGGGCACCCCGGCGAACAGCTCGCGGATGGGGGTGAACAAGCCGGTATAGGTGGCCGGGTTGGAGCGCGGGGTGCGGCCGATGGGCGACTGGTCGATGTCCACCACCTTGTCGAGGTGCTTGAGCCCGCTGATCGATCGGTAGGGCGCGATGTCGTGGTTGGCACCGTTGAGGCGGTTGGCGGCGATCGGGTAGAGGGTGTCGTTGATGAGCGTGGACTTGCCCGAGCCCGAGACCCCGGTGACGCAGGTGAACAGGCCGACCGGGATCTCCAGGTCCACATCCTTGAGGTTGTGCCCCGAGGCGCCGCGCAGCACCAGCAGGCGCTTCGGATCGCGCGGGGTGGTGGCCTCGGGGATGGCGATGCGCTCGCGGCCGCTCAGGTAGGCCCCGGTGAGTGATGCCTCGCTGGCGGCGATTTCTTCCGGTGTGCCCTGGGCGACCACCTGGCCGCCGTGGCGACCGGCACCGGGGCCGATGTCCACCACGTGATCGGCGGTGCGGATGGCGTCCTCGTCGTGCTCGACCACGATCACGGTGTTGCCCAGGTCGCGCAGATAGGTGAGCGTCTTGAGCAGGCGCTCGTTGTCCCGCTGGTGCAGGCCGATGGAGGGCTCGTCGAGCACGTACATCACGCCGACCAGGCCGGCACCGATCTGGCTGGCCAGACGAATGCGCTGGGCCTCGCCGCCGGACAGCGTCTCGGCGCTGCGATCCAGGGTCAGGTAGTTGAGCCCCACGTTCACCAGGAACTGCAGCCGCTCGGCGATCTCCTTGACGATCTTGGCCGCGATCTCGCCCTTGTGTCCCGGCAGCTGCAGTTCGCGGAAGAATGCCAGGCCCTGCTCGATGGGCAGCGCGGCCAGGTCGGGCAGACGGCGGTCGGCCACGAAGACATTGCGCGCCGCCTCGTTGAGGCGGGTGCCGGCGCAGTCGGGACAGGGCTGGTGCGAGATATAACGCGCCAGCTCCTCGCGCACCGCGTTGGACTCGGTCTCGTGATAGCGGCGGCGCATGTTGTTGAGCACGCCCTCGAAGGGGTGGGTCTTCTTCACCACCCGGCCGCGCTCGTTGAAGTGAGTGAACTCGATGACCTCGGTGCCGCTGCCATGCAGGATGATCTCGCGGATGCGCTTCGGCAGATCCCGCCAGGGGGTCTCGGGGTCGAAGCCATAGTGCTCGGCCAGCGAGCGGATCAACTGGAAATACCAGGCATTGCGCCGATCCCAGCCGCGGATGGCGCCGCCGGCCAGCGACAGCGAGGGGTCGGTGATCACCTTGGCCGGATCGAAGAACTGCTCGACACCCAGGCCGTCGCAGGTGGGACAGGCGCCGACCGGGTTGTTGAAGGAGAACAGGCGCGGTTCCAGTTCCTCGATGCTGTAGCCACACACCGGGCAGGCGAAGTTGGCGGAGAACACCAGGTCCTCGCGGTCTTCGTCCATCCAGGCCACCCGCGCCGTGCCCTCGGCCAGGCGCAGTGCGGTCTCGAAGGACTCGGCCAGCCGCAGGCGCAGGTCCTCGCGCACCCGGAAGCGGTCGATCACCACCTCGATGGTGTGCTTGCGGCGCAGGTCCAGCTCGGGCGGCTGGTCCAGCTCGAAGATCTCGCCGTCGATGCGCGCACGGATGTAGCCCTGGGCGTACAGCTCGCCGAGCAGCCTGTGGTATTCGCCCTTGCGGTCGCTGACCACCGGGGCGAGCAGCATCAGCTTGCTGCCCTCGGGCAGGGCCAGCACCTGGTCCACCATCTGCGAGACGGTCTGCGCCTCCAGCGGCTCGCCGTGCTCGGGACAGCGCGGCGTACCCACCCGCGCGAACAGCAGACGCAGGTAGTCGTAGATCTCGGTGATGGTCCCCACCGTGGAACGCGGATTGTGGCTGGTGGTCTTCTGCTCGATGGAGATCGCCGGCGACAGGCCCTCGATATGGTCCACGTCGGGCTTCTCCATCATCGACAGGAACTGCCGCGCATAGGCCGACAGCGACTCCACGTAGCGCCGCTGACCCTCGGCGTACAGGGTGTCGAAGGCCAGCGAGGACTTGCCCGAGCCCGACAGACCGGTAATCACGATCAGCCGGTCGCGCGGCAGGTCGAGATCGATATTCTTGAGGTTGTGGGTGCGGGCACCGCGGATCTGGATCGTGTCCATCGAATTCCGTGCAGCAGGGACAAACCAGTCAATTCTACGGAATCCGGGAAGGGGCGGCGAGCGGGAAAGAAAGCGCCTTGCCAACGCCGCCCTGCCGGCCTCGGCCGCCGATGCGCGCGAAGTGTAAAATGCCGCTTTTCATGCAGTCTTCATATCGGGAGGTCGGAATGACGAAGGAGAGGGATCACGCTCTGAGTCCGGCGGAACGCCGCGCCGCGCTGGGCCTGGCGGGGGTCTATGGCACGCGCATGCTGGGCCTGTTCCTGATCCTGCCGGTGTTCGCACTGTATGCCGAGACCCTGCCGGGAGCCACGCCGCTGCTCACCGGCCTGGCGATCGGCATCTACGGGCTGACCCAGGCGCTGTTGCAGATCCCCTTCGGCCTGCTGTCCGACCGCCTCGGGCGCAAACCGGTGATCCTGGGCGGTCTGGCGCTGTTCGCGCTGGGCAGCGTGGTGGCGGCGAGTGCGGAGGACATGCTCTGGATCGTGGCCGGCCGCGCCCTGCAGGGCAGCGGCGCGGTGGCGGCGGCGATCATGGCCCTGGCGGCCGATCTCACGCGCGAGGAGCAGCGCACCAAGATCATGGCCACCATCGGCATGACCATCGGCCTGTCCTTCATGCTGGCGATGATCGCCGGCCCCGCTCTGGATGCCTGGGTGGGCGTGCCGGGCATCTTCTGGATCACGGCCGGGCTGGCACTGGCCGGCATGGCGCTGATCGCCTGGGTGGTACCGACGCCACTGCGCAGCTCGGTGCATCGCGACGCCGAGCCGGTGCCGGCCCTGTTCCGGCGGGTGCTCACGCAGGCCGACCTGCTGCGTCTCGATCTCGGCATCTTCTCGCTGCACCTGATCCTCACCGCCCTGTTCCTGGCCGTCCCGCTGCTCCTGCGCGATGCCGGCGTGGCACCGGCGAATCACGCGCTGGTGTACCTTCCGATCATGCTCATCGCCATCATCGGCATGGTGCCCTTGGTGATCCTGTCCGAGAAGGGCGGACACATGAAAGGCGTGTTCCTCGGCGCCATCAGTACCCTTGGCGTAGCGCAACTGCTGATCTGGCGCTTCGGTCATCAGTTCTGGCCGCTGGTGCTGGCGGTGGCGCTGTTCTTCGTGGCCTTCAACCTGCTCGAGGCCATCCTGCCCTCGCTGGTATCCAAGACCGCGCCGCCGGACGCCAAGGGTACGGCAATGGGCGTGTATTCCACCTCGCAGTTCACGGGGTCCTTCGTCGGCGGCGTGCTGGGCGGCTGGCTGCACCAGCACTACGGCGTCATGGCGCCCTTCCTGTTCGGCGCCGGCATGACCCTCGTCTGGCTGCTCGCTGCCAGCGGCATGCGCCAGCCACAGCGGGTGGCCAGCGAACTGCTGCACCTGCCCGAGACGGCGCTGGGCGATCCGGCAAGGATAGCCAGCCAGCTGCAGGCCCTGCCGGGGGTGGTCGAGGCGGTGGTGGTGCCCGAGGAGGGGGTAGCCTATCTGAAGGTCGATCGCGAGCATTTCGAGCGCGCGCAGGCGGATGCAATCATCGGCGCGCCAGCGTAACATCCCAATCGCTGAACGAACCGACGGCTGACCCCAAGGAAGGGACGCCAGCACCTATTTTCGAGGAGGAAAGATGGCCAGCAGAGGCATCAACAAGGTAATCCTGATCGGCAACCTGGGGCAGGACCCCGAGGTCCGCTATATGCCCAACGGCGGCGCGGTATGCAACATCACCGTGGCAACGTCCGAGTCCTGGAAGGACAAGAACACCGGCGAGCCGGTGGAGCGCATCGAATGGCACCGGGTGGTGATGTTCCGGCGCCTGGCGGAGATCGCCGGCGAATACCTGCGCAAGGGCTCCAAGGTGTACATCGAGGGCAAGCTGCAGACCCGCAAGTGGCAAGACCAGCAGGGAAACGACCGCTACACTACCGAGATCGTCGCCGACGAGATGCAGATGCTCGACTCGCGCGGTGGCGGCAGCGCCGACTTCGCGCCGCGTCAGCAGCAGGGGGCGCCCCAGCAGAACGCCCAGCCGCAGGGAGCGCAGGGAACACCCGCCCCTGCCGCACCGCCGGTGGATAACAGCTACGACGACGATATTCCCTTCTAGCCCGGATGTTTCACCGGCATCCCGAGAGCCGGCGGAATTCGCAGCCGCTGTGGGGCTGGTTTGGAGCGAAAGGGATAGTTGTCGCTATCGCTTGAGTGAAAACCAAGCCACAGCGAGCGAGAAACCGCCGGAATCGGGATAGAACAACGCAGGCTACAAATTGTCACCGACGATTGGCGTCCCTTTTTGCCATTCTTGCTCGATCATGCAGCCTGTTGGGCTTCGAGCGTTGTTCGGCCGGTGAAATATTCGGGCTAACCCCCTTCTCGCCCGGTCCTTGCCGGGCGAGCTGCATCGCCGTCTGCCCACATTCGAATATTATTATCCTGCAAGATGTAAATGCTTGTTGTAAAAGGTGTTTTTCGGGGCTAGATTGACCAGGCAATCGGATTTTCCCTGCCTGGGAGGTCTTACCGAAGATGCCGATCAACAAGCAGGCCCTGTCCACCGTCTTTCTGTACGGCCTGCTGTGCATTCTGACCGTTTGCTCCGCTGGCGGCGTCTCCGCCTCGTCAACTTCCTATTGGCAGGACAAGTTCTACATCGAGCGCAGCTTCCACGACATCGCCCTGAACGCCGAGTACACCAGCGAGGGCGTGCCTCCGGTGATCAAGCGCTGGGTGCGCCCCCTGCGCGTGTGGATGCACAGCGGGGAGGGAGACGCCCATACCCAGCGCGCCCTGCTGCGCCGCCACCTCGAGATCCTGGGCAGTATCGCCCGCCTCTCGGTGCGCCTGGTCGAGCGCCCCGAGGAAGCCAATGTACGGGTCTACTTCGCCGCGGACGATGAACTCGACGCCCTGGTGGCGCGCGAGATGCCGGCGATCGCGGAAAACGAATTCGCGTACAGCTGGTGCATGGGCAGCATCCGTTTCAACCGACGCGCCGAGATCGTGCGCGGCACCGTGGTGATCCCAGTCTCCCGGGTGACGGCGGCTGGCAAGCTCGAGTCCTGTATCGTCGAGGAGGTCACCCAGATGCTGGGGTTGATCAACGACTCGCGCTTCGCCCTGCACACGGTGTTCAGCGACCGCAGCGACGACGAGCGCCTGACCGGCCTGGATTACCTGCTGATCCGCCTGCTCTACTCGCCGGCCCTGCGCACCGGCATGACCTGGGAACAGGCCCGGCCGGCGGTGCGCCGCCAGCTCGACGCCTGGGAAAAGGTCGGCCTGATCCGCCGGGCCGAACGCCTGGTGAGGCGTCACATGCCCTACGCGCTCGCCGGCGGCTGACCCCCCTCGCCCGCCAGCTCGTTGGCCAGGCGCTTGA
Source organism: endosymbiont of unidentified scaly snail isolate Monju (assembly GCF_000801295.1). Classification (NCBI taxonomy): domain Bacteria; kingdom Pseudomonadati; phylum Pseudomonadota; class Gammaproteobacteria; species endosymbiont of unidentified scaly snail isolate Monju. Next base: position 230,811 of record NZ_AP012978.1, on the reverse strand, counting down.
AGTCGTCCACGTCCAGAGTCTCGGCACGCGCACCGGGGTCGAGGCCCAGGGCGGCGATGCGTTCCGCCGAGACCCGCCCCTTCAGATTGTTGCGCAGCGTCTTGCGGCGCTGGGCGAAGGCCAGGCGCACCAGCTCGGCGAACAGTGCCGGGTCGTCGATGCCGACCGCCGATTCCGGCAACGGGGTGAGGCGCACCAGACTGGAATCCACCTTCGGCGCCGGACGGAAGGCACCGGGGCCGATGTCGAACAGGTGCTCGACCCGGCACCAGGCCTGCAGCATCACCGACAGGCGACCGTAGGTCTTGCTCCCCGGCGGCGCGGCCATGCGCTCGACCACCTCCTTCTGCAACATGAAGTGCATGTCGCGGACCAGCCGCCGGTAGTCCAGAAGGTGGAACAGCAGCGGCGTGGAGATGTTGTAGGGCAGATTGCCGACCACCCGCAACGGGCGACCGTCGCCGGTCAGGGCAGCAAAATCGAACTTCAGGGCATCGGCCTGGTGCAGGCGCAACCGACCGTACGGCGCGCAACGTTCGGCCACCAGTGGCACCAGGTCGCGGTCGATCTCGATGGCATCCAGTTCACCCGCGGCCTCGAGCAGCGGACGGGTGAGCGCCGCCTGCCCGGGACCGATCTCGACCAGGTGCTCGCCCGGGCGCGGATCGATGGCCCGCACGATCTTGCGGACGATGTTCGGATCGTGCAGAAAGTTCTGCCCGAATCGTTTGCGCGCCCGATGGCCCACCTGGGTCAGGGCAGCATCATGCCGCGGATCGTGAAGTACAGCAGCGCGGCCAGCAGGGCCGAGGCCGGCACCGTGATCAGCCAGGCGGCGACGATCTTCATCAACGCCGAACGTTTGACCAGTTGCTTGCGCACCATCTTCTTCAGGCGCTTGCGCTCGCCCTTCTCCAGCGGCAGGCTCTTTTTCTTGTCCTTGAGCTCACGCAACATCATGCGCTTTTCTTCCAGCGAGGCGACGCGGAAACGCTCCAGGAAGGCCTCGACCACCTCGCGATCCTCGCCCTGATGGTGCTCCTCGATCTCGTCGATCATGCGCGCATAGGTCGCTTTGAGGTGCTCACGCAGGAAGCCCACGCCGAACACCGCACCAACCGCGATGTGGGTCGAGGACACCGGCAGGCCGAGCTGGCTCGCGATGATCACAGTGATGGCAGCGGCCATGGCGATGCAGAAGGCGCGGCTCTGATCGAGGTCGGTGATCTCGCTGCCCACGGTGCGGATCAGCTTGGGGCCATACAGAGCCAGGCCCAAGGCGATCCCGAGGGCACCGATCATCATCACCCACAGCGGGATGGGCGCCTTCCGGGCGATGTCGCCGTGCGCCAGGGCCTCGTTGATGGCGGCCAGCGGACCCACCGCGTTGGCCACGTCGTTGGCCCCGTGGGCGAAGCTGAGCAGGGCAGCGGCGAAGATCAGCGGGATGGTGAACAACCGGTTGATTGCCGCCTTGTCGTTGTCCATGTCGCGGGTCGAGCGCCGGATCAGCGGGCGCACCAGCAGGTAGATGCCGACGGCGACTGCCAGACCGACCAGCAGGGCGGTGCCGAAGTCGGTCTTCCAGATCTTTTTCAGCCCCTTGAGCACCAGGTAGGTGGAGAAGGCCCAGACCATGGCCGCCACCAGCAGGGGCACCACGCGGCGTGCGGCAGCCAGCTTGTCGCGGCGGTACATGATGCTGCGCTTGATGAGATACAGGAAGATCGCGGCGATGATGCCGCCAAGCACCGGCGAGATCACCCAGGAGGCGGCTATGGCCCCCATCTTGCCCCAGTTGGCGATACCGAAGCCGCCCGCGGCAATGCCGGCGCCGAGCACCCCGCCAACGATGGAATGGGTGGTCGAGACCGGTGCGCCCAGCGCGGTGGCGGCATTCAGCCACACCGCACCGGCGAGCAGGGCGGCCATCATCAGCCACACGAAGGTGTCGGTGTCGCCGATCATCTGCGGATCGATGATGCCCTTCTTGATGGTGCCCACCACGTCGCCCCCCGCGATCAGGGAGCCGCCTGCCTCGAAGATGGCGGCAATGAGGATGGCCCCGCCCAGGGTCAGGGCGCGCGAGCCGACGGCCGGCCCCACGTTGTTGGCCACGTCGTTGGCACCGATGTTGAGCGCCATGTAGCCGCCCATGATGGCGGCGATCACCAGGGTGTCGCTGGCGTTCAGGGCAACGCTCACATAGAAGATGGTACCGACGAGAAAGAGGATGGCCATGCTCAGGCGGGCCATTTCGCTGCGTGCCGGCGCGGTGGCGCGTTCGATGTCCTGCAGGTTTTCCAGTTTCATGATGATCGGGTCGAAAGAGGAGGTGGCGGTATTGTACCCATCTCGCAGCGAAGCTGTAGGAGGCCCGTCCCCGGGCCAAACCACCATCGGCCAGGGCGCCGGGTGAGGGATGTCCCTCATGGCGCGGCGGGGCCGGCTGGTCTATTCAATGGGGTGCGGCGTCCCGCCGCATGTCGCGAGGAGGAAACCGCCATGTCCAACTACTGCAGTGACATCGTCATCCATATCGACGAAGACCTGAGCGACGAGCAGATCCACGCCCTGGAGCGTGACCTGGCCTGGATGGACGGGATCTATAGCGCCTGCGTGCACGAGCGTGCCCGCCACCTCATGCTGGTGGACTTCGACCCCGAGGACGTGCGCCCCGAGCGGGTGTTGCGCGAGGTCCAGGCCCACGGCATGCACGCGGAGTTGATCGGCCTGTGAGCACTGCCGTTGGCACGAGAAGGCCGGGAACGGATGCAAATAGCTGTTTGTCGAGGTAAAATTGCCGGTCCCCTGAATTAAACCGGTAAACAGATGGCAGGCAGCGTCTACATCAAGACCTTCGGGTGCCAGATGAACGAGTACGACTCGCAGAAGATGCGGGACGTGCTGCGGGAATCGCTCGGCCTGGAGGAAACCGACCGCCCCGAGCAGGCCGATGTGCTGTTGCTCAACACCTGTTCGATCCGCGAGAAGGCGCAGGAGAAGGTGTTCTCCCAGCTCGGGCAGTGGCGGCCGTGGAAGGAGACCAGGCCCTCGCTGGTGATCGGCGTGGGCGGCTGCGTGGCCAGCCAGGAGGGCGAGGCCATCCGCGAGCGAGCGCCCTTCGTCGACCTGGTGTTCGGCCCGCAGACCCTGCACCGCCTGCCGGAGATGATCGAACAGGCCCGCCGCGGCGAGCCGGTGATCGATGTCAGCTTCCCCGAGATCGAAAAGTTCGACCGCCTGCCCGAGCCACGCGCCGAGGGTCCCACGGCCTATGTCTCGATCATGGAGGGCTGCTCGAAGTACTGCACCTTCTGCGTGGTGCCCTACACCCGCGGCACCGAGATCAGCCGGCCGTTCGACGACGTCATCGCCGAGGTGGCCCAGCTCGCCGCCCAGGGCGTGCGTGAGGTCAACCTGCTGGGGCAGAACGTCAACGCCTATCGCGGGCAGATGCACGACGGCGAGACCGCCGACCTGGCGCTGCTGATCCGCTACGTCGCCGCCATCGACGGCATCGAGCGCATCCGCTACACCACCTCGCACCCGGTGGAGTTCTCCGACAGTCTGATCGAGGTCTATGCCGAGGTGCCCGAACTGGTCAGCCACCTGCACCTGCCGGTGCAGTCCGGCTCGGATCGCATCCTGCTGGCCATGAAGCGCGGGCACAGCGCCTGGGACTACAAGCAGAAGATCCGCCGCCTGCGCGAGGTGCGCCCCGACATCAGCATCTCCTCGGATTTCATCGTCGGCTTCCCCGGCGAGACCGAGCAGGACTTCGAACACACCTTGCGCCTGATCGAGGAGATCGGCTTCGACCATTCCTTCAGCTTCATCTACAGCCGACGCCCCGGAACCCCGGCTGCCGAGCTGCCCGACGACGTGCCGCTGGCGGTCAAGCAGCAGCGCCTGGCGCGCCTGCAACAGCTGGTCAACAGTCAGGCCCAGCGCATCAGCCGGCAGATGGTGGACACGGTGCAGCGCGTGCTGGTCGACCGTCCCTCGCGCAAGAACCCGAACGAACTGGCCGGGCGCACCGAGAACAACCGGGTGGTCAACTTTGCCGGCCCCGCCTCGCTGATCGGCCATTTCGTCGACCTGCGCATCACCGAGGCCTTCCCCAACTCGCTGCGCGGCGAGCTGGTCGCGCCCGTTGAAGAGGCCGTCAACGCCTGATGAAGGAACACCCCGACTCGCTGGACCTGCTGCTCGAGCCCGAGGACAACGAGCGCCTGCGCAACGTCTGTGGCCAACTCGACGAACACCTGCGCCAGCTCGAACGCCGGCTGGGCATCGAGATCAGCAACCGCGGCAACTTCTTCCGCCTGTTCGGCGGTCCCGAGGCGGTGCGCGCGGGCCGCGAGGTACTGCAAGGCCTGTATGACGCCTCGGCGCACGAGGTGCTCACGCCCGCGCGGGTGCACCTGTTCCTGCAGGAATCGGGCATCGAGGCCCTGCTCGAGCCGCGCGAGGCGGATGCCCCCGAGGTCACCATCCGCACACGCCGCGGCCTGATCCGCCCGCGCGGCCCCAACCAGGCAGAGTACCTGCAACGGGTGATGACCCATGACATCAACTTCGGTATCGGCCCGGCAGGCACCGGCAAGACCTATCTCGCCGTGGCCTGCGCAGTGGACGCACTGGAGCGCGAGCAGGTGCGACGCATCCTGCTGGTACGCCCGGCGGTGGAGGCCGGCGAGCGCCTGGGCTTCCTGCCCGGCGATCTCAGCCAGAAGATCGATCCCTACCTGAGACCGCTGTACGACGCCCTCTACGAGATGCTGGGCTTCGAGCGCGTGAGCAAGCTGATCGAGCGCAATGTCATCGAGGTGGCGCCTCTGGCCTACATGCGTGGGCGCACACTCAACGAGGCCTTCATCATTCTCGACGAGGCGCAGAACACCACCCCGGAGCAGATGAAGATGTTCCTCACCCGCCTGGGCTTCGGCTCGACAGCGGTGATCACCGGCGATGTCACCCAGGTGGATCTGCCACGCGGCCAGCAGTCGGGCCTGCGCCAGGCCATCGAGGTGCTCGGCGGGGTCGAGGGCCTGAGCTTCACCTTCTTCAACGCCCGCGACGTGGTGCGCCACACCCTGGTGCAGAAGGTGGTGCAGGCCTACGACCGCCACGACCGCGGGAGCGACGCATGAACCCCGAGATCGAGGTGCAGTACGCGGTGCGCGACGAGCGCACGCCGCCCGAATCGGCCTTTCGCCACTGGGCGGACGCAGCCCTGAGCGACCGCGAGGGGCCGGCGGCCGTCACCATCCGCGTGGTGGACGAGGACGAGAGCCGCACCCTCAACCGCGAATACCGCGATCGGGACCGGCCGACCAATGTGCTGTCCTTTCCCTTCGAGGCCCCGCCCGGGGTGCCGGCCGAGGAGACCGGGCACCTGCTCGGCGACCTGGTGATCTGTGCGGCAGTGGTCGAGCGCGAGGCGGCCGAACAGGGCAAGAGCCCGGCAGCACACTGGGCACACATGGTGGTGCACGGCGTACTGCACCTGTGCGGCCATGATCACCAGACGGAGGCCGAGGCGGAGGTCATGGAGACGCGCGAGCGCGCCATCCTCGAACGCCTGGGCTTCGGCGACCCCTACGACGAATGACCCCTTTCCCCCATCCCCCGACGAGATGACATGAACAGCAAGGACCGAAGTCGCAGCGGTTCGTTCGCGAGCCGCCTGCTGGAGCGACTGCTCCCGGAGACCCGCAACGAACCGGAAACCAAGGAACAGCTCGTCGAGCTGTTGCGCCAGGCACGCCGCAAGGCGCTGTTCGACGGCGACGCCCTGTCCATGATGGAGGGCGTGCTGCAGGTCTCGGACCTGCAGGTGCGCGACATCATGATCCCGCGCGCACAGATGGTAGTGGTAAGCCGTGACGACTCGCTCGAGCAGATCCTGCCCGTGGTGGTCGAGTCCGCGCACTCGCGCTTCCCGGTGATCGGCGAGGACCGCGCCGAGGTGGTCGGGATCCTGCTCGCCAAGGACCTGCTGCAATACTGTGGGCGCGATGCCGAACGCTTCCGTCTGCGCGACATCCTGCGCTCGGCGGTGTTCGTGCCCGAGAGCAAGCGGCTCGACGTGCTGCTGCGCGAGTTCCGTGCCAGTCGCAGCCACATGGCCATCGTGGTGGACGAGTACGGCGCGGCGGCCGGCCTGGTCACCATCGAGGACGTGCTCGAGCAGATCGTCGGCGAAATCGAGGACGAATACGACTTCGACGAAGGCGCCTTCATCATGCGCCGCGACGAGAACCACTACACCGCCAAGGCACACACCAGCATCGAGGACTTCAACGCCTATTTCGAGGTCGATCTGCCCGACGAGGGCTACGACACCATCGGCGGGCTGGTGCTCAAGGCCTTCGGGCGCATGCCCAAGCGCGGCGAATCGGTGGAGGTCGGCGGCTTCCGCTTCGAGGTCCTGGGCGCCGACGGCCGGCGTATCCGCCTGCTGAACATCGAGCGCCTGACGCCCGCCACCGGGGGCGCGAGCGACGGCGAGGCCTGAGTGCCACTGCGGGTCGCCCCCTCCCTGCTGCGCGGGGCTGCCGCCTTCGGGCTGGGCGCCCTGCTGGTGCTGGCCTTCGCTCCCTTCGGCCAGGGCTGGCTGGCGCTGCCACTGATCGCCGCCCTGCTGCATCTCTGGCGTGGCACGCACAACACGCGCGAAGCGGCCGCCATCGGTTATGCCTTCGGCCTCGGCCTGATGGGCTTCGGCGTCTTCTGGCTGCGCATCAGCATCGACCAGTTCGGCGGCGTGGTGCCACCGCTGGGACTGCTGTTCACCCTGCTGTTCATCGCCGTGGTGGCCGCCTACTTCGCCCTCGCAGGCGCCAGCCTACGCTGGCTGGGGGGCACCCGTGACGGCCCCTGGCTGCTGTGGCTGGTCGCACCGCTGGCCTGGCTGGGCACCGAGTTGCTGCGCGCCTATCTCTTCACCGGCTTCCCCTGGCTGTCCCTGGGCTACAGCCAGGTCGACCTGCCACTGGCGGGTTTCGCCCCCCTGCTCGGCGTATTCGGCGTCGGCGCCCTGCTGGTGCTCTCGGCCGGGCTGTTGCTTACCTGGCGGCGGGGCTGGCCCCTGCTCGCCCTGATCCTGCTGTGGGGCACGGGGGCACTGCTCGGGCGCATCGACTGGACCGAGCCCGCGGGCACGCCGGTGCCGGTGGCACTGGTGCAGGGCAATGTGCCGCAGCACGAGAAGTGGCGGCCCGAGCAATTCCAGCCGAGTATCGAACGCTACCTGGGACTGAGCGAGCAGGCGCCGGAGGCACGCCTGGTCGTCTGGCCGGAGACGGCCATCGCAGCATTCGACGACGAGGTCGAATACACCCTGCTGCGGCCGCTCGACCGGCGCATGCACAACGAGGGGCGGGACCTGCTCACCGGCATCGCGGTGCGTCGCCCCGACGGTCGCTATTACAACGCCATGGTCGGGCTCGGGACCTCCGGCCGACAGCAGTATCTCAAACGCCACCTGGTGCCCTTCGGCGAATACCTGCCGCTGGCCCCCTTGCTGCGCCCGCTGCTGGACTTTCTGCGCATTCCCATGTCGGACTTCAGCGCCGACCCCTCGGTCGGCCCGGTGCTGCATCTCGCCGATCACGTAGTGGGCGTGGACATCTGTTACGAGGACGCCTTCGGCCACGAAGTCGCCGAGGCCCTGCCGCAGGCGGCGTTCCTGATCAACGCCAGCAACGATGCCTGGTTTGGCGACTCGCTGGCGCCGCATCAACACCTGCAGATCGCGCGGATGCGTGCGCGAGAAACCGGCCGCTGGCTGCTGCGCGCGACCAATACCGGCATCTCGGCGGTGATCGACGAGCGCGGCCGGGTGCGCGCACGCTCGCCCCAGTTCGCCCCCGCGCTGCTGCAGGCCGAGGTGGTACCGCGCCGGGGCGCCACCCCCTACGTGCGCTGGCACGATGCCCCCTTGTGGGTGCTGGCGATCCTCGGCGGCCTATGGCTCCGGTGGCGGCGGGACCGCGTCGTCTAGCCCGGATGTTTCACCGGCATCCCGAAAGCCGGCGGAATTCGCAGCCGCTGTGGCGGCGGTTTGGCGCTCAAGGGATAGCTGTCGCTATCGCTTGAGTGAAAGCCAAGCCACAGCGAGCGAGAAACCGCCGGAATCGGGATAGAGCAATGCAGGGTACAAACGGCAACCGACGATTGGCGTCCCTTTTTGCCATTTTTGCCCGATCATTCAGTCTCCTGGGCTTCGAGCGTTGTTCGCCCGGTAAAATATCGGGCTAGTCCCAGGCGGTGCAGCCGCTCGCGTTCCAGCCGCTGCTGCTCGACACTGTAGCGCAGCACCTCGGCGTGCTGGAATGTCGCCTCGGCCTCGTCGGACCAGGGCTCGGGCGACAGCCGCGGCGCCTCCGGCGGGTCGCTGCAGGCGGAAAGCAGCAGGGCACCTGCCAGCGCCAGGGGGCTGGGCAGCCGGGGGCCCTTTGTATAGAGTGCGTGCATTGCCATCTCACCCTTGCAGGAGACTAGTCCAGATGAGCAGAGAAATCATTGCCACCGATCAGGCCCCGCAGGCCATCGGCACTTATTCCCAGGCGGTCAAGGTGGGCAGCACCGTGTACCTGTCGGGCCAGATCCCGCTGGTACCCGAGACCATGGAGATGGTCGACGGCGACATCGAGGCGCAGATCCGACGCGTGTTCGACAACCTCGCCGCCGTGGCCCGGGCCGCTGGCGGCAGCCTGAACGACGTGGTCAAGCTGAACATCTTCCTCACCGACCTGGGTCACTTCGCCAAGGTCAACGAGGTGATGGCCGAGTACTTCCAGCAACCCTATCCGGCGCGCGCCGCCATCGGCGTGGCGGCGCTGCCGCGGGACGCTGGTGTCGAAATGGACGCCATCATGGAACTCGGCGGCTGATCGGCTGTCGCTTGACTGAAGCCAGGCGGGGTTTTTCCGCCGGATGCCCTGATCCACTGACAAACGGAAATTCACGATGCAAAAACTGATCCTGGCCGTACTCCTCCTGGGCATCATCCAACCCGCACTGGCAGAGGACAAGAAATCGGTGCCTACCTTCGGCGACTGGGGTAAGGCCTGCGAGAAGGGGATGGCCGACGACAAGGGCAAGCAGGGACCGGAGGTCTGCTACATCTTCCAGAACGTGAGCAACAAGGACAACGGCAAGCTGGTGATGCAGATGCGCATCGGCATGGCGCCGCAGAACGGCAAGCCGGTCCTGATCGTGACCCTGCCGCTGGGGGTTCTTTTGCCTCCGGGCGCGGCCTTCGTGGTCGAGGGCCACGAAAAGGAACCGCTCAAGCTGCCCTTCCTGGCATGCGCGCCCGAGGGCTGCACCACCGTGGGCCAGGTCATCGACGACAAGCTGCTCAAGGCCATGAAGAAGGCCCAGAAGGCCGCGGTGCGCGTGGCCCTGCTCAACCGCCAGGTGCTCACCCTGCCGGTCTCCCTCAAGGGCTTTACCCGCGCCTACATCGCGCTCAACAAGAAATGACGCTCGCCTGAATCAACCGCTCACGGTCACCAGCACCCGCCGCCGGTGGCCATGATGGCGGTGCTCGTAGAGAAAGACCCCCTGCCAGGTCCCCAGCGCACAGCGCCCCTCGCGCACCGGCAGGGTCAGGTCCATGTTGGTGAGTATCGAGCGGATGTGTGCCGGCATGTCGTCCGGCCCCTCCAGGCTGTGCCGGTATCGCGGATCACCATCCGGCACGCTGCGCTGGAACCAGGTCTCCAGGTCGTGCCGCACATCGGGATCCGCGTTCTCACACAGGATCAGCGAGGCGCTGGTGTGCTGCACGAATACGTGGCACAGACCGGTGTGCACTCCGCTGCGTGCCACCACCCCCTGCACCTCGCGGGTAATATCCAGGGTCCCGCGTCCGCGGGTATCGAATTCGAGCATCTCCTGAAACATGGCGTCGGTCCTGCGATGAAGACGATAGTGTAGGGCCTTTGTCGCGCTGCGTGCAGCCATTGCCCGGGTTCCGATGCAAGGATGGAATCGCGAAGGCCTCCCGACGGGGTGACAAGCGGGGGATAACCACAAAGGACACAAAGGCTATTGATGTGACGGCCTTGTGCTCATCGGCCAGCATCACATAGGAAATCTTCGTGTCCTTCGTGCCCTTTGTGGTCCCCCCTTCTGAAACCTTCGCGTCCTTGGCGGTTCTCCCGCCTACCCCTGTGTTCTTGTTACGTTCTCCCTCCTCCAGTATCCTCGTCCCATGAACGCCAAAGCGGACAGTCTGGCGACGATACCAGTGACCGCGCTGCGCGGGGTGGGGCCAAGACGCGCACAACAACTGGCGCGGCTGGGCATCGACACGGTGCAGGACCTGCTGTTCCACCTGCCGCTGCGCTACCAGGACCGCACTCGGGTGGTGCCGGTGGGCAGCCTGCGCGCCGGCGACCAGGCGGTGATCGAGGTCACCGTCGATCATGCCGAGGTGCGCTTCGGCCGGCGGCGTTCACTGCTGGTACGGGTGTCCGACGGCAGCGGCGCCCTGATGTTGCGCTTCTTTCACTTCACCGCCGCGCAGAAACAGGCCTTCGCGCGCGGCGTACGCCTGCGCTGCTTCGGCGAGGCACGCAATGGCCCGGCGATGCTCGAACTGGTGCATCCCGAGTACACCCTGCTGCGCGACGACGCGCCAGCCCCCGTCGAGGAGGCACTGACGCCGATCTATCCCACCACCGAGGGCCTGCACCAGTTGAGCTGGCGGGATCTCACTGGGCAGGCCCTGGCGCTGCTGCACGAAGGCCGTGCCCTGCAGGAACTGCTGCCCGAGGCGGTGTTGCGCGAACACCGGCTGCCCTCTCTGCCCGAGGCGGTAGCGCTGCTGCACAGGCCCCCGCCGGATGTTTCCACCCAGTTGCTGTCGGAGAACGGCCACCCCGCGCAGCAGCGCCTGGCCTTCGAGGAGCTGCTGGCCCACCAACTCAGCCTGCGCATGCTGCGCCGCCGCGCGCGCGCGCATGCCGCGCCGCGGGTCATCGTCGCCGGCGAACTGGAGCGTCGCCTGCTGGATACACTGCCTTTCGAACCGACCGGTGCTCAGCGGCGAGTGGCAGAGGAGATCGCCGGCGACCTGGCCTCGGGCCGCCCCATGCTGCGCCTGGTGCAGGGCGACGTGGGCAGCGGCAAGACCCTGGTCGCAGCGCTCGCTGCAGCGCGTGCGCTGGAGGACGGCTGGCAGGTGGCGCTGATGGCACCGACCGAGCTGCTGGCCGAGCAGCACCGGCAGAACCTGGCGCAATGGTTCGCGCCGCTGGGCATCGAGGTAGGCTGGCTCACCGGCCGTCACAAGGGGCGCCGACGCGCGGCGGTGCTCGAGCACCTGGCCGCCGGCGAGCTGGCGCTGGTGGTCGGCTCCCATGCCCTGTTCCAGGAGGATGTGCGCTTCGCCCGCCTGGGCCTGGCGATCGTGGACGAGCAGCACCGCTTCGGCGTGCACCAGCGGCTGGCGCTGCGCAACAAGGGCGACGGACTGGTGCCGCACCAGCTGATCATGACCGCGACACCCATCCCGCGCACCCTGGCGATGACAGCCTATGCCGATCTCGACCTGTCGGTGATCGACGAACTGCCACCCGGCCGCCAGCCGGTGAAGACGGTGGTGATCAGCGACGAACGTCGCAGCGAGGTGGTGGCCCGGGTGGGTGAAAACTGTCGCCAGGGACGCCAGGCCTACTGGGCCTGCACCCTGATAGAGGAGTCCGAGGCCCTGCAATGCCAGGCCGCCGAGGACACCGCACGCGAGCTGGCCGAGGCCCTCCCGGACCTGCGGGTCGGGCTGGTACACGGACGCCTGAAGGACGCTGACAAGGAAGGGGTGATGCAGGCCTTCAAGGCCGGCGAGCTCGACCTCCTGGTGGCGACCACCGTGATCGAGGTCGGCGTGGACGTGCCGAACGCCAGCCTGATGATCATCGAAAATGCCGAACGCCTGGGACTGGCGCAGCTGCACCAGTTGCGCGGCCGGGTCGGGCGGGGCGCGGCCGAGAGCCACTGTGTGTTGATGTATCACCCCCCACTCGGGCAACTGGCGCGTGAGCGCCTCGGCATGCTGCGAGAGAGCAGCGACGGCTTTGCCATCGCCCGCAAGGATCTGGCGCTGCGTGGTCCCGGCGAGGTCCTGGGTACCCGGCAGACCGGGGAGGTACAGTTCCGCATCGCCGACCTGGTGCGCGACGAGGCGCTGATCCCGCAAGTGCAGGCGCTGGCCGACCGTCTGTTGCGTGAACACCCCGAGCTGGCCGCGCCGCTGATCCGCCGTTGGCTGGGCGAAAAGGTGCATTATGCAGCGGTCTGAGGCGCGCCGGGGACGGGGCGCATGCTCCAATCCCGCCAACCGATACGAGGCACACCACGTCGAGACCTTCGACGATGGCTGGGGCAGCAGCGAGGAGCTGCCGCCGCTGAATCGCGAGCTGGTACGCGATACCAGCCGCTCGGTGATTACCCGCAACGACTCACCGGACGTGCCCTTCCGCCAGTCGATCAACCCCTACCGCGACTGCGAGCACGGTTGCATCTACTGCTTCGCGCGGCCCAGCCACGCCTGGCTGGGCTATTCCCCGGGGCTGGATTTCGAGACCCGGCTGCACTGGAAACCCGACGCCGCCATGCGGTTGCGCGAGGAACTGGCACGCCCGGGCTACCGCTGCCAGCCCATCGCGCTGGGGATCAACACCGACGGTTGGCAGCCGATAGAACGCGAGTTCGGCATCAGCCGCGCCCTGCTCGAGGTGCTGTGCGAGGCCCGGCACCCGGTGAGCATTGTCACCAAGTCGGCATTGATCGAGCGCGATGTCGACCTGCTCGCCGAGCTGGCGCGTGATGGCCTGGTACAGGTGAACGTATCGCTGACCACCCTCGACCGCAGACTGGCACGGCGCATGGAGCCGCGCGCTGCCGCCCCGCAGCGCCGCCTGCGGGTGATCGAGCGGCTCGCCACCCAGGGTATCCCGGTGGGCGTGCTCATCGCCCCGGTGATCCCGTTTCTTACCGACAGCGAACTCGAGGCCCTGCTGGATGCCGCGCATGCTGCCGGGGCGCACGAGGCCGGCTACGTCCTGCTGCGCCTGCCCCACGAGGTCGGCCCCCTGTTCGACGAATGGCTGGCCGTGCACTATCCCGAACGCCGCGAACGGGTGCTGGCCCGCATCCGCGACAGCCGCGGTGGCCGGCTCTACGATAGCCGCTTCGGCCACCGGATGGTCGGTGAAGGGCCTTTCGCCGAGTTGATCGCCGCGCGCTTTCGAAAGCGGTATCGGGCGCTGGGCTTCCCCGGTCTGCCGCCGCTGCGTTGCAACAAGTTTCGCGCGCCCTCACCCAGCGGGCAGCTCGGCCTGTTCGATTGAACGGGTGAAACCCGGCACAGATACCTGCCCTCCCCTTGTACAGGAGAGGCCGGGAGACGCTTCCTCCAGGACAAGCACTGGCCCCGCTAGCAGGGGATAAGCGTCGTGCCGGGGGCCTTGCATGTCGTCCTGGAGCGGGACTTAGCCCATGCGCTGCAAGTTCAGAGCGGGTCGCCGACGCGCAACCCGAGCTGCTCGGCGGCACTGCCGAGATTGACCGCGATCTCGACCAGGCCCAGGGCATTCAGGTGCCAGAAGGCCGTGCCCGGCGACACCTCGGCAAAGGTGCGGGCATGCGGCAATTCGTGCCCGGCGAGGCACCACGGACCGCCATCCGGGGCCAGCGGGGCCGGAATGCCGGTCACCAGGTTGCCGAAACGATCGATGTACACGATCTCGTCGAGCCGCCCGGACCAGTCATGGCCGACGCAATCTGCAGGGCGTAGTTCGGTAGTCTCCAGCGCCTCACCCGAGAGCAGGCGCAGCGCAGCGGGCACGAACCAGTCGCGGCCATGGAAGGTGGCGGGGATGTCACCGGGCATCCAGTCGATACGCCGGATGCGCAGCGCCCCCGCGAAAAAGGGGGCGAACAGGCCGTTGTCGGGACCGATCAGGCGCAGATCGTCACACTCGACGAGCAATCCGCCGCGCGCGGTACCGACCCCGGGGTCGACCACTGCCACCACGGTGGCACCCCGCGGCACCCAGCGGCACCCAGCGGCGCAGAGCGGCGAGCAGGACACCGGCGCCACGCGGTCGAAAGGGGGCAGGTCGTGTTGCAAGTCGATGATCCCGGCCCCTGGCCGGGCCTGGCGTATCACCGCATGCAGCAGGCCGACCCAGGGGCCATCGAGCCCGTAGTCGGTAAACAGGACGAGCGGGCCACTCATGCCAGCCCGCACCCCCGAAACGCAAAAGGCCGGGCAATGCCCGGCCTGTCGCTCGCGCAGCGGGCGATCATTCGGTCTCGACGGCCGCTTCCATGTCGTCACCCTCGGCGGCCTCGACGATCGGGCGATCGACCAGCTCGACGTAGGCCATGGGTGCCTTGTCGCCGGGGCGATAACCACACTTGAGGATACGCAGATAGCCGCCCGGACGCTCCTTGTAGCGCGGGCCCAGCTCGTTGAACAGCTTGGCCACAGCGGCCTGATTGCGCAGGCGGGCGAAGGCCAGGCGACGCTTGGCCACGCTGTCTTCCTTGGCCAGGGTGATCAACGGCTCGGCCACACGGCGCAGTTCCTTGGCCTTGGGCAGAGTGGTCTTGATCAGTTCATGCTCGAACAGCGAGTTGGCCATGTTGCGGAACATGGCCTTGCGATGTGCGCTGTTACGGTTCAGCTGCCGTCCGGATTTGCGATGACGCATGGGTCGACTTCCTATGCAAAAAGGTTACTACGGGGAACGCTTCTCAGCGTGCCATCAGTTCTTCGAGATTCTCCGGCGGCCAGTTCTCCAGGCGCATGCCCAGCGACAGGCCACGGGTGGCAAGTACGTCCTTGATCTCGGTCAGGGACTTCTTGCCCAGATTCGGGGTCTTGAGCAACTCCACCTCGGTGCGCTGAATCAGGTCACCGATGAGGAAGATGTTCTCGGCCTTCAGGCAGTTGGCCGAACGTACCGTCAGTTCCAGATCGTCCACCGGGCGCAGCAGGATGGGATCGACCGCCGGGCCCTTGCCTTCTTCTTCGTCAGCACCGGTGGCCGTGGTGGTCTGGTCGAGATTGACGAAGGCACTGAGTTGATCCTGCAGGATGGTCGCCGAGTGACGCACGGCATCTTCCGGGTCGATGGTGCCATCGGTCTCGATATCCAGCACCAGGCGGTCGAGGTCGGTACGCTGCTCGACGCGGGCGGCCTCGACGCTGTAGGCGACGCGACGGATCGGGCTGTAGGAGGCGTCGAGCTGCAGACGACCGATGGGGCGGTCCTCGCCGGCCGCACCCTCGCGGTTGGCTGCGGGCTCGTAGCCGCGACCACGCTCGACCTTGATGTTCATGCTCAGCTCGCCCTTGTCGGTGAGATGCGCGATCAGGAATTCGGGGTTGGCGATCTCCACGCCATGCGGGAGCTGCAGGTCGCCGGCGGTCACCGTACCCGGACCCTTGGCGTTCAAAGCCAGCATGGCCTCGTCACGGTCTTCCATGACGATGGCCAGCTCCTTGAGGTTGAGCAGGATCTCGAGCACGTCTTCCTGCACGCCCTCGGTGGCGCTGTACTCGTGCAGCACGCCTTCGATCTCCACCTCCGTGACCGCGCAACCGGGCATGGACGAGAGCAGGATGCGGCGCAGCGCATTGCCCAGGGTGTGGCCGAAGCCCCGCTCCAGCGGCTCCAGGGACACCTTTGCGTGACGATCGCTGATCGTCTCGACGTTGACGATGCGTGGCTTGAGGAACTCGTTGACCGAACCCGCCATGGATTACCCTCTTCTGTTCTCTGTCCGGAAGATACCGATCACTTCGAATACAGTTCGACGATCAGCTGCTCGTTGATCTCGGCCGGCAGTTCGGCACGGTCCGGATAACGCTTGAACACGCCCTTCATGGCGTTGGTGTCCACTTCCACCCACTCGGGGAAGCCATACTGCTCGACAAGTGCAAGGGAGGCCTTGATGCGCTCCTGCTTCTTGGCCTTCTCGCGCACGCTGATCACGTCTTCGGGCTTGACCCGGTAGGAAGCGATGTTGACCACCTTGCCGTTGACCTCGATGGCCTTGTGGCTGACCAGCTGGCGCGCCTCGTTTCGGGTGCAGCCGAAGCCCATGCGATAAACCACGTTGTCCAGGCGCGACTCCAGCAGGCGCAGCAGGTTCTCGCCGGTGGGGCCTTTGACCCGGTCTGCTTCCTTGTAGTAGTTGCGGAACTGGCGCTCGAGCACACCGTACAGACGGCGAACCTTCTGCTTTTCGCGCAGCTGAACGCCGTAGTCGGACAGGCGCCGGCGACGGTCACCGGACTGACCCGGCACCTTTTCCATGTTGCACTTGGTGTCGATGGAGCGGACGCGGCTCTTGAGGAACAGGTCGGTGCCCTCACGGCGCATCAGTTTGCATTTTGGTCCGAGATAACGTGCCATGATCTAACTCCAGTTACACGCGGCGCTTCTTGGGCGGGCGGCAGCCATTGTGGGGAATCGGGGTGACATCCGAGATGCTGGTGATCTTGAATCCGGCGTTGTTCAGCGCACGCACGGCCGACTCACGCCCCGGCCCCGGGCCCTTGACATTCACATCCAGGTTCTTGACACCGTACTCCTTGGCCATCTCGCCACAGCGATCCGCGGCCACCTGGGCAGCGAAGGGCGTACTCTTGCGCGAACCACGGAAGCCGGAACCGCCGGCGGTCGCCCAGCACAGGGTATTGCCCTGGCGATCGGTAATGGTGATGATCGTGTTATTGAACGAGGCATGCACATGGGCGATGCCGTCGGTAACGACCTTCTTGACCTTTTTACGGGTGGTGTTCTTGGCCATCTGCCTGATTCCTGAAAACTTCGCGTTTGCTTAACGTTTGATCGGCTTGCGCGGACCCTTGCGGGTGCGGGCATTGGTCTTGGTGCGCTGGCCGCGTACCGGCAGGCCACGACGATGGCGGATGCCACGGTTGCAGCCCAGGTCCATCAGCCGCTTGATGTTCATCGACACCTCGCGACGCAGGTCACCCTCGACCGTGTACTTGCCCACTTCGGTACGCAGCTTCTCGAGTTCTTCGTCGCTCAGCTCCATCACCTTGCGGCTGGGCTCGACACCGGCGGCATCACAGATGCTTGCTGCGCGCGTCGGGCCAATGCCGTAGATCGAACGCAGCGCGATCACCACGTGCTTCCGATCGGGAATGTTGACACCAGCAATACGGGCCATGCTCAAATTCTCCTGAAAACTCTCTCGGCAAATGACGCGCGAAAGCGCGGCACTATATCAAAATCCAGGCGCCTGTTCAACGCCACGAACGGCGACCGATCAACCCTGGCGCTGCTTGTGGCGCGGGTCGGTGCAGATCACGCGCACCACGCCGTGGCGCTTGATGATCTTGCAGTTGCGGCACATCTTCTTGACCGATGCTCTGACTTTCATAGCTCCAACTCCGAATGAAACCGTCGCTCAGCGCAGCGAACCCGCGCCGCCAACGTTCTTGAAATTCGCCTTCTTCATCAGGCCCTCGTACTGGTGCGACATGATGTGCGCCTGCACCTGGGCCATGAAGTCCATCACCACCACGACCACGATCAGCAACGAGGTGCCGCCGAAGTAGAAGGGCACGTTCCAGCCCGCGCGCAGGAACTCCGGCAGCAGGCAGACCGCAGTGATGTACAACGCGCCGGCCAGGGTCAGCCGCGACATCACCTTGTCGATGTAGGCCGCAGTCTGCTCGCCCGGACGGATGCCGGGGATGAAGGCGCCGGACCGCTTCAGGTTCTCTGCCGTCTCCTTCGCGTTGAACACCAGCGCGGTGTAGAAGAAGCAGAAGAAGATGATGCCCGCCGCATAGGCCACCATGTACAGGGGCTCACCCGGCGACACCAGCGCGATGATGTCCTGCAACCAACGCATGTTCTCGGTGTTACCCGCCCACTGCGCGAGCGTGGTCGGGAACAGGATGATGCTCGATGCGAAGATCGGCGGAATCACCCCGGCCATGTTCAGCTTCAGCGGCAGATGGCTGCTCTGCGCGGCGAACATCTTGCGACCCTGCTGGCGCTTGGCGTAGTTGACCGTAATGCGCCGCTGCCCCCGCTCCACGAACACCACGAACCCGGTCACCCCGATCGCCAGGATGAACAGGAACAGGGCAAACAGCGCATTCATCTCGCCATTGCTGACCAGCTCGACCACCGAACCGAACGCGGCCGGCATGCCAGCCACGATACCGGCGAAGATGATCAGCGAGATGCCGTTGCCCAGGCCGCGCTCGGTGATCTGTTCACCCAGCCACATCAGGAACATGGTGCCGGTCACCAGCGACACAGTCGCAGTGAACACGAACCCCGGCCCCTTGGCCACCACCAGTCCCTCGCCAAACTGCCCCTGCAGGGCCACCGCGATGCCGATCGCCTGGAAGGTCGCCAGCACCAGGGTGCCGTAGCGGGTGTACTGGGTGATCTTGCGCCGACCGGCCTCGCCTTCCTTCTTGAGCTGTTCCAGCTTGGGGATCACCGCGGACATCAGCTGCACGATGATCGAGGCCGAGATGTAGGGCATGATCCCCAGGGCGAACAGGCTGGCACGCTTGAGTGCGCCCCCTGAGAACATGTTGAACATGTCCAGGATGGTGCCCTGCTGTTGGTCGAACAGCGCCGCCAGCGCCGCCGGATCGATCCCGGGTACCGGGATGAAGGTGCCGATGCGATACACGATGATCGCACCCAGCACGAACAGCAGGCGGCGCTTCAGCTCGGTAAGCTGACCGAAGGCGATACCGGCGGCGGGGTTCTGGGCCATGGGTCGTTCAGTCCTCGACCTTGCCGCCGGCCGCCTCGATGGCAGCGCGGGCGCCCTTGGTCACACGCAGCCCCTTGACCGTCACCGCGCGACTGATCTCACCGGACAGGATGATCTTGGCCCGGGTCTTGTTGCGCGGCAGGATGTCGGCCGCGTGCAGGGCCTCCATGTCCACCACTTCACCCTCGACCTTGGCGATCTCGTCGAGACGCACCTCGGCGGTCAGCTTGGCCTTGCGCGAGCGGAAGCCCACCTTGGGCAGGCGCCGCTGCAGCGGCATCTGGCCGCCCTCGAAGCCGATCTGCACCTTGCCGCCGGAACGGGCCTTCTGGCCCTTGTGGCCGCGACCGGCAGTCTTGCCGAAGCCGCTGCCGATGCCCCGGCCGACACGCTTGCGCGCGCGCTTGCTGCCTTCGGCGGGTTTGAGCGTATTCAGACGCATCTCAGGCTTCCTCCACGACTTGAACCATGTAGCACACCTTGTTCACCATGCCGCGGGTGGAAGGCGTGTCCTCGACTTCGACAACCTGGTGCATGCGCCGCAGGCCCAGCCCCAGGACGCACTCCTTGTGGCCCTTCTTGCGGCCGTGCATGCTGCGCACCAGCTTCACTTTCATCATCTTCTTGTCAGCCATGGCGATTACCCCAGAATCTCTTCGACGGTCTTGCCACGCTTGGCCGCGACATACTCGGCGTCGCTCATGTTGGCCAGGCCATTGAGGGTGGCGCGAACCACGTTGATGGGATTGTTCGAGCCAATGCACTTGGCCAGCACGTTGTGCACGCCCACCACTTCGAAGATGGCGCGCATGGCGCCGCCGGCGATGATACCGGTACCTTCCGAGGCCGGCTGCATGTAGACCTTGGCAGCACCATGGCGGCCGACCAGCGGGTACTGCAGGGTGCCGTCCTTCAGTTTGACCTCGATCATGTTGCGGCGCGCGGCCTCCATGGCCTTCTGGATGGCCACCGGGACCTCCTTGGACTTGCCGGTACCGAAGCCGACGCGGCCATTGCCGTCCCCGACGACCACCAGGGCGGCAAAGCCGAACACCCGACCGCCCTTGACCACCTTGGCGACACGGTTGACGCCGATCAGCTTCTCGATCAGATCGTCGCCGGCGGACTTGGTTTCATAATTTGCCATGATGCAGACTCCTCAGAACTCAAGGCCGGCTTCACGCGCGGCGTCGGCCAGGGCCTTCACGCGGCCGTGATAACGGAACCCGGAACGATCGAAGGCCACGCGCTCGATGCCCTTGGCCTTCGCGCGTTCAGCGATCGCACGGCCCACCACGGCAGCACCGGCAACGTTGCCGGTGCTGCCCTCGATGCCGGCCTTGACCTCCTTGTCGACGGTCGAGGCCGCTGCGATGACCTCGGCGCCGTTGGGGGCGATCACCTGGGCATAGATGTGGCGCGGGGTGCGATGAACCGTCAGGCGGTGCACGCCCAACTCGCGGATCTTGGCGCGCGCCCGCTTGGCGCGACGCAGACGAGATGCTTTCTTATCCATCGTGCTAACCCCTTACTTCTTCTTCGCTTCTTTACGGATGATGCGCTCATCCGCGTAGCGAACACCCTTGCCCTTGTACGGCTCCGGCGGACGGAAGCTGCGGATCTCGGCAGCCACCTGGCCCACCTTCTGCTTGTCGCTGCCGGAGACCACCACTTCGGTCTGCGAGGGCGTTTCGATGGTGATGCCCTCGGGCACCGGGTAGTCGACCGGGTGCGAGAAACCGAGCGTCAGGTTGAGCACCTTGCCCTTGGCCTGGGCGCGATAACCGACGCCGACCAGTTCCAGCTTCTTCTGGAAGCCTTGGCTGGCACCCACCACCATGTTGTTGACCAGTGCGCGCATGGTGCCGGCCATGGCCCAGCCGTTCTTGACGCCATCGGCCGGACGCACCGAGATGACCCCATCTTCGATGCTCACCACGGCATCCGGATGCACGTCCATTTCCAGCGCCCCCTTGGGGCCCTTGACGCTCACGTGCTGACCGTCGATCTTGACCTCGACGCCGGACGGGACGGTGATCGGCGCTTTCGCTATGCGTGACATGCCAGATCCTCCCTTACGCGACGTAGGCGATGACTTCGCCGCCATGGCCCAGCTTGCGGGCTTCGCGGTCGGTCATCACGCCTTTGGAAGTGGAAACGATGGCGATACCCAGGCCTCCGCGCACGCGCGGCAGTTCATCGCGGCCTTTGTAGATCCGCAGGCCGGGACGGCTCACGCGCTTGATGTATTCGATGACCGGACGGCCCTGGAAGTACTTGAGCTGGATCTCCAGCACGGGCTTGCCATCGACCTCGATCTGCTGATAATCGATGATGTAGCCTTCGTCCTTAAGGACCTTGGCGACGGCCAGCTTCTTCTTGGAAGCAGGCATTTGCACAGACGGCTTGTTCGCCGCCTGGCCGTTGCGGATGCGCGTAAGCATATCCGCAATCGGATCCGACATGCTCATGATGAGTCTCCTCTGGGTCAGCCATCGTCTCGCGATGCGATACCCGAATGTGTAACGAAACACGGCCCCGGGATTCAGGGAGCCGCGCACTATATACAAATCCGGACCAGAAATCCAGCCCGGACGGGCAAACCGTTACCAGCTGGCCTTCTTCAGGCCGGGCACGTCACCCCGCATGGCCGCTTCGCGCAGCTTGTTGCGGCACAGGCCGAACTTGCGATAGACCGCGTGCGGCCGGCCGGACACTCGGCAGCGACGCTGCTGGCGCACCGGGCTGGCATCGCGCGGCAGCTTCTGCAGGGCGGCCACGGCGGCGTCGATCTCCTCGAACGAACGGCTGCGGTCATTGATGATGGCCTTCAGTTCGGCGCGCTTGGCGGCGTACTTCTGAACCATCTTCTGGCGCTTGGCCTCGCGGGCCCACATGCTCTTTTTTGCCATGTTCTCTAGTCCGATTACTTGAACGGGAAATTGAAGCCGTCGAGCAGGGCGCGGCCTTCCTCGTCGGTACGCGCCGTGGTGGTGATGGTGATATCCATGCCACGCAGGGTATCGACCTTGTCGTACTCCACCTCGGGGAAGATGATCTGTTCCTTCACACCCAGGCTGTAGTTGCCCCGGCCATCGAAGGACTTGGAGCTCAGACCACGGAAGTCGCGCACCCGCGGCAGGGCGATGTTCACCAGGCGATCGAGGAACTCGTACATGCGTTCGCGACGCAGGGTCACCTTGCAACCGATGGGCCACCCCTCGCGGATCTTGAAGCCGGCAACCGACTTGCGCGCGCGGGTGACAATCGGCTTCTGACCGGCGATACGCGCCATGTCACCGACGGCGAACTCCATGTTCTTCTTGTCGCCCACGGCCTCGCCGACACCCATGTTGAGGGTGATCTTCTCGATCCGCGGCACCTCCATGATGCTCTTGTAGCCGAACTTCTCCATCAGCTGCGGAACGACCTTTTCTTTGTAGTGATCGTGCAAACGTGCCATCGATATCTGCCTCAGACGTCCACGACTTCGCCGTTGGACTTGAATACGCGCACCTTGCGACCGTCCTCGAGGATCTTGAATCCGACGCGGTCGCCCTTGTTGGTCGCGGGGTTGAACAAAGCCACATTGGAGATGTGCAGGGGCATCTCCTTGTCCACGATGCCGCCGGGCTCCCCCTTGTTGGGATTCGGCTTCATGTGCTTCTTGGCCAGGTTGATGTTCTCGACGATCACACGATCCTCGAGCACGGCCAGGACGGTGCCGCGCTTGCCCTTGTCCTTGCCGGCGAGAACGATCACGTCGTCGCCTTTACGAATGCGTCGTGCCATGGCGATTTCCTCAGAGTACTTCCGGTGCGAGCGAGACGATCTTCATGAAGCGCTCGCTGCGCAGTTCGCGCGTTACCGGGCCAAAGATACGGGTGCCGATCGGCGCCAGGGCGTTGTTCAACAGCACCGCAGCGTTACCGTCGAAGCGGATCACCGAGCCGTCGGGACGACGCACCCCCTTGCGGGTACGCACAACGACGGCGTTGTAGACGTTGCCCTTCTTGACCTTGCCGCGCGGAATAGCGTCTTTAACCGACACCTTGATGATGTCGCCTATTCCGGCGTACCGGCGGTGCGAACCGCCCAGCACCTTGATGCACTGGACGCGTTTGGCCCCGCTGTTGTCTGCAACGTCCAGCATGGTTTGCATCTGGATCATGACACTACCCCAATCAGTTTGAGTTCAGTTCGATTCAGTTCGGACGTTCGACCAGCTTGACGAAACGCCAGCTCTTGGTCTTGGACAGTGGCCGGCACTGCTCGACCACCACCACGTCGCCCACGCGACACTCGTTGTTCTCGTCGTGCGCATGCACCTTGGTGGAACGGCGCACAAACTTGCCGTACAGCGGGTGCTTGACCCGGCGCTCGATCAGCACCGTGATGGTCTTGTCCATCTTGTCGCTGACGACGCGCCCCTGGAGAGTCCGGTTACCTGCCTGCTCGCTCATGCTTCACCTGCCCGACGCTTTTCGTTCATGATCGTCTTCACGCGCGCGATATTGCGGCGCACTGCCTTCATCAGATGGGGACGGGCCAGCTGACCCGTGCCCTGTTGCATGCGCAGGTTGAATTGCTCCTTGAGCAGCTCGTGCAGCGTCTCACGCAATTCGGCCTGGGACTTTTCACGAAGTTCGTTCGCTTTCATCAGAGGACCGTCCGTTTAACAAAAGTGGTGCTCACGGGGAGCTTGGCCGAGGCCAGCTCGAAGGCGCGACGCGCCAGTTCCTCGGAGACACCTTCAATCTCGTAGAGCATACGACCGGGCTGGATCTGCGCGACCCAGTACTCCACGTTACCCTTGCCCTTGCCCATCCGCACTTCGAGCGGCTTCTTGGTGATCGGCTTGTCCGGGAACACCCGGATCCACAGCTTGCCGCCCCGCTTCACGGTGCGCGTGATGGTACGACGGGCCGCCTCGATCTGGCGCGCGGTGAGGCGTCCGCGGCCAGTGGCCTTGAGGCCATACTCGCCGAAGCTGACCTTGTTGCCGCTATGCGCCAGGCCGCGGTTGCGGCCCTTGTGTTGCTTGCGGAATTTGGTGCGTTTTGGTTGCAGCATGACTTACCCCCGAGCGCCTGCGCTCTTGCCCTTCTTGCCGGACTCACCCTTGCCGGCATCCTTCTGCTCGTCACCGAAGACCTCGCCCTTGAAGATCCAGGTCTTGATACCGATGATGCCGTAGGTGGTCAGCGCCTCGGCAAAGCCGTAGTCGATGTCCGCACGCAGGGTGTGCAGCGGCACGCGGCCCTCGCGGTACCACTCGCTGCGCGCGATCTCGGCGCCGTTCAGGCGGCCGGCAACGTTTACTTTCACACCCAGGGCGCCCAGGCGCATGGCGTTCTGCACGGCGCGCTTCATGGCACGGCGGAACATGATGCGACGCTCGAGTTGCTGGGCGATGCTCTCGGCCACCAGCTGGGCATCCAGCTCGGGCTTCCGGATCTCCTCGATGCTGATGCGCACCGGGATACCCATGCGTGCCGAGACCTCCTTGCGGAGTTCGTCGATGTCCTTGCCCTTCTGGCCGATCACCAGGCCCGGCCGCGCGGTGTGGATGGTGATGTGCGCGTTCTTCGCCGGCCGGTCGATCTGGATGCGGCTCACCGAGGCCTGCTTGAGGCGCTCCTTGAGAAAATCGCGCACCGCCAAGTCGGTGATCAGCAGATCGGCGTAGTTCTTGTTGTCGGCATACCACTTGGAGTTCCAATCGGTGACGATGCCGAGACGGATGCCTGTCGGATGTACTTTCTGGCCCATAGTTATGCCCGCTTATTCGTCCGCCACAATGACGGTAATGTGACTGGTGCGCTTCAGGATGCGGGTGCCGCGTCCCTTGGCACGTGCACGGAGCCGCTTCATGGTCGGGCCTTCGTCCACGTACACTGTCTTGACCTTCAGCTCGTCGACATCGGCGCCTTCGTTGTTCTCCGCGTTGGCGATGGCCGAATCGAGCACCTTCTTCATGAGCGCAGCGCCCTTCTTCTTGCTGAAGGCAAGAACGTTGAGCGCCTGCTCCACAGGCAGGCCGCGGATCTGGTCTGCCACCAGACGACCCTTCTGTGCCGAGAGGCGCGCAAAGCGCAGTTTGGCTACAGCTTGCATCGCTTCTCTCCTTACCGTTTCTTGGTCTTCTTGTCCGCGTCGTGACCGCGATAAGTGCGGGTCAGAGCGAACTCACCGAGTTTGTGGCCGACCATGTTCTCGGTGATCAGCACCGGAACGTGTTGCCTGCCGTTGTGGACCGCGATGGTCAGACCGACCATGTCGGGGCTGATCATCGAGCGGCGCGACCAGGTCTTGATCGGCTTGCGATCGTTGCTGGCGCGCGCGGCTTCCACCTTCTTCTGCAGGTGGAAGTCGATAAAAGGTCCTTTGCGAATGGAACGTGGCATGCCTTTCTACTCCACCGGTTACTTGCGACGACGGTCGCGAACAATGAACTTGTCGGTGCGCTTGTTCGAGCGCGTCTTGTGACCCTTGGTCGGCACACCCCAGGGGCTGACCGGGTGACGACCACCGGAGGTACGGCCCTCGCCACCGCCGTGAGGGTGATCGACCGGGTTCATGGCCACACCGCGTACCGTCGGGCGGATGCCACGCCAGCGTGAGGCGCCGGCCTTGCCCAGCTTGCGCAGGTTGTGCTCGGAGTTGCTCACCTCGCCCAGGGTGGCACGGCAATCGGCGTGCACCTTGCGCATCTCGCCGGACCGCAGGCGCAGGGTGGCGTAATCGCCCTCGCGCGCAACCAGTTGGGCCGAGGTGCCGGCGCTGCGCGCCAGTTGCGCACCCTTGCCGATCTTCAGTTCCACGCAGTGCACGACCGAACCGATGGGCATGTTGCGCAGGCTCATGCAGTTGCCGACCGAGATCGGGGCATCTTCGCCCGACTGGACCCAGTCACCGGCCTTGAGGCCCGCCGGTGCGATGATGTACCGGTACTCGCCGTCCTCGTACTTGATCAGCGCGATGTTGGCGGTACGGTTCGGGTCGTACTCAAGACGTTCGACGGTGCCAACCACGCCGTCCTTGTCGCGCTTGAAGTCGATGATGCGGTAACGCTGCTTGTGGCCACCCCCCTTGTGCCGGGTGGTGATGCGGCCCTTGTTGTTGCGTCCGCCGGTCTTGCTCTTCTTGTCCACGAGCGCGCGCAGCGGGCCGCCCTTGTGCAGACCTTCGCGCTTGACCTGGACGACGTGGCGTCGACCGGGAGAAGTGGGTTTTGCTTTAGCTATCGCCATGATCTTGTCCGCTTGACTGGGGCTGGAGCGCTCAGGCGCCCTCGCCGAAATTGATGTCCTGGCCTTCCTTCAGGCGCACATAGGCCTTCTTCCAGTCCGCCCGCTTGCCCGGACGTTGACCGAAGCGCTTGCGCTTGCCCTTGACATTGAGGACCTGCACCTTCTCGACGTCCACCTCGAACAGCAGTTCGACCGCAGCCTTGATCTCGGGCTTGGTGGCGTCACGCGCGACCTGGAACACGAACTGGTTGCCGCTCTCGGCAGCGGTCACGCTCTTCTCGGACACCACCGGGGCGAGCAGGACCTGCATCAGGCGCTCTTTGCTGAACTTGCTCATGCCAGTTTCTCCTCGAGCTGCTTGAGGGCACCGGCGGTGATGATCACCTTGTCGAAGCCGATCAGGCTGACCGGATCGAGCTCGTGCACACCACGGGCATCCACGTGATACAGATTGCGGGCCGCGAGCATCAGGTTTTCGTCCAGCTCCTCGACCACGATCAAGGCCTCGTCGATACCCAGCTCCTTGAGCTTGCCGACCAGTTGCTTGGTCTTGGGCACATCGACCGAGAAGCTGTCGACCACCACCAGGCGCTCCTGACGCACCAGCTCGGAGAGAATGGAGCGCAGCGCGCCGCGGTACAT
The DNA here is from genome assembly GCF_000801295.1 of endosymbiont of unidentified scaly snail isolate Monju. Lineage (NCBI taxonomy): Bacteria > Pseudomonadati > Pseudomonadota > Gammaproteobacteria > endosymbiont of unidentified scaly snail isolate Monju. The sequence continues at coordinate 204,106 of NZ_AP012978.1, read as the reverse complement.
CTTCTTGTTGACCTTCTGCTCGTAGTTGCGCGGCGAGGCAGCGAAGGTCACGCCTCCGTGGCGGAACAGCGGGCTGCGGATGGTGCCGGCGCGGGCACGGCCGGTGCCCTTCTGGCGCCAGGGCTTGGCACCGCCGCCGCTGACCGCGGAGCGGTTCTTCTGCGCCTTGGTGCCGGCGCGCGCGCCAGCCATATAGGCGGTGACCACCTGGAGGATCAGCGCCTCCTTGTAGTCGGCCCCGAACACGGCGTCAGACACCTGGATGCTCGAGCCACCCTGTACGTTCAGATCCATGTCTTACCCCTTGTTCTTCAGCTTGATGGCCGGGGTGACGATCACATCACCGCCACGCGCGCCGGGGACGGCGCCCTTGACCAGCAGCAGGTTGCGTTCGGCATCCACGCGCACCACCTCGAGGTTCTGCACGCAGACCTTTTCGGCGCCCATGTGGCCGGCCATTTTCTTGCCCTTGAACACCCGACCCGGGGTCTGGCACTGGCCGATGGAGCCCGGCGCACGGTGCGACAGGGAGTTGCCGTGGGTGGCGTCCTGGGTGCGGAAATTGTGCCGCTTGACCCCGCCCTGGAAGCCCTTGCCCTTGGAGACGCCACGCACGTCGACCTTCTGGCCGGCTTCGAAGATGCTCACATCCACGGTGCCGCCCACTTCCGGCGCCTCACCCTCGTGGTCATCCAGACGGAATTCCCACAGGCCGCGCCCGGCCTCGACACCGGCCTTGGCAAAGTGGCCAGCCATCGGCTTGTTGACACGCGAGGCCTTCCTGCTGCCGGTCGTCACCTGAATGGCGGCATAGCCGTCGTTCTCGACGGTGCGCACCTGGGTGACGCGGTTCGGGTCGACCTCGATGACGGTGACGGGCACCGACTGGCCCTCATCGGTAAAGATGCGGGTCATGCCGGCCTTGCGCCCTACGATTCCAATCGCCATTGCTCTCACCTCAGTTCAGCTTGATCTGGACATCCACACCGGCGGCCAGATCCAGCCTCATCAGCGCATCGACGGTCTTGTCGGTCGGATCAACGATCTCCATCAGGCGCTTGTGGGTACGGATCTCGTACTGGTCGCGCGCGTCCTTGTTGACGTGCGGCGAGATCAGCACGGTGTAGCGCTCTTTCCGGGTCGGCAGGGGAATCGGACCGACCACCTGGGCGCCGCTGCGCTTGGCGGTCTCGACGATCTCCTTGGCCGACTGGTCGATCAGTCGATGATCGAACGACTTGAGACGAATTCGAATACGTTGATTGGTCATTGCTAAATCACTCGAAATGCGAAATCACCGAATTACTCGATGATCTTGGAAACCACGCCGGCGCCGACGGTGCGGCCACCTTCGCGGATCGCGAAGCGCAGGCCCTCTTCCATCGCGATCGGCGCGATCAGCTTCACCGTCATCTTCACGTTGTCGCCCGGCATCACCATCTCCACGCCTTCCGGCAGCTCACAGGCCCCGGTCACGTCGGTGGTGCGGAAGTAGAACTGCGGACGATAACCGTTGAAGAACGGCGTGTGACGGCCACCCTCGTCCTTGCTCAGCACGTAAACCTCGGCCTCGAAGTGCGTGTGCGGCTTGATCGATCCCGGCTTCGCCAGCACCTGACCGCGCTCCACCTCGTCACGCTTGGTGCCGCGCAGCAGCACGCCCACGTTGTCGCCGGCAACGCCTTCGTCCAGCAGCTTGCGGAACATCTCCACGCCCGTGCAGGTCGTGCTCTGGGTCTCGCGCAGGCCCACGATCTCGACTTCGTCGCCAACGTGGATCTTGCCGCGCTCCACACGACCGGTCACCACGGTACCGCGACCCGAGATCGAGAACACGTCTTCGATCGGCATGATGAAGTCACCGTCGATCGCGCGCTCCGGATCCGGAATGTAGGTGTCCAGCGCCTCGACCAGCTTGTCGATCGACTTGGTGCCGATCTCGGAGTCGTCACCTTCCAGCGCCTTCAACGCCGAGCCGATGATCACAGGCGTGTCGTCGCCCGGGAAGTCGTAGGAGTCGAGCAGCTCGCGGATCTCCATCTCCACCAGCTCCAGCAGCTCTTCGTCGTCGACCATGTCGGCCTTGTTCATGTACACGATGATGTACGGCACGCCGACCTGGCGTGACAGCAGGATGTGCTCGCGCGTCTGCGGCATGGGACCGTCGGCCGCGGACACCACCAGGATGGCGCCGTCCATCTGCGCCGCGCCGGTGATCATGTTCTTCACGTAGTCCGCGTGGCCCGGGCAGTCGACGTGCGCGTAGTGGCGCTTGTCCGACTCGTATTCCACGTGGGCCGTCGCAATCGTGATGCCGCGCTCGCGCTCTTCCGGGGCGTTGTCGATCTGGTCGTACGCCCGCGCCTCACCGCCGAATTTCTTCGCCTGGTGGGTGGTGATCGCCGCGGTCAGCGTCGTCTTGCCATGGTCAACGTGACCAATGGTGCCGACGTTGACGTGCGGCTTTGTACGTTCGAATTTTTCCTTGGACATCTTCTCTGGCCCCTTAACTGATTTGCCTGACAAATCTTTGCGGAGTGATTACCGAATTGTTGTTCGCCGCCTAGTACCGGTTGATGACCTTGTCGGCAATGGCCGCAGGCACCGCCTGGTACTTGGCGAATTCCATGCTGTAACTCGCGCGACCCTGGGTCGCGCTGCGCAGTGCCGTGGCGTACCCGAACATCTCGGCCAGCGGCACCTCGGCGCGGACGATCTTTCCGGCCGGCGCGTCTTCCATGCCGGAGATCATGCCCCGGCGCGCATTCAGGTCGCCCATCACGTCGCCCATGTACTCTTCGGGCGTGGTGACCTCGACCCTCATGATCGGCTCCAGCAGCACCGGATCGGCATCGCGCGCCCCGTTGCGCAGCGCCATCGAGCCGGCCACCCGCAAGGCCTGCTCACTGGAATCCACCTCGTGATAGGAGCCATCGAACAGGGTGGCCTTGATGCCCACCAGCGGGTAGCCGGCGAGCACGCCCCCTTCCATGGCGTCCTTCACGCCCTTCTCCACCGCCGGGATGTAGTCCCTGGGAACCACGCCACCGACGATGGCATTCACGAATTCGAACGTCGTCTCGGCATCCTCGCCGAGCGGCTCGAGCTTCAGCCAGACATGGCCGTACTGCCCGCGCCCGCCCGACTGCCGGACGAACTTGCCCTCCACCTCGACCGCCTTGCGAATGGTCTCGCGGTAGGCCACCTGGGGCGCACCCACGTTGGCCGCGACACCGAACTCCCGCTGCAGGCGGTCGACGATGATCTCCAGGTGCAGCCCACCCATCCCGGAGATGATGGTCTGCCCCGACTCCTCGTCGGTACGCACCCGGAAGGACGGGTCTTCCTGGGCCAGCTTGCCCAGGGCGATGCCCATCTTTTCCTGATCCGCCTTCGTCTTGGGCTCCACCGCCACCGAGATGACCGGCTCGGGGAACTCCATGCGTTCCAGCGTGATCACGTGTTTCGGGTCACACAGAGTCTCCCCTGTGGTGACATCCTTGAGACCAACCGCCGCGGCGATATCGCCCGCAAGCACCTCGTCGATCTCTTCGCGGTGGTTGGCGTGCATCTGCAGCAACCGACCAATCCGCTCCTTCTTGCCCTTGAGCGGGTTGAACACCATGTCCCCGGACTTCAGCACCCCCGAGTAGCACCGCAGAAAGGTCAGGGTGCCCACATAGGGGTCGGTGGCAATCTTGAACGCCAGCGCGGCAAAGGGCTCGTCGTCCAACGGATGCCGCTCACCCTCGCTCCCATCCTCGAGCTCGCCCTTGATCGCCGGCACATCCCCCGGCGACGGCAGCAGCTCGATCACCTTGTCGAGCAGCGCCTGCACACCCTTGTTCTTGAAGGCCGAACCGGCACAGACCGGCACCACCTCCAGACTCAGGGTGCGCTTGCGCAGCCCCTCGAGGATCTGTTCCTCGGACAGATCGCCGTCTTCCAGATAGGCGTCCATCAGGGTCTCGTCAGCCTCGGCGGCAGCCTCGAGCAGACGCTCGTGCCATTCCTCGCAGAGATCCTTCAGCTCGCCAGGGATCTCCTGGTAGCTGAACTCGACACCCATGTTTTCTTCCGACCAGATGATCGCCTTCATCTTGACGAGGTCGACCACCCCGGTAAATTCGTCTTCCGCGCCGATCGGCACCTGCACCGGCACCGGATTGGCGCCCAGGCGATCACGCAATTGCTCGACCACCCGGAAGAAGTCGGCCCCGACCCGGTCCATCTTGTTGACGAACGCCAGTCGCGGCACCTCGTACTTGTTGGCCTGGCGCCACACCGTCTCGGACTGAGGCTCGATCCCACCGACGGCACAGAGGACAAATACCGCCCCGTCCAGAACCCGCAGCGAACGCTCCACCTCGATGGTGAAGTCCACGTGACCCGGCGTATCAATAATGTTGATACGGTGCCGCGGGTACTGTTTCGCCATGCCAGACCAGAAGCAGGTGGTGGCCGCCGAGGTAATGGTAATACCCCGCTCCTGCTCCTGCTCCATCCAGTCCATCGTCGCGGCGCCCTCGTGCACCTCACCGATCTTGTGAGATACCCCGGTGTAGTACAGCACCCGCTCGGTGGTCGTCGTCTTGCCGGCATCGATGTGCGCCATGATGCCGATGTTGCGATACCGTTCGATGGGCGTGCTGCGCGCCACGGTCTACACCCTTGTCGTCTTGTCACGGCGCCCCTGGGGCACCCGGAATCACCAGCGGTAGTGGGAGAAGGCCTTGTTGGCTTCCGCCATGCGGTGCGTGTCTTCCTTCTTCTTGACGGCCGCGCCCTTCTGGTCGGCGGCATCCATCAGCTCACCAGCCAGGCGCGCCGCCATGGACTTCTCGCTGCGCTTGCGCGCCGCCTCGATCAGCCAGCGCATGGCCAGCGCATTGCGGCGCACGGGCCGCACCTCGACGGGCACCTGGTAGGTGGCGCCGCCGACACGACGGGACTTCACCTCGACCATGGGGCGCACATTGTCCAGCGCCTGCTCCAGCAACTCCATGGGATCGCCATCGCGCTTCTCGGCCACCATGTCCAACGCACCGTACATGATGCGCTCGGCGACCGACTTCTTGCCGTCGACCATCACCATGTTGATGAACTTGGCCAGCACCTGGCTGCCGAACTTGGGATCCGGCAGGACCTCGCGCTTCGCTACTACCCGTCTTCTTGGCATTGCTCTCTTCTCTCGTTACTCGGCATGTCGCCGGAGATACTCTGATGTTTCGATCAGTGCGATCAGGACTTGGGCCGCTTGGCACCGTACTTGGAACGACCCTGGCGACGCTTTTCGACGCCCGAGGTGTCCAGCGCACCGCGCACCACGTGATAACGCACACCCGGCAGGTCCTTGACCCGGCCGCCACGAATCAGCACCACGCCGTGCTCCTGCAGGTTGTGACCCTCGCCACCGATGTAGCTGGTCACCTCGTAACCGTTGGTCAGGCGCACACGCGCCACTTTCCGCAGCGCCGAGTTCGGCTTCTTCGGCGTGGTGGTATACACGCGAGTGCAGACGCCACGCTTCTGCGGGCAGGCCTCCAGCGCCGGCACGTTGCTCTTCTCGGGCTTGCGCTTGCGCGGCTTGCGTACAAGTTGGTTGATCGTTGCCATTTGGTTCTTCCGCCTAGGGGCACCACCTCGGCGCCCGCCACCACAATAAATTGGGGGTAGCCGCCCCTGCCGGCTGCCCTGGGCAACCCCAGGCCGACCGGTTCGACTACCCGAATCCAAAGCTGTCTTCGAACGACTGTTTTGCCGCAGAAAAACAGGCCGACCCAAGGGCCTGCCCGTTTGGAAGACCGCGAATTCTAGGCATCTGCGCGACCCCTGTCAACAGGGATCGCGCAGTTTTTTGCCTGTCACTCGTCGTCGGAGGTGTTGAGCGCCTCCTTGATAGCCTGTTCGAGCTCGTCCGCGGCCATCTCGACCCGGCCACCGGCCCGTTCGGCGGCTCGGCGCGCCCTGCGTTCCTTGTGGTGCGCCAGACCGGTGCCGGCCGGGATCAGGCGACCGACGATGACGTTTTCCTTCAGGCCGTTGAGCGGGTCGCGCATGCCGCGCACCGCCGCCTCGGTGAGCACCCGGGTGGTCTCCTGGAAGGAGGCCGCCGAGATGAAAGACTCGGTCGCCAGCGAGGCCTTGGTGATGCCGAGCAGCAGCGGCTCCCATTTCGCCGGGTGCCGGTTCTCGGCCTCCTCGTTGGCCTCGAGCACGCGGGCCTTCTCGGCCTGCTCGCCGCGCAGCAGTTTGGTCTCGCCCGGGTCGGTGACCTCGACCTTGCGCAGCATCTGGCGAATGATCACCTCGATGTGCTTGTCGTTGATGCCCACGCCCTGCAGACGGTAGACGTCCTGGATCTCCTTGACCAGGTACTCGGCCAGGTCGGTCACCCCGCGCAGGCGCAGGATGTCGTGCGGGTTGAGTTCGCCATCGGCGATCACCTCGCCCTTCTCCACGTGTTCGCCCTCGAACACGTTGACGTGCCGCCACTTGGGAATCAGCAGCTCGTGGGTCTCGCCCTCGGCGTCGGTGATCACCAGCCGCTGCTTGCCCTTGGTCTCCTTGCCGAAGGACACGGTGCCGGTGGCCTCGGCGAGGATCGCCGGCTCCTTGGGCTTGCGCGCCTCGAACAGGTCGGCCACGCGCGGCAGACCGCCGGTGATGTCGCGGGTCTTGGAGGATTCCTGCGGAATCCGTGCGATGACATCACCGATCTTCACCTGGGTGCCGTCGGCAACGTTGACGATGGCACCACCCGGCAGGAAATAGTGCGCGGGCAGGCTGGTGCCGGCCAGGTTGATGTCGTTGCCCTTCTCATCGACCAGCTTGACCATCGGCCGCAGGTCCTTACCGGCGCTCGGCCGCTGCTTGGGATCGATGACCACCACCGAGGACAGACCGGTGACCTCGTCGGTCTGCTTCTGCACGGTGACGCCATCGATGAAGTCGACGAAGCGCAGGATGCCCGCCATCTCGGTAATGATGGGGTGGGTGTGCGGGTCCCAGGTAGCCACGGTCTGGCCACCCTCGACCTTTTCGCCCTCGCGCACCTGCAACTCGGCGCCATAGGGCAGCTTGTAACGCTCGCGCTCGCGGCCGATCTCGTCGACGACGACCACCTCACCGGATCGCGAGACCGCCACCAGCTTGCCGGCCGCGTTCTCGATGGTCTTGATGTTGTGCAGCTTGATCGTGCCCGCGTTCTTGGGCTCGATGCTGTTGACCGCCGCGGCCCGCGAGGCAGCACCCCCGATGTGGAAGGTACGCATGGTGAGCTGGGTACCCGGCTCGCCGATCGACTGGGCCGCGATCACACCCACGGCCTCGCCGATGTTGACGCGGTTACCGCGCGCAAGATCGCGTCCGTAGCACTTGGAGCAGATGCCCTGGCGGGTCTCGCAGGTGATCGCCGAGCGCACCCAGACCTGGTCCACGCCGGCTTGCTCGAGCACATCCACCAGCTTCTCGTCGAGCAGGGTGCCGGCCTCGACCAGCACCTCGTCGCTGCCCGGACGCAGAATGTCCACCGCGGCCACCCGACCCAGGATGCGCTCGCGCAGCGGCTCGACCACGTCACCCCCTTCGATGATGGGCACCATGCGCAGACCGTTGGTGGTGCCGCAGTCGTCCTCGGTGATCACCAGGTCCTGCGCCACATCCACCAGGCGCCGGGTGAGATAACCCGAGTTGGCGGTCTTCAGCGCGGTATCGGCCAGACCCTTGCGCGCACCGTGGGTGGAAATGAAGTACTGAAGTACGTTCAGGCCCTCGCGGAAGTTGGCGGTGATCGGCGTCTCGATGATGGAACCGTCGGGCTTGGCCATCAGGCCACGCATGCCGGCGAGCTGACGAATCTGCGCCGCAGAACCCCGCGCACCGGAGTCGGCCATCATGAAGATGGAATTGAACGAGTCCTGCTCGACTTCGTTGCCCTCCTTGTCGACAACCTTTTCCTTGCCGAGCTTGTTCATCATGGCACGGGCGATCTGGTCGTTGGTGTGCGACCAGATGTCCACCACCTTGTTGTAACGCTCGCCGTTGGTCACCAGGCCCGAGGCGTACTGATCCTGGATCTCCTTCACCTCGGCCTCGGCCTCGGCGAGGATCTCGGCCTTTTCGTCAGGAATGACCATATCGTCCAGACCGATGGAAGCACCCGCCTTGGCCGCCTGGGCAAAGCCCAGATACATGAGCTGGTCGGCGAAGACCACGGTGGCCTTCAGGCCGAGCTGGCGATAGCAGGCATTGACCAGGCGCGAGATGGCCTTCTTCTTCATCGGCTGATCGATCAGCTCGAAGGACAGGCCGCGCGGCACGATGCCCCAGAGGATGGCACGACCCACGGTGGTGTCGCGCACCTTGGTGATCTCGGTCTGGTTGCCGTCCTCGTCGATCTGCACCTCGGTCAGACGCACCTTGACGCGCGCGTGCAGATCGGCCGCGCCGGTCTCGTAGGCGCGCTTGGCCTCGTCCACGCCAGCCAGCAACATGCCCTCGCCCTTGGCGTTGATGCGCTCGCGGGTCATGTAATAGAGACCCAGCACCACGTCCTGGGTGGGCACGATGACCGGCTCGCCGTTGGCCGGCGAAAGCACGTTGTTCGAGGACATCATCAGGGTGCGCGCCTCGAGCTGCGCCTCGATCGACAGCGGCACGTGGACCGCCATCTGGTCACCGTCGAAGTCGGCGTTGAAGGCGGCACAGACCAGCGGGTGCAGCTGGATGGCCTTGCCCTCGATCAGCACCGGCTCGAAAGCCTGGATGCCCAGACGGTGCAGGGTGGGGGCGCGGTTGAGCAGCACCGGGTGCTCGCGGATCACCTCTTCGAGGATGTCCCACACCTCGGGCGCACCCCGATCGACCAGCTTCTTGGCGGCCTTGATGGTGGTCGCCAGGCCACGGAACTGGAGCTTGGAGAAGATGAACGGCTTGAACAACTCGAGCGCCATCTTCTTGGGCAGGCCGCACTGGTGCAGCTTGAGGGTCGGACCGACCACGATGACCGAACGGCCGGAGTAGTCCACCCGCTTGCCCAGCAGGTTCTGGCGGAAACGCCCCTGCTTGCCCTTGATCATGTCGGCCAGCGACTTGAGCGGGCGCTTGTTGGTGCCGGTAATGGCGCGGCCGCGGCGACCGTTGTCGAGCAGCGCGTCCACCGCCTCCTGCAGCATGCGCTTCTCGTTGCGCACGATGATGTCGGGCGCGGCCAGATCGAGCAGGCGCTTGAGACGATTGTTGCGGTTGATCACCCGGCGGTACAGATCGTTGAGATCCGAGGTGGCAAAGCGACCGCCATCGAGCGGCACCAACGGACGCAGCTCGGGCGGCAGCACCGGCAGCACGGTGAGAATCATCCACTCGGGACGGTTGCCCGACTGTTCGAGCGATTCGAGCAGCTTGAGACGCTTGGAGATCTTCTTGATCTTGGTCTCGGACTTGGTCTGCTCCATCTCCTCGCGCAGCTTGGCGATCTCGCGCGGAATGTCGAGGGTGCGCAGCAGTTCGTAGACCGCCTCGGCACCCATGCGCGCGTCAAACTCGTCACCGTTCTCCTCGACCGCCTCCAGGTACTGCTCGTCGGTGAGCAGCTGGAAGCGCTCGAGCGCGGTCATGCCCGGATCGACCACCACGTAACTCTCGAAGTAGAGCACGCGCTCGATGTCGCGCAGGGTCATGTCCAGCAGCAGACCGATGCGCGAGGGCAGCGACTTGAGGAACCAGATGTGCGCCACCGGGCTGGCCAGGTCGATGTGCCCCATGCGCTCGCGGCGCACCTTGGCCAGCGTGACCTCGACGCCGCACTTTTCACACACCACACCGCGGTGCTTGAGACGCTTGTACTTGCCGCACAGGCACTCGTAGTCGCTCACCGGGCCGAAGATCTTGGCGCAGAACAGGCCTTCGCGCTCCGGCTTGAAGGTGCGGTAGTTGATGGTCTCCGGCTTCTTGACCTCGCCGTAGGACCAGGAGCGGATCATCTCGGGGGAGGCCAGGCCGATGCGAATGGCATCGAACTCCTCGTTCTGACCCTGTTGCTTGAGAATCTTCAGCAGATCTTTCATGAATCCTGCTCCAGTTCGATATTGATACCCAGGGACCGGATCTCCTTGACCAGCACGTTGAAGGACTCGGGCATGCCCGGCTCCATGCGGTGGTCACCGTCCACGATGTTCTTGTACATGCGGGTACGGCCATTCACGTCGTCGGACTTGACCGTCAGCATCTCCTGCAGGGTGTAGGCCGCACCATAGGCCTCGAGCGCCCACACTTCCATCTCGCCGAAGCGCTGGCCACCGAACTGGGCCTTGCCGCCCAGCGGTTGCTGGGTGACCAGGCTGTAGGGACCGGTGGAGCGCGCGTGCATCTTGTCGTCAACCAGGTGGTTGAGCTTGATCATGTACATGTAACCGACGGTGACCAGGCGCTCGAAGGGCTCGCCGGTTCGGCCGTCGTAGAGCTGCACCTGGCCACTGGTGGGCAACCCGGCCAGCTCCAGCATGCTGCGGATCTCGTCCTCGTGCGCGCCGTCGAAGACCGGCGTGGCCATGGGCACGCCGCCACGCAGATTCTCGGCCATCTCGACCAGCTCCTCATCGTTGAGGCTGTCGAGGTCTTCCTTCTTGCCGCTGGTGTTGTAGATCTTCTCGAGGAACTTGCGCAGTTCGGAGACCTTGGCCTGGCGGTCGAGCATCTCGCCGATGCGCTCACCCAGACCCTTGGCGGCAAAGCCCAGGTGGGTCTCGAGGATCTGACCGATGTTCATCCGCGAGGGCACGCCCAGCGGGTTGAGCACGATATCCACCGGGCGACCATCCTCGTCGAAGGGCATGTCTTCGACGGGGACGATGCGCGAGATCACGCCCTTGTTGCCGTGACGGCCAGCCATCTTGTCGCCGGGCTGAATGCGGCGCTTGACCGCCACGTAGACCTTGACCATCTTGAGCACGCCAGGCGCCAGGTCGTCGCCGGCGGTGAGCTTGCGCTTCTTCTCTTCGTAGCGCTTGCGGAACTCCTCGCGCATGGTCTCGACCTGCTTGGCGATGGCCTCGAGCTGGGCCGCGGCCTCCTCGTTGCGCAGACGGATCTGCAACCACTGGTCGCGCTCCAGGTCGGCCAGGTAGGCCTTGGTGATCTTGGCACCGGCCTTGAGCTTGTTGGGGCCACCCTCGGCGACCTTGCCCAGCAGCATCTTTTCGACCCGCGCGAAGGTGTCCTCTTCCATGATGCGCAGCTGGTCGTCGAGGTCCTTGCGCACGCGCCGGAGTTCTTCTTCCTCGATCTGCAGGGCACGCGCGTCCTTCTCCACGCCGTCGCGGGTGAATACGCGCACGTCGATCACGGTACCGGCGGTGCTGGACGACACCCGGGTGGAGGTGTCGCGCACGTCGGAGGCCTTCTCGCCGAAGATGGCGCGCAACAGCTTTTCTTCCGGGGTGAGCTGGGTCTCGCCCTTGGGCGTGACCTTGCCGACCAGGATGTCGCCTTCCTTGACCTCGGCGCCCACGTACACGATGCCCGACTCGTCGAGCTTGGCCAGCGCGGCCTCGCCCACGTTGGGGATGTCGGCGGTGATCTCCTCGGGGCCCAGCTTGGTGTCGCGGGCCATGCAGGTGATCTCCTCGATGTGGATAGTGGTGAAGCGGTCTTCCTTCACCACCTGCTCGGAGATCAGGATGGAGTCCTCGAAGTTGTAGCCGTTCCAGGGCATGAAGGCCACGCGGAGGTTCTGGCCCAGCGCCAGCTCGCCCATGTCGGTGGACGGACCATCGGCCATCACATCACCACGCTCGACCTTGTCGCCCACCATCACCAGCGGACGCTGGTTGATGCAGGTGTTCTGGTTGGAACGGGTGTACTTGGTGAGGTTGTAGATGTCCACGCCCGGCTCGCCCGGCACGGTCTCGTCGTCGTTGACACGCACCACGATACGCGCGGCATCCACCGATTCGATGACACCGCCGCGCCGCGCCACCACGGTCACGCCGGAATCCACCGCCACGGTACGCTCCATGCCGGTACCGACCAGCGGCTTCTCGGCACGCAAGGTGGGCACGGCCTGGCGCTGCATGTTGGCGCCCATCAATGCGCGGTTGGCGTCATCGTGCTCGAGGAACGGAATGATCGAGGCCGCCACCGAGACGATCTGCTTGGGCGAGACATCCATGTAGTCGATGTCCTCGGGACGAGCCAGGGTAAACTCGTTCTGGTGACGGCAGGAGACCAGCTCGTCGGTGAGCTTGCCGTTCTCGTCCAGGTTGGCGTTGGCCTGGGCGATCACGAAGCGCCCTTCCTCGATGGCCGACAGATAATCCACCTGATCGGTCACCCGGCCGTTCTCGACCTTGCGATAGGGCGTCTCGAGGAAGCCATAGCGGTTGGTGCGTGCATATACGGCCAGCGAGTTGATCAGGCCGATGTTCGGACCTTCCGGCGTCTCGATGGGACACACCCGGCCATAGTGGGTGGGGTGCACGTCGCGCACCTCGAAGCCGGCACGCTCGCGCGCCAGGCCACCCGGTCCCAGTGCCGAAACGCGGCGCTTGTGGGTCACTTCGGACAGCGGGTTGTTCTGATCCATGAACTGTGAGAGCTGGCTGGAGCCGAAGAACTCCTTGATCGCCGCAGAGACCGGCTTGGCGTTGATCATCTCCTGCGGCATCAGGCCCTCGGACTCGGCCAGGCTCAGGCGCTCCTTGACCGCACGCTCCACGCGCACCAGGCCGATGCGGAACTGGTTCTCCGCCATCTCGCCGACGCAGCGCACGCGGCGGTTGCCCAGGTGGTCGATGTCGTCCACGGTGCCGTTGCCATTGCGGATATCCACCAGAGTCTTGAGCACGTCGAGGATGTCGGACATCTCGCCGCACTGCTCGATCAGCGCTTTCGATTCCTCGTCGTCACGCGCGCCGAAATACTTGGCGTCGTACAGCACGCCGGGACCTTCGGGGTTCTCGCGCCCCAGGCGACGATTGAACTTCATGCGGCCGACCGCCGAGAGGTCGTAGCGCTCGGAGGTGAAGAACAGGTTGTGGAACAGGTTCTGCGCGGCCTCCTTGGTCGGCGGCTCGCCCGGACGCATCATGCGGTAGATCTCGACCATGGCCTCCAGTGCGTTGCTGGTGGGGTCGATGCGCAGGGTCTCCGAGATGAAGGAACCGTGATCCAGGTCGTTGGTGAACAGAGTGTTGATCTCCTTCACCCCCTTCTCGATCAGGGTCTCGATCAGCTCCTCGGTGATCTCGTCGTTGGCCGCAGCGATCAGCTCGCCGGTCTCGGTGTCGACCACGTTGTGCGCCAGGGTCTTGCCCACCAGGTACTCGCGCGGCACTTCGAGTTTCTTGATCCCGGCCTTCTCGAGCTGCTTGATGTGGCGCGCGGTGATGCGCTTGCCGGTCTCGACCACGACTTCCTTCTTGGCCTTGATATCGAAGGTGGCCAGTTCGCCACGCAGGCGCGCGGGCACCAGATCAAGCTGGATCTTCTTGGCGCCCAGAGTGAAGTGATCGGTCTCGAAGAAGACGTCCAGGATCTCCTCGGTGTCATAACCGAGCGCGCGCAGCAGGATGGTCGCCGGCAGCTTGCGGCGACGGTCGATGCGGACGTACACCAGGTCCTTCGGATCGAACTCGAAGTCGAGCCAGGAACCACGGTAGGGGATCACCCGCGCGGAGAACAGCAGTTTGCCCGAGGAATGGGTCTTGCCCTTGTCATGATCGAAGAAGACACCCGGCGAACGGTGGAGCTGGGAGACGATGACCCGTTCGGTACCGTTGATGATGAAGGTGCCGTTCTCGGTCATGAGCGGCAGTTCGCCCATGTAGATTTCCTGCTCCTTGATGTCCTTGACCTGCCGAGCGCCGGCCGGGGCGTCCTTGTCATAGATCACCAGGCGCACGAGCACGCGCAGCGGCGCCGCATAGGTGGCACCGCGCAGCTGGCACTCGCGCACGTCGAACACCGGCTCGCCCAGGCGGTAGTGCACATATTCGAGCGCGGCGTTACCGGAATAACTCACGATCGGGAAGACAGACTTGAACGCCGCATGCAGACCCTGGTCGGCGCGCTCGTCGGGCGCGACATCGGCCTGCAGGAAGTGACGGTAGGAGTCGATCTGGGTCGCCAGCAGGAACGGCACCTCCAGAATGCTCGGTCGCTTGCCGAAGTCTTTGCGGATACGCTTCTTCTCAGTGAACGAATAGGCCATGCTTGCCTTCCCTCATCTCTAACGCTGTAACGTGCCCGGCCCCCGCAACAACACGGGTTGGGGACGAAGAGCGGGACCTTGCGCGCCCGCTCGACAACAACGAACAAGCGGGATCAGGCCGGCGGCCCCGGGGCCACCAGCCTGATCCCGCTTGACGTCTGCTACGACCAAGTCTTACTTGACTTCGACAGTAGCACCCGCCTCTTCCAGGGCCTTCTTGGCCTCTTCGGCCTCTTCCTTGGAAACACCTTCCTTCAGCGTGGACGGTGCACCTTCCACCGCTTCCTTGGCCTCCTTCAGGCCCAGGCCGGTGAGGGCACGAACGGCCTTGATGACGGCAACCTTGTTGTCGCCGAAGCCGGTCAGCACCACGTCGAATTCGGTCTTCTCCTCAGCGGCGCCACCGGCGTCGCCACCAGCGCCCGGAGCGGCCACGGCAACGGCGGCAGCGGCGGTCACGCCGAACTTCTCTTCCATTGCCTCGATCAGCTCGACCACTTCCATCACGGACATGTTGGCAATGGCTTCCAGGATTTCGTCTTTGGACATCTTACTCTCCAGTTAACAGTCTGTACTCGAATAGGGTTGGCGAATGCACGCCCGCTCAGGCGGCATCCTTGGCGTCGCGAATTGCTGCAACGGTGCGAACCAGCTTGCCCGGCACCTCGTTCAGGGTCTGCGCCAGCTTGGTGATCGGTGCCTTCATCACCGACATCAGCATGGAGATCGCCTGATCGTAGGTCGGCATCTTCGCCAGCACGTCGAGCTGCGAGGCATCCAGACGCTGGCCACCGATGGCCAGCATGGTCACCTTCAGGTTCTCGTGCTCCTTGGCGAAGTCCTTGATCACACGTCCGGCGGCACCAGGATCTTCCTGGGAGAATGCCAGCACCAGCGGACCGGTCAGCCCGTCGGACAGACATTCGAATTCAGTACCTTCCAGCGCGCGGCGAGCCAGCGTGTTCTTGATCACCCGAAGATAGACGCCGTTGTTGCGGGCTTCCTTGCGCAACTGGGTCATTTCTTCGACCGTCAGGCCACGGTACTCGGCCGCCACGGCGGAAAAGGCACTGCCTGCCACCTCAGCAACTTCGGCGACGATGGCTTTCTTTTGCTCGAGATTGAGTGCCAAGGTCGTCACCTCCCGACTACTTGGGACTTGCGTCCCGTTGAACGTCACGAAGCCGGCCCATCCGGCCCCGCATGGGGTGGTGCGCCGTCACCGGAAGCCATGTCCGATTACGGAGCGCCATCTACGCAGGAAATTAAGCCAACAAGGACTCTCTGATCACATCGCGGATCGGCACCTTGGCGCGTGAGATCACGCGCTACGGCGCCGGGAATCTTCGCAACAGCTGACCATTACGCGCGATTCCCGCCTTGTATCGCACGATTTGCCACAGCAATCGGCACGATACGGATGCAATCGGAGCCTCCCTGGAAGCACCTGCGGTCTTTGACAGCGACCGCGCCAGGCGCGGCTGCTCCAAAGTTCTCTTGGGCCCGAAGGCCCGAAATCAGCTGATCTTGAGCGAGCTCTGGTCGATCACCAGCCCCGGCCCCATGGTCGAGGACACGGTGATCTTCTTCAGGTACACGCCCTTGGACGAGGCCGGCTTGAGCTTCTTGATCTCGTTGACCAGGGCCTCGAGGTTCTCGATCAGCGACGCGGGCTCGAAGCCCACCTTGCCGATCGAGGCATGCACGATACCTGCCTTGTCGGTGCGGAAACGCACCTGACCAGCCTTGGCATTCTTCACCGCGGTGGCCACATCGGGGGTCACGGTGCCCACCTTGGGGTTGGGCATCAGACCGCGCGGACCCAGGATCTGACCCAGCTGGCCGACCACGCGCATGGCGTCGGGCGCGGCGATGACCACGTCGAAGTCCAGATTGCCCTTCTTGACCTCCTCGGCGAGATCGTCCATGCCGACGATGTCGGCACCGGCCTCCTTCGCGGCCTCGGCCGCCGGGCCCTGGGCGAACACCGCCACACGCACATCCTTGCCGCTGCCCGCGGGCAGGATGGCCGAACCCCGCACCACCTGGTCGGATTTGCGCGGATCGACGCCCAGGTTCACTGCCACATCGATGCTCTCGGGAAACTTCACCGAGGCCAGCTCGTTGAGCAGGGCAAAGGCCTCTTCGGCCGGGTATTGACGGTTGCGATCGACCTTCTCGGCGATCGCCTTCATGCGCTTGCTCATCCTGGCCATCACTCAACCCCCTCGACATTCAGACCCATGCTGCGCGCAGAACCGGCGATGGTACGCACAGCGGCGTCCATGTCGGCGGCGGTCAGGTCGGGCGCCTTGGTCTTGGCAATCTCTTCGAGTTGCTCGCGGGTCACCGTGCCGACCTTCTCGGTATTGGGGCGACCCGAGCCCTTGGCGATGCCGGCCGCCTTCTTCAGCAGCACCGCCGCCGGCGGCGTCTTCATGATGAAGGTGAAGGACTTGTCGTTGTAGACGGTGATCACCACCGGGATCGGCAGATCCTTCTCGATGTTCTGCGTCTGCGCGTTGAACGCCTTGCAGAACTCCATGATGTTCACACCGTGCTGACCCAGAGCCGGACCGACCGGCGGACTGGGGTTGGCCGACTGCGCCGGCACCTGGAGCTTGATATAAGCCTGGATTTTCTTTGCCATGAGGCACCTCTTCGTGGTGAGTTCAAACGGCCGGGGTTCTCACCCGGCCTCCTCGTATCGACGCCCGAGGGCGCCCGCCGTCAGGTCTTCTCGACCTGACCGAATTCCAGATCGACCGGCGTGGAGCGACCGAAGATCAGCACCGAGACCTTCAGGCGGCTCTTGTCGTAGTCCACTTCTTCGACCACGCCATTGAAGTCGTTGAAGGGGCCGTCGATGACGCGCACCACTTCGCCCGGCTCGAACATGACCTTGGGACGCGGCTTCTCCACGCCCTCCTGCATGCGCTGCAGGATGGCCTCGGCCTCCTTGTCGGTAATCGGCGCGGGGCGATCGCCAGTGCCACCAATGAAACCCATCACCTTGGGCACATCCTTGACCAGGTGCCAGGTGTCATCGGTCATCTCCATCTGCACCAGCACGTAGCCCGGGAAGAACTTGCGCTCGCTGCGCCGCTGGGTACCGCCGCGCATCTCGACCACCTCTTCGGTGGGCACCAGAATCTCGCCGAACAGGTCCTCCATGCCCGCGCGCTTGATGCGCTCTTCCAGCGAACGCTTGACCTGCGACTCGAAGCCCGAGTAGGCGTGTACCACATACCAGCGCTTGGCCATATCAACCCCGCTCCGTCGCGTAACGCACGATGGTGAACAGTATGGAATCGACTGCCCACAGGAAGAGCGCCATCACCAACACGAAGATCACGATGATCAGCAGGGTCTGCAGGGTCTCCTGGCGGGTGGGCCAGACGACCTTGCGCACCTCGGTGCGCGAATCGACGGCGAAGCGCCAGACCTCGCGACCAACACGCGTCTGCACCGTGACCAGCCCCGACACCCCGACAGCCACCAGCAGCCCCAGCAGCCGCATCCAGGTAGGCTGATCCTGGAACTGGTAGAAGCCGACGATACCGACCACCAGGATGGCGATGGCCAGGACCAGCTTCAGGGTATCGGCGACTGAACCGCCCTCGTTGTTTGCTTCTGCGCTCATGCTCTGCCGAATATGGCAGGCCAGGAGGGACTCGAACCCCCAACCTGCGGTTTTGGAGACCGCTGCTCTACCAATTGAGCTACTGGCCTAACGTTCTGTCGGCCGGCCGGCAAGATCGCCAGCAGACCGCTCGTAAACATAAACGAGCCGGCCCCGTCCAGGGCCGACTCGCACACCGCGGATTTCCGCTCAGGCGATCACTCGATGATCTTGGAAACCACGCCGGCGCCGACGGTGCGGCCACCTTCGCGGATCGCGAAGCGCAGGCCCTCTTCCATCGCGATCGGCGCGATCAGCTTCACCGTCATCTTCACGTTGTCGCCCGGCATCACCATCTCCACGCCTTCCGGCAGCTCACAGGCCCCGGTCACGTCGGTGGTGCGGAAGTAGAACTGCGGACGATAACCGTTGAAGAACGGCGTGTGACGGCCACCCTCGTCCTTGCTCAGCACGTAAACCTCGGCCTCGAAGTGCGTGTGCGGCTTGATCGATCCCGGCTTCGCCAGCACCTGACCGCGCTCCACCTCGTCACGCTTGGTGCCGCGCAGCAGCACGCCCACGTTGTCGCCGGCAACGCCTTCGTCCAGCAGCTTGCGGAACATCTCCACGCCCGTGCAGGTCGTGCTCTGGGTCTCGCGCAGGCCCACGATCTCGACTTCGTCGCCAACGTGGATCTTGCCGCGCTCCACACGACCGGTCACCACGGTACCGCGACCCGAGATCGAGAACACGTCTTCGATCGGCATGATGAAGTCACCGTCGATCGCGCGCTCCGGATCCGGAATGTAGGTGTCCAGCGCCTCGACCAGCTTGTCGATCGACTTGGTGCCGATCTCGGAGTCGTCACCTTCCAGCGCCTTCAACGCCGAGCCGATGATCACAGGCGTGTCGTCGCCCGGGAAGTCGTAGGAGTCGAGCAGCTCGCGGATCTCCATCTCCACCAGCTCCAGCAGCTCTTCGTCGTCGACCATGTCGGCCTTGTTCATGTACACGATGATGTACGGCACGCCGACCTGGCGTGACAGCAGGATGTGCTCGCGCGTCTGCGGCATGGGACCGTCGGCCGCGGACACCACCAGGATGGCGCCGTCCATCTGCGCCGCGCCGGTGATCATGTTCTTCACGTAGTCCGCGTGGCCCGGGCAGTCGACGTGCGCGTAGTGGCGCTTGTCCGACTCGTATTCCACGTGGGCCGTCGCAATCGTGATGCCGCGCTCGCGCTCTTCCGGGGCGTTGTCGATCTGGTCGTACGCCCGCGCCTCACCGCCGAATTTCTTCGCCTGGTGGGTGGTGATCGCCGCGGTCAGCGTCGTCTTGCCATGGTCAACGTGACCAATGGTGCCGACGTTGACGTGCGGCTTTGTACGTTCGAATTTTTCCTTGGACATTTCGCTACTCTCGAAATCAAGTTGACTAACAACACCAACCGCGCTGACCCGCAGCTAACGGCAAACAATGGAGCCCAGGAGCAGATTTGAACTGCCAACCTCACCCTTACCAAGGGTGTGCTCTACCGACTGAGCTACCTGGGCCAAAAACCTGGGACGGCGCGCCTGACCGCCCTGAAAGCTGGAGCGGGTGATGGGAATCGAACCCACATAGTCAGCTTGGAAGGCTGAAGTTCTACCATTGAACTACACCCGCGCTGAAACCGATTCGCCCATCGGCGCCGCCTTCGCGCCTTGCGCGCAGCAATCCGTTGCCCGCGCTGCTCGAACCACCCACCCCGATTCGGTGGTCCGAACCCACCCCCCTCAAATCACGGGGATGGCTCGCAATCTGGTGGAGGGGGGTGGATTCGAACCACCGAAGGCTGAGCCGTCAGATTTACAGTCTGATCCCTTTGGCCACTCGGGAACCCCTCCCGAAAAAGAGGCGGTATTCTCGGGGAAGCTTCGCGCCTTGTCAACAGCCGCTGCTCGATTTTTCGCTCGCCACCAACCGTATCACGCTCTGTGCTAGCATGCGCGCGCGCCATCGAGGGGTGTGAAGCATACAGGAGTACAAGAGTGAAAGTCGCCATCTTTGGCAGTGGTTACGTTGGCCTGGTCACCGGGGCTTGCCTGGCGGAGGTCGGCAACCAGGTGATGTGTGTGGACGTGGATCCGGCAAAGATCGATCTGCTCAACAACGGGGGAGTGCCGATCTACGAGCCGGGACTGGACGAGATGGTGGCACGCAATCGCGCCGCCGGGCGCCTGCACTTCACCACCGACGCAGCCAAGGGGGTCGATTTCGGCCTGTTCCAGTTCATCGCCGTGGGCACCCCGCCCGACGAGGACGGCTCGGCCGACCTGCAGTACGTGCTGGCGGTGGCCGAGACCATCGCGCAGCACATGGATGACTTCAAGATCGTCGTGGACAAGTCCACTGTTCCGGTTGGCACGGCGGACAAGGTTCGGGAGCGCATCAGCGAGGTATTGACCCGGCGCGGAGTACAAATAGAGTACGATGTGGTCTCCAACCCTGAATTTCTCAAGGAAGGGGCCGCCATCGACGACTTCATGAAACCCGATCGTATCGTGGTGGGTACCGAGAACCCCCGCTCCATCGAGGCCATGCGCTCGCTCTATGGCCCCTTCAACCGCAACCATGAACGCCTGCTGTTTATGGACGTGCGTTCCGCCGAGCTGACCAAGTACGCCGCCAATGCCATGCTGGCAACCAAGATCAGTTTCATGAACGAGCTGGCCAACCTGGCGGAGATCCTGGGTGCGGACATCGAATCGGTGCGCGTCGGCATCGGCTCGGACCCGCGCATCGGCTACCAGTTCATTTACCCGGGCTGCGGCTATGGCGGCTCCTGCTTCCCCAAGGACGTCAAGGCCCTGGTCAATACCGCGCGCTCGGTCGGTTACGATCCGCAGCTGCTGCAGGCAGTGGAGGACGTCAACGCGCGCCAGAAACAGGTGCTGTTCCGCAAGATCAGCGAACACTTCGGCGGCGATCTCGCGGGGCGCACCATCGCCGTGTGGGGCCTTGCCTTCAAACCCAACACCGACGACATGCGCGAGGCCTCCAGCCGCACCCTGATGGAGGCCCTGTGGGCCGCGGGCGCCCGCGTACGCGCCTTCGACCCGGTGGCACGCGACGAGGCACGGCGCATCTACGGCGACCGTGAAGACCTGGTGATCTGCGAGACCGCAGACGAGGCCGTGGAAGGCGCCGACGCCCTTGCCGTGGTTACCGAATGGATCGAGTTTCGCAGCCCCGACTTCGAGGTACTCGCCGACCGGCTGGCCGCGCGCGCCCTGTTCGACGGCCGCAACATCTACAAGCCCGAGACGGTACGGGCAGCAGGACTTGCCTACTACAGCATTGGGCGCCGTCCGATCACTTCTACCTGACCCCGTTCTCACATCCCGGGCCAGAGGAACAATGGCCCGGGGTCATAAAAGCACTTTGCTACATCTATAAAAAATACCATCCCCGGGATAACCCCAACTAGGTAAAAACCCTCTATTGGAGCCCTCCAGGCTTCCGCTATTCTTTGGATCGCGCACGAGCGGCTTCCGCCTTGCGTGCGGCAACGGCCACAAGAAGCCGGACCCGCAACCGCGCTGACCACCGGCGCAACACCCTGTCGTATCACAACAAACCTGGAGAGGAAGCGCCATGGGTCACCCCATTCGCATCCGCGCAGCCACTGCCTGCGCTCTCATTGCCGTAACCACCATGGCCAATGCCAGCGTCACCAAGGATCTGCCATATCCCAGCGGCGGTAACCTGACCGCCGACCAGATCATCGAGCAGACCTATTTCGTCAACCATTTCTATGCTTTCAAGAACTACGCCATCGTCAAGAAGGGGCGCAAGATCACGGTGTTGTTGAACAAGGTCAAGGGCAAGAAGCCGACAGCGACCAGCCTGGAGCGTTATCTCAACAACGAATACAACGACGGGGTCATCAAGGCCCGCGACATGGCTATCTTCCGCTCCGGCAAACTCAAGGGCACCGGCATGCTGGTCACCGACTATGTCGATGACAACAAGAGCCAGAGCTACATGATCTGGTTGCCCGCACTGCGCAAGATCCGCCGTTTCGCCCAGCCCGCGCACGATGACGCCTGGGGCGGCTCCGACTTTACCTTCGGTGACGTGGTGCTGCGCAAGCCCTTCCACGAGACCCACGAACTGCTGGGCAAGGAGACCTTCGGCGACTGCCTGGGCTTCATGAAGATCGCCGACAACGAGCAGACCCGCTACACCCGGAACGTGCCCAAGCAGGGCTCCTGCTCCCCCAAGGGCAAGGAAGTCTACAAGGTCAAGAGCACCACCAAGTTCAAGAACTGGTGGTACGACTACCGCATCAGCTACATCGACACCAGGACCTTTGCCGACTACCGCACCGAATACTTCAAGGACGGCAACAAGATCAAGGTCATCGACCGCGACTGGGTCCCGCTGGGCAAGGGCGACGACCCGCGCGCCGTGGGCTGGGGCTACTGGTACGGCACCACCTTGGCCACCGGCCACGAGACCTGGGCCGTGATCCCGTCCGAGGTCAACCAGGTGAACGCCAAGTACAAGAAGGACTGGTGGTCAGAGAAGACCCTGCGCAAGCTCAAGCGCTGAGACAACAAGCGGTTGCCGGGGCGGATCTCCCGCCCCCGCGACCCGATAACTTCGTGACGCACGACACCACACAACCACGGCGCCCAGCGCCAAGGGAGAGAAATCACATGTTCAAGAAGTCCTTGTTGGGCAGCGCGGTCGCCCTTGCGATCGCCCTCCCGAACATCGCCACCGCCGAGGTCGAGACCTCGGTCATCCTGAAAAACGAGACCGCCGTCTTCTTCAAGCAAGGCATTCGCACCGGTGAAGCCACCTCGACCCTCGACCCTCGACAACAAGGGGGACGGGCGCAAGATCGGCAAGTTCGAGAACTCCGCCAAGATCTTCTTCAACGGTGACATCGGCGAGGAATCGAGCTGGCACGGCGAGCTGAACCTCGTGTATGACGCCGCCGCCGAGTCGGGCTACAAGGGACACAAGAACTACACCCAGAACGACTGGTTCCGCGAGCTCTACGTCGACACCACCGCCGGCGGCTGGGACCTGCGTCTGGGCAAGCAGCAGGTGGTCTGGGGCACCGCCGGCGGCTGGGACCTGCGTCTGGGCAAGCAGCAGGTGGTCTGGGGCACCGCCGACGGCATCAAGCTGCTCGACATCATCAACCCCACCGACTGGCGCGAGTTCGTGCAGAACACCATGGAAGACTCGCGCATCCCGGTCTGGATGATCAACGCCGAGCGCAACGTGGGCGAGAACGGTAACGTGCAGTTCATTGTCGCTCAGTCCGAATCCAGCAAGATCCCCGGCCTGACCAACAGTGGAAATCGTGGTGCAGCGGTAATCTACAACGACCCCTTTGGCACTGGAGGTCCTGGCAATCCACCAGGAACTGTTCCTCCAACTCCCAGTGACAATTCTCAACTGCGTGGCTCCGCCAGCGGCCACCCCTTCATCATGAAGGGCGTGGATACCATCATCGGCCGGGTCAACGGCTTCTTCAATATTGGAGCCGCTATGGGCGCAGTAACCGCAACTTTCTATGGCAATGGAACAACCGGCACTTTTACAAACCCCCTAGCGGGCGCCAATCCTGCCCAACCAGAATTTGCAACTGTTGGCGCTTACACTTCCGGGTCATATGATTGGGACGCTACCAATCCCTTTAACAGCTATAACTGTGCTGCTCCAGCAGGAACCACGGGTGATCCAAACGCTGTCACGGTTAGCGGTGCAAACTGCCTTTCTCAATTCACCCAAGCCACAAACCAGTTCATAACAAATCTAGTTGACACCTCTACTGTAGTTGATCAAACAGGGACGGTGATCGGCACTACCGGCGCCGGCTGGAATCCAGCCAGTCCCAATTCCACTTGGGAATATATGACAAACGCCACGTTCGCCACATTCAACACCTACGTGGGCATGACAACCCGTTATCACCGCAAGGAACCGAAGAGCACGGATGCCAACTTCGGTATTCGCTACCGGAGCAGTCTGGATAACGGCCTGAATTTCGGCATCAACTATCTGTACGCTTACGACCCCAACCCTGTAGTAAACATTCACTGGGAAGATGGCACGGGAAAAAGACTGGCTGTTAACGAGTATACGACAAACGCCGGTACAACTATTGTGCAGCTCACAGATCTACCCGGCATTGCTGCGACAACGGGATATGGGGCCAACGTCCAATACACACCCGGCAATTATGCTACTGGCACCCCTGGCGTAGACATGCCTTACGATGTCGGCACCGCTATTGCGAATGGTGGCGCACCAATTCTGGTATTCGAAGAAAAACTCACGCGCGTCCATAATATTGGCGGCTCCTTCGACTACGCTTTCGACAACGCCGACCAACCGGTGGTGTTGCGCGGTGAATTCCTTTATCAGAAAGACGTGCACCAACCAATCGTGGATCGCAACGCCTTGGCCCGCGGCAACCTGACCGCTGCATTGACCACGAAGCCGAGCGACTTCGTCAAGTACGTGATCGGTGTAGACACCACGGTGATGACCAACCTGTTTACCAGCTTCCAGTTCATCCAGTTCATCCAGTTCATCCAGTTCATCCAGTTCATCCAGTTCATCCAGTTCATCCAGTTCATCCAGTTCATCCAGTTCATCCAGTTCATCCAGTTCATCCAGTTCATCCAGTTCATCCAGTTCATCCAGTTCATCCAGTTCATCCAGTTCATCCAGTTCATCAATCTGGACTTCGTTGACAAAAAGGTCGATGGAAATGGGTCTCCCTGCACTACTGCCAACTGCGGACGCTACACCGCCAACCCGGCCACCATGCACCTGACCAACGGGTTGCAGAAGGGCCGCAAGACCCAGGAGTTCTACTCCTTCTTCCTCTCCCGGCCCTTCGGCGAATCGGATCTGGGCCGCTGGAACAACATCGTCATGTACGAGGAAGGGGGCGGCTTCTGGGATCGCCTGGACGCCGAGTACTCGCTGTCGGACGAGCTGGTGGTGACCGGCGAGATCAACATGTACTGGGGCGACCAGGACACCATGTTCGGCCAGTTCAAGAACTCGTCCAACATCCAGGTGGGCCTGAAGTACATCATCGAATGATGCGGCCGCAGCTCGCCTGAGCATTCGAGGGCGGCGCACGGTTTCGGCTGGCGCCGCCCTTTTTGCCCCTGCATCGGAGGAAGGACCTGCCCCCACCTGGACGGGTGCAGTAAAGACAACAACGAGTAGAGACGCATGAGTACTGACAACGAATACAAGTTTGCGGACCGCTACGCGGACTTCATGCTGAGAAACCGCTGGGTGCTGATCATCGGCCTGATCGTGGTCACGGTGCTCGCGGCGCTGCAGATTCCCAATCTGGACATCCGCAACGACCCCGACACCCTGTTACCCCCGAGCAACCGCTACGTGGCGACCAACGCCTATGCCGAAGAGAAATTCGGCATGGGCAACCTGATGGTGTTCGCCCTCAAGGTGAAGGAAGGCGACATCTGGCAGCCCTGGTTCATCAACAAGATCCAGGAGATCCACAACAAGCTGGAGGCCCTGCCGACCTCGCGCCCGGCGAACTTCATCGACATCGCGGCGCAGAAGATCAAGTACATGAGCACCGACGAGAACGGCCTGGTGTTCAAGCGCCTGATCCCGGTGGAAGGCATCAGCAACGACCCCGAGGTAGCGAAGGAACAACTTGCCTTCCTGCGCGAGGGCGTCAAGACCAACCCGGTGATGGCCCCCATGCTGGTGTCCATGTGGGGACCGGACGGCAAACGCTGCGCCTACGAGGACTACCACAAGGACGAGTGCGTGGCCAAGGCGGCCTACGTGATCGCCGACTACACCGACGAGGTGAAGGAGATGTACCCGCCCTGGGTGCGTCAGGTGCGCGCCATCATGGACGAGGTAGCCCAGGACGACCGCGTCGAGCTGTACGTTGCCGGCGAGCCCTATTTCCTCGCCTGGATGTTGCAGGACCTGGTCAACAAGTGGTGGCTGTTCGTGCTGTCCATCCTGATCGTGGTCGCGGTGTTGTGGATCGAGTTCCGCAACTGGCGCGGCGCGATCTTCCCGCTGATCGGCGTGTTCATGACCATCATCATGACCCTGGGCCTGATGGGCCTGTCCGCCTTCAAGCTCACCCCCATGCTGCTGCTGGCCATCGGCATCGGCCACTCGGTACAGGTCACGCGGCGCTTCCTGCTCGAGCACGGCAAGAGCGGTGACTGTGACGCGGCAGCGCGCATTGCCATCGGGCACACCATCATCCCGGCGACCCTGGCCATCGTCACCGACATGGTCGGCTTCGCGACTCTGGCCACGGTGGACATCTCCTTCTACAAGGCCTACGCCTACTTCGGGATGTTCGGCATGCTCACGCTGCTGGTGACCACCACCACCCTGACCCCGCTGCTGCTCACCCAGTTCCCGCCTTCGCAGGAGGAATGCAAGAACCTCGAAGGCCACAGCTGGGAGAAATCGGTGGGCGGCTTCATCACCCGGCTGATCAGCGGCCCGGGCAAGTGGATCCCCATCGGCGCAGTGGCTGCCATCATGGTGGTCTCGACCTACTACACCAACCTGTTCAACTGGAAGGGCATCCCCGAAGACCAGGTCAAGCTGGAACAGGAAGGCGACATCATGCCGGGGGTGGAGAAGGGCATCAACTACGCCCGCGCCGCCTTCAAGGGCAGTTCGCAGACCTGGAAGGACCTGGTGGTGCTCAACAGCATCATGCCCGGCGTGATCTCGGTGTCGATCCCCATCCGGGGCAAGGAACCTGTCGCCCCCGATTGTGTGGACAACTACTTCCCGGACGAGGTCTACGACATCGAGGACCCGAAGGAGAAGGCCCAGCAATGCGCCCTGTACAAGCAGAAGATGGGCTGCTGGGACGAAGAGGCCTGCGGCCAGCAGGGCGTGTTCAACAAGGCCGCACTGCATACCGACATCGAGAAGTTCGACAACTGGCTGCGTGCCCACAAGTACGTCGGCTATACCGGCTCGTACACCCAGTACATCCGCCTGATCAACATGCTGCTGGCGGCCGAGCAGGGCGAGAAGCCCGACGTCAAGGACCTGCGCGTGCCCAACGAGGCCTACCTGAAGGCCATCGATCCCGATGACGACCGCAGCCCGGACGAGATCATCGAGATGTACAACGGCCTGCTGGAATCCATGACCGGCGCAGGCGAGATGGACTCCTTCGTCAACACCCAGACCTGGAACGAAGGTGTGGTGCTGGGCTTCATCAACACCATGGACCCGCGCGAGACCCACGAGGTCACCATGGACATCCAGAACTACATCGAGGAGCACAAGAACGGCCCGGGCTTCCGCCTGGTCAACTTCGGCCTGCGCTGCGGGCCGGCCAGCGATCAGGCCAAGTACGAGGAATGCGACCAGCGCCTCGGCCAGGAAGGGTCGAACTACGTCAAGCCGGGCATCGGCGGCTTCCTCGGCGCCACCGAGGCCACCCGCGAAGTGGCCATGGACAACTGGCTGATCAGCCCGCTGCAGACCGCACTGGCAGTGTTCGTCATCACCACCCTGATGTTCCGCTCGGTGCCCGTGGCTGCCATCCTTGTCGCCACCCTGATGGTGACGCTGTATGCGCAGTACGGCCTGGGCGGCTACTTCACCTCAGTGGAGAAATGGTCGGGCAACCTCGCCTTCCACCTCCTGGTGACCCTGTCGATCGCCATGGGCCTGGGCGTGGACTACGGGATCTACATGATCTCGCGCCTGCGTGAAGAGATGACCACCACCGGCGGACGCTGGGCCGATGCCCTGAGCAACACGCTCAACACCACCGGCTCGGCGGTCATCCTCTCGGTGGTGGTGCTGCTCGGCAGCTTCATCCCGCTGGTCGGCACCGACCTGGCCAACACCTGGGGCCTGGCGGTCTACATCAGCGAGGCGCTGGTCATCGACGTGATCACCGCCCTGATGGTGCTGCCGCTGCTGGTGAAGTGGCTCAAGCCGAGATACGTGTTCCAGGGATAACAAGAACGCCCCGGCCCTGCCGGGGCTTGCGACCGTTCGGCCCGCCTCGGCGGGCCTTTTTGTTGTCTGCGGTTCGGCTCGGGGACGGATCCCCTACCGCATCACCTCGCATCAAATACAGCTGCAGGAGCGGCGCCCCCGCCGCGAGCCACCTCTCCGCGAACAATTCGGTCCAGTGAAGGGCCTCCTGCACACCGAATCAGCTCCCTCGCCGCGACGTCCTCAGGTCGTGGAATGGATCGCCTGCATGGCCGTTTGCAGGTCTCCGGCCTGCACCAGCGGCCAGTGACGCTCCAGCTCGTCGAGACCGCGTTCGATGGCCTCCTGCTCGATCTTGCCCGGGCGGGAGAGGACATGATCGGTCACCGCATCCCGGTGCCCCGGGTGACCGATGCCGATACGGGCACGCACAAAGTCCTTGCTGCCGAGCACAGCGATGATGTCACGCAGGCCATTGTGGCCACCATGTCCCCCGCTGCGTTTCAGGCGGAAGGTCCCTGGCGCCAGGTCCAGATCGTCATGGACGACCAGCAGGCGCTCTGGCGGGATCCGGTAGAAACGAGCGAAGGCGCCGACCGCGCGACCACTGTGATTCATGTAGGTCATGGGCTTGAGCAGCCAGCACTCACCCGTCTCGGTGCGAATGCGCGCCACTTCGCCGGAAAACTTGTTCTCGGCACGCAGCACCGCGCCATAACGCCTGGCCAGGCGATCGACGAACCAGAAACCCACATTGTGCCGGGTATCTGCATACCGGGGGCCGGGGTTGCCCAGGCCCACCACGCACTGGATGGCATCGCCTTTCATCTTCTGCTTCCTCGCCGGATATGAAAACGGCGGCCAGGGGCCGCCGCTCTCTCAGCCAAACTGTCGGCGCATTACTCGCCTTCGGCCTCGCTTTCTTCCTCACCACCTTCTTCGGCAGCAGCGCCGCGCGCAGCGTGGATGTTGACCACGGCCATGTTCTCGGACTCCTCGCCGTGCGACAGGGCGGCCAGTTCCACACCTTCAGGCAACTTGAGGTCGCTCAGGTGCAACATGTCACCGATCTGCATGCCACTCAGGTCTACCTCGATGTACTCAGGCAGGCTGCCGGCCTCGCAGATGACCTCGACATCGGCCAGCATGTGCGAGACTTCACCACCGGCCTTGACGCCCGGCGCCTTGTCCTCGTTGATGAAGTGCAGCGGCACGTGCATGCGGATGGCGTCGTGCTCGGACACGCGCTGGAAATCGGCGTGCAGGACAAAAGGCTTGGCCGGGTGGCGTTGCAGGTCCTTGAGCACGGCCTTGACCGGCGTGCCGTCGATCTCGATGGTCAGCACGCGCGAGAAGAAGCTCTCGTCTTCCAGTTCGTGCACCAGCTCGTTGTGCCGGGTGGCAATCATCTGTGGTTCCTTGCCCCCACCATAGAGGATGCAGGGCACCATGCCCTCGCGACGCAGGCGGCGGCTCGCACCCTTGCCCTGCACCTCGCGAGTGACGGCTTTCAAATCGACTGTATTGCTCATTGCGAACTCCCGTTCTCGTGTAACGGCCCTGTCCGCCCGCGACCAGGCACTGGACAGGACCCCTGAATGCAGGCTCGCGCCTGCGCCTTGATCCGCCCGCTGCTCAATCGACGAACAGCGAACTGACCGATTCCTCGTTGCTGATGCGGCGGATCGTCTCGGCCAGCAGGCCGGCGATCGAGAGCTGCCGGATCTTGCTGCAGGCCTTCGCCTCCTTGCGCAGCGGGATGGTGTTGGACACCACCAGCTCGTCCAGGTCGGAGGCCTGGATATTGCTCACCGCCGGTCCCGACAGCACCGCGTGGGTGCAATAGGCCACCACCTTGGCCGCCCCCGCGGCCTTGAGTGCACCGGCGGCCTTGCACAGGGTGCCAGCAGTATCGACCAGATCGTCCACCAGTACGCAGGTGCGTCCCGCCACGTCGCCGATGATGTTCATCACCTGCGCCTCGTTGGCCTTGGGCCGGCGCTTGTCGATGATCGCCAGATCCGCGTCGTCCAGGCGCTTGGCCAGCGCGCGGGCCCGCACCACGCCACCCACGTCCGGCGAGACCACGATCAGATAGGGATACTGCTGGCGCCAGATGTCGCCCAGCAGGATCGGCGACGAGTACACGTTGTCCACCGGGATGTCGAAGAAACCCTGGATCTGGTCGGCATGCAGATCCATGGTCAGCACCCGGTCGGCACCGGCGGTGGCAATCATCTTCGCTACCAGGCGCGCGGTGATCGGCACCCGGGCCGAGCGCGGCCGCCGGTCCTGCCGCGCATAGCCGAAGTAGGGGATGACCGCAGTGATGCGCCGCGCCGAGGCCCAGCGCAGGGCATCGATCATCACCAGCAGTTCCATCAGGTTGTCGTTGGTCGGCTCCGAGGTCGGCTGCACCACGAACACGTCGCGGCCGCGCACATTTTCCTCGATCTCGACCATCACCTCGCCGTCGCTGAACTGGCCGACCACCGCCTTGCCCAGCGGGATGCTCAGATAGTCGGTGATATCGACCGACAGTTCGGGATGTGCGTTCCCCGAAAACACCATCATGCTGCTGGCGGGCATGTCGTTCTCCGCTAGGTATCAGAGACGAAGAAGGCCGCGCCCCGGCGACCTCTCTTTTGTGGCGGCCCCGCAGCCGCCCTGTCTGCTTGTGCTGTCGCTGCCGGCCTGCGCTGCGACCCTTCAAAGTATGGCTGGGGTGGCAGGATGGCTCGGCTTCGCCCCGGCCCTTCGGGCCGCCGCCTGCGGCGGCGCGCTCCGGCGCTGCGCGCCTCTGTCGAACCCCTACGGTTCGAACCCTGCCACCAGGATACTCCCAGCGCGGCCGCTACGCGGCCGTTTCCAAATATGGCTGGGGTGGCAGGATTCGAACCTGCGCATGCCGGAGTCAAAGTCCGGTGCCTTACCGCTTGGCGACACCCCAGTTGTTCAGTCGTGCTCAAGCCGCCCTCGCAGGGGAGAGCGGTTACACCCGCGCGCCACCCAGGCCTGCCAGTCGGCCGGCACCTGCTGCCGGACCTGTTCTGCCGCACTGGCCGAGGCAAACTCGGCGAACACGCAGCCACCGGTGCCAGTCAGCCGAGCCTCGGCACGTTCTTCAAGCCATTCAATGACTTGCGATACTGCCGGATAGCGCTCGCGGACGACGGGAAGACAATCGTTGCGCCGGTCGCCCGCAATAAAGGCGCGTATTATGATCGGGCGGGAATTTCTTGTCAATTCCGGGGCGGAAAATACTTCGCCGGTCGCCACGTGGCAATCGGGTGCGATCACCAGATACCAGGGCTCGGGCAACGCGATGGGGCGCAGGCGCTCCCCCACGCCCTCGGCCCAGGCGGCGTGCCCGTGCACAAAGATGGGCACGTCGGCCCCCAGGCGCAGACCCAGGACGGCCAGCTCGGCGTCGTCCAGACCGCAGCCCCACAGATGATTGAGCGCATGCAGCACGGTGGCGGCATTGGAACTGCCGCCGCCCAGGCCGCCCCCCATGGGCAATCGCTTGCGCAGGGCGATATCCACACCTGGCGCCACACCGGCGTAGTTCCGCAACAGGCGCGCCGCGCGCACCGTGAGGTCAGCCTCGGGAGCGACCCCCGGCAGCGGGTCGAGCCGCCGAACCTTTCCGTCTTTCCGCACCCGGAAGTCCAGCTCATCGCACAGATCCAGAAACTGGAACACCGTCTGCAGCTCGTGATAGCCGTCGGCGCGGCGGCCGGTGATGCGCAGCATGAGATTGAGCTTGGCCGGCGCCGGCCAGCCGCGCGACCAGTCGCTCATGACCCGGATTCGAGCAGGCGCTGCCGCAGGCGCGACAGATATTCGTCGGAGGCGCCTTCCCGCAGGGCCTCCTCGAGCAACCGGCGCGCCTTGCGGCGTTCGCCCAACGCCCAGAGCACCTCGATCAGGTGACCGGTGATCTCGGCATCGTGATCCCGCTGCCAGGCACGTTGCAGGTAGTCGCGCGCAGCTTCGAGCTGCCCCAGGCGGTACAACACCCAGCCCATGCTGTCGAGCACTGCGGGCGAGTCCGGCTTGAGCTGCAGGGCCTGCTCGATATAGCGCCGCGCCTCCTGCAAACGGACGTTCCGCTGGGCCAGCATGTAGCCCAGGGCGTTGAGGGCATCGGCGTGCTGCGGGTCCTGCTTCAGCACCTGCCGAAAATCGCGTTCCATGGCCGCATGGTCGCCGACCTCGGAATAGTAGAGCCCACGCCCGTAGAGCAAGTCGGTGTTACCAGGCAGGGCTTTCAAAGCCTCCTCGTAGAGACCAAGAATTTCCGCACGATTCGCGCCGTGCTGCCGCAGCAGCTCGATCTCGGCAAGATAGAGATCGGCCTTGCGCTTGGGCACCGCCTCGCGCGCGCGCCGCAGCAGCTGACGAGCCTCGTCCAGGCGCTTGACGTCTTCCGCGATCAGGACGGCGGCGCGAATGGTCGCGTCGGCCCGCAGATCACCCTGATTTACGCTGCGATACAGCCCGATCGCCGTGACCTTGTTGCCGCTGGCCTCCTCGACCTGCCCCAGGAAATAGGTCGCGTCGTTGGCGAATCGCGGGCTGCCCCGCAACGCCTGCCACAGCCGCCGCGCTTCTTCCCAGCGCTGCTGCTGCGTGGCCAGCATGGCGTAACCAAACAGCACCTGGAGATCCTTCGGGTCTCGCCGGTACAGTTCGCGAAACTGCGCCAGCGCGTCTTCGTAACGCTCGGCAGCCACCAGCAGGCGGGCACGACTGAGCCGCAGGCGGCGATTGCCCGGATGGTGATCCAGCGCCTGCTCCAGCACATCCAACGCCGCATCGCGCTGCCCCCGGGCGATCAACACCCGAGCCAGCAGGGACCAGGCCTCCGCCCGTTCCGGCGTTCGGTGCAGCACCTGCCGCAACAGGCTCTCGGCCTCGGGATAGCGATGCTGTGAGGTCAGCAGCAGAGCCAGACCGTAACGCGCACCCGCGGCGTCCGGCGTCTCGCCGGCCAGCTGGCGCATCAGCGCCAGGGCACGACCCTTGTCCTGTTCGCGCGCCAGGGCGCCGGCCACCAGCAGATAACCGTCCTTGCCGAGGGCATGGGCGATCTCGAGCATGGCGCGGAACTGAACCAGGGCGCCGGCAGACTGGCCCGCGCGCAAAAGGGCCAGCCCTAGAAACTGACGGGCCGCCAGGCTGTTGGGCGCGAGTTCGACCCAGAGACGGGCCGCTCGCTGCGCCAGCCCCATATCCTGCACATGCCAGGCGATACGCGTGGCGCGCTCGGCGGCATAAGGGTCGCGGGCCCGCTCCGCCGCTTCGAGGTAGGCCCTGGCCGACTTGCCGAAATCCCCCAGGCACGCACCGATCTCGCCGACCAGGTAGTCGAGCAACAGATCCTGGTCGAGCGACACCGCGGGGCGCTCTGGCGCGGGAAACGGCAGTGCCTTCGGAGCCTGCCGTGCAGCTGTCGCGGCTTCGGACGAAACATCGGGACGCTTGGACAGCATGCCCCCGCCACAGGCGCTCAGCACCAGGGACAGGGTGATCGGCAAAAGACGGCAGGGGGACTTCATCGGATCAAGATTACCGGAAGGAAACCATAAAGCAACGCGAAGGCCTCACGAGACGATCGGCCGGGAGACCCGCGAAGCCCCGCCTCGAAGAAAAAATGGTGCTAGGCTCCCGACGGGCGTTCGCCTTTTGCGCGATTACCCGGCCCCGACAACACGACAACCACCATCAAGGTGAGGAGGACCAAGGATGAAAGGAACCCGACTGCTGGCGGCCACCCTGGCTACCGTACTCGGCGGCGCCAGCCTGGCCGCCGGCTTCGACGACTCACGGGTCTCGATCTACTATCGACTGCCCTTCGACGGCGGCGCCCACCACCCGGCAAGCTATGGCCTCAGCCTGGACCAGTCCCTGCGAACCGGACCTGGCCAGCCCGTACTGCAGCGCAACCTGGTCGACTTCCGCTTCCAGGAAGGCCAGCTGCACAACCTGCGGTTCAACGGCATGACCCTGCTGGTGCGGGACCCGCGCAGCAACGACCTGACCCTCGGCGGCACGGAGATCGGCACCGGCGCGGCCCTGCTGCTGGGTGGTGCCATCATCGGTGGCACCCTCTGCCTGACCCAGAACCTGATCTGCGAGGACAATGACTCCCCGCCCCCTCCACCACCCCGCAACGACTTTCAGGCATGAACCATAGCACCGACCGGCCGGAGCCCCTCCGGTCGGTCGATGACCATCACTCCCCCACGCATTCCCGCTCACACAAACGCCGAACACACGGCAGGGATCGCGCGTCCGGCATCACACACATCGGACATTGCCTTGCATTCAACTCATTGATAATCCAAAATTTCCGGTCCCAAGGCCGTAGCCAGAGACATTCCCGCCCCGCCATGACCCTGCTCACCGTCGGTCTCAATCACACCAGCGCGCCGGTTGCCATCCGCGAACGGGTGACCTTCGGGCCCGACATCGTGGTCGGCGCCCTGCGCAACCTGCGCGAGCGCCCCGGGGTGAACGAGGCGGTGATCCTCTCCACCTGCAACCGCACCGAGGTGTACTGTAACGTGGACGAGGACCAGGTCGAGCAGGTGCGCTGCTGGATCGCCGAGTTCCACGGCCTGGTGGTCAACGATATCGCCCCCTACCTGTACGAACACCGTGACGACGAGGCGGTGGCCCACCTGCTGTCGGTGGCCTGCGGCCTGGATTCCATGGTGCTCGGCGAGCCGCAGATTCTCGGCCAGGTGAAGGCGGCCTTCCAGACCGCCACCGATGCCGGACACACCGGCAAGACCCTCAAGCGCCTGTTCCAGCATGCCTTCAACACCGCCAAGCAGGTGCGCACCGACACCGCCATCGGCGACAGCCCGGTATCGGTGGCCTTCGCCGCGGTGAGCCTGGCGCGACAGATCTTCTCCGACCTGGCCGACCAGACCGCGCTGCTGATCGGCGCCGGCGAGACCATCGAGCTGGCCGCCCGCCATCTGCACCAGCATGGCATCGGCCGCATCATCGTCGCCAACCGCACCGTCTCTCGCGCGCGCGAGCTGGCCGAGGAGTTCAGCGGCTATGCCATCGGCCTGACCGAGCTGCCTGCACACCTGGCCGAGGCGGACATCGTCATCGCCTCCACCGCCAGCCCGCTGCCGGTACTGGGCAAGGGCACCGTCGAGAGCGCGCTCAAGCAGCGCCGGCACCGCCCGGTGTTCATGGTCGATATCGCGGTGCCGCGCGACATCGAACCCGAGGTAGCCAAGCTGCGCGACGTCTATCTCTACACCGTGGACGACCTGCAGGAGGTGATCCAGGAGAACCTGCGCTCGCGCCAGGAGGCGGCCGAGCAGGCGCGCGAGATCATCGACTTCCAGGTCCGCGAATTCCGCGCCTGGCTGGGCTCGCTGGACGCGGTGGATCTCATCCAGGACTACCGCGCCCATGCCGAGGGCCTGCGCGACGAGGTGCTGGCCCGGGCACGGCGCATGATCGAAGCCGGGCGCGACCCGCACGAGGTGCTGGACTACCTGGCCCACACCCTCACCAACAAGCTGCTGCACACCCCCAGCACCCAGCTGCGCCTGGCCGGCAGCAGCGGCCGGCACGAGCTGCTGGACGCGGCCAACACCCTGTTCCAGCTCGGCCACGACCGCAACAAGTCCTGAGCCAGCCATGAAACCCAGCATCCGCCGCCGGCTCGAGCAGATCGCCGAGCGCTTCGCCGAGGTCCAGGCCCTGCTCGCCGACCCCGAAGTACAGAACGACAACGACCGCTTCCGCGAGCTGGGCCGCGAATACGCCCGCCTCGAACCGGTCGCCGCTGCCTGGCGCGACTGGCTGGACAACGAACGCGAACGCGAGCAGGCCGAGGCCATGCTCGACGACCCGGAGATGGCCGAACTGGCCGAGGAGGCGCTGCGCGAGGCCCGCGAGCGCGCCGAGCAGCTGCTGCCCGAGCTGCAGCGCCTGTTGCTGCCGCGCGACCCCAACGACGACCGCAACGTCTTCCTCGAGATTCGCGCCGGCACCGGCGGCGCCGAGGCAGCACTGTTCGCCGGTGACCTGTTGCGCATGTACCTGCGCCATGCCGAGCAGCGCGGCTGGCGCACCGAGATCCTCAGCGAGAGCCCCGGCGAACACGGCGGCTACAAGGAGGTGGTGGCCCGGGTGAGCGGCCCGGAGGTGTACTCGCGGCTGAAATTCGAATCGGGCACCCATCGGGTACAGCGCGTGCCCGAAACCGAATCCCAGGGGCGCATCCATACCTCGGCCTGCACCGTGGCCATCCTGCCCGAGGCCGATGAGGTCGAGGCGATCGAGATCAACCCGCAGGAACTGCGCATCGACACCTTCCGCGCCTCCGGCGCCGGCGGCCAGCACGTGAACAAGACCGACTCGGCGGTGCGCATCACCCACCTGCCCACCGGCACCGTGGTCGAGTGCCAGGACGAACGTTCGCAGCACAAGAACAAGGCGCGCGCCCTGGCCCTGCTGGCCGCCCGTCTCAAGGACGCCGCCGAGCGCGAGGCCCGCGCCGCCGAGGCCGCCGACCGCCGCCTGCAAGTCGGCAGCGGTGACCGCTCCGAGCGCATCCGCACCTACAACTTTCCGCAGGGCCGGGTCACCGACCACCGCATCAACCTCACCCTCTACAAGCTCGACGAGATCCTGATGGGCGACCTCGATCCGCTGATCGAGCCGCTGATGCAAGAGCACCAGGCCGCGCAGCTCGCCCACCTGGGCGAGGAGGCATGAAGACCGTCGGCGACCTGCTGCGCGACGCGCGCCGACGCCTTGCCGACCCGGCAGAGGCCGAGATCCTGCTGGCGCACGCCCTGGGGCGCGAGCGCGCCTGGCTGTACGCCCACCCCGAGCATCCGCCCACGACGCAGGAACAGGGCCGCTTCGAGGCCCTGCTCGCGCGCCGCCTCGCCGGCGAACCGGTGGCCCACCTCACCGGTTGGCGCGAATTCTGGTCGTTGCCGCTGCGCGTGGACCGGCACACCCTGATCCCACGCCCCGAGACCGAGCACCTGGTCGAGTTCGTGCTCGAACGGCTGCCAGCCGAGCCCCCGCAGCGGGTCATCGACCTGGGCTGCGGCTGCGGCACCATTGCCCTGGCCCTGGCCCGTGAGCGCCCGCACTGGGAAATCCTCGCCAGCGACCGCAGCGGAGGCGCCCTGGCGGTGGCGCGCGACAACGCCCGACGACTCGGCCTGGACGTGACCTTTCTGCACGCCGACTGGCTGGCGGGCATCGTCGGGCCCTTCGACCTGATCATCAGCAACCCGCCCTACGTGGCCGAAGGCGACCCCCACCTCGAACAGGGCGACCTGCGTTTCGAGCCGCGCGGGGCACTGACCGCCGGCCCCGACGGCCTGGATGCCATTCGTCGCCTTGTCGCCCAGGCCCAGCCCCGCCTGCGCCCCGGCGGACTGCTGGCCTTCGAGCACGGCCACGACCAGGGCGCCGCCTGCCGGGAGCTGCTCGAACAGGCCGGTTACACCGAGGTGGCCACCGGTCTCGACCTGGCCGGCCTGTCGCGTTTCTCGCACGGCCGCCGCCGTACATGAGGGATTCCCCTATTGACGACCCCGTCTTGCGGGACCACGATTGACAATGAATCCCCCGTGACGGACTGGCCATGCGCTCCAATCCCGACAATCCGCTGAAGCTCCGCGAAATCAGCTTCTGCCACCTGCACCCCGACCGCAATCAGGCCGGCACCGCAGCACAGCTGCTGCGTGACTGCGAGGGCATCCTGCTGGCCGAGCGCATCGACGATACCCAGCTGCGCG
Organism: endosymbiont of unidentified scaly snail isolate Monju; assembly: GCF_000801295.1. Classification (NCBI taxonomy): domain Bacteria; kingdom Pseudomonadati; phylum Pseudomonadota; class Gammaproteobacteria; species endosymbiont of unidentified scaly snail isolate Monju. Next base: position 166,473 of record NZ_AP012978.1, on the reverse strand, counting down.
TGGCCTACGACATTCATCACGCCACCCTGGCCGCCATCGAGGAGCTCCTCTAGGGCTTCGGCTTCCATCTCGACAACAGCCTGCTCTCGCGCATGCGCCGCGCACTGATCAAGTACACCGAGGAGACTCAGTGCATCAACCTCGGCTGCGAGGGCGGAGAGAGCAACTGCACCGTCAAGATCTTCATCAACCGCTACCTTCATCGCACCCATGGCTGCCGCGACGACCGCCCCCAGCATTGGCGACGTTATCTGTAAAATCCGCAGGCCACGGCCCGCTCCGAAGACCGCGCCAGTGTGTTCTTCACCCAGACAGGGGCCGTCCATGATCCTGTCAGGGTGAAACACCCCCGGATTTCGCCAGCACAGTCGCGCAGACACCGGGCTCTCTGCTTACAATAGTCCCATGGACGACCAGACCCTGCTCTGCTACAGCCGCCAGATCCTGCTGCCCGAGATCGGCATCGAGGGCCAGCAGCGTCTGCGCGATGCCCACGCCCTGATCATCGGCCTAGGCGGCCTGGGCTCACCGGTGGCCCTGTACCTTGCCGCCGCCGGGGTGGGCCGGCTCACCCTGGTGGACGACGACCGGGTGGACCTGTCCAACCTGCAGCGCCAGATCGTGCATGACACCGAGACCATCGGCCAGGCCAAGGTCGCCTCGGCGGCCGCGCGCCTGGCGCGCATCAATCCCGACTGCCAGGTCACCACCCTGCCGCAGCGCCTCGACGAGGCCGGGCTGGACCAGCAGGTCGCCGCCGTCGACCTGGTGCTCGACTGCTCCGACAACTTCGGTACCCGCTTCGCGGTCAACCGCGCCTGCCACGCCCGGCGCACGCCGCTGGTCTCTGGCGCGGCGATCCGCTGGGAAGGCCAGGTGGCGGTGTTCACCTGGAGCGAGGACGAGGCCTGCTACCGTTGCCTGTACGGCGAGGAGGGCGGAATAGATGAACGCTGCAGCGAGAACGGCGTGGCAGCACCGCTGGTCGGCGTGATCGGCAGCCTGCAGGCGCTCGAGGCGCTCAAACTGCTGGCCGGTGCCGGCGATCCGCCGCGCAACCGCCTGCTGCTGGTCGACACCCTGCACAGCCAGTGGCGCGAACTGCGCCTGCGCCCGGACCCCGCCTGCCCGGTGTGCGGCTCGCCATGATCCTGTGGATCCACGGCTTTCGCAGTTGCGGGCTGAGCAACAAGTCGCGCGCCCTGCGCGAACATTTCGGCGCCGAACGGGTACTCACCCCCGACCTGCCGCACCGGCCTGCCGAGGCGATCGCCCTGCTCGAGGACCTGCTGCAGCGGCACCCGGTGCGCGCACTGGTCGGCGCCTCGCTCGGCGGCTATTACGCCACCTGGCTGAAGCGGCGGCACGACATCCCGGCGGTACTGGTCAATCCCGCCGTGGCGCCGTACCTGCTGCTCGAGGACTGGCTGGGCTGGCACCGCGACTGTCATGACCGACCCTTCGAAGTCACCCGCAACACCCTGGCGCAACTGCGCGCATTGCACCGCGAACGGCTGGGGGACCACGAGCGCTACCTGGTGCTGTTGGCCAAAGGCGACGAGGTGCTCGACTGGCGTATCGCCGCCGACTACTATGCCGGCCAGGAACTGATCGTCCACCCGGGCGGCGACCATCGCTTTACCTGTTTCCCCGACTACCTGCCGCGCATCGCGCACTGGTTCGAACGCCATGCCAAAGCCACCCCGCGCTCCGCTTGACCTCGACCGCCTGCGCCAGGACATCGTCTTCGAGGACGAACTGATGGGACACCACTTCGTGTTCCACACCACCTGGGGGCTGTTCTCACCCAGGGGCATCGACGAGGGCACCCGCCTGCTGCTGCGGCACATGGCCGTCCGTCCGGACGAGCATGCCATCGACCTCGGCTGCGGCTACGGCCCCATCGGCATGGCGATTGCGCGCAGCGCCCCCCAGGGGCACTGCCTGATGGTGGACAAGGACTTCGTCGCTGTCGACTATGCCAACGCCAACCTGCGGCGCAACGGCATCGACAATGCCGAGGCCATGCTCAGCGACGGCCTGCGCCATGTCCCGGCCGACCAGCGCTTCACCCTGGCCGCCACCAACCTGCCGGCCAAGACCAGCAAGGAACACTATTACCTGTTTTTCCACGACATCCACGATCGCCTCGAACCCGGTGGCCGCTGCTACGTGGTGGTGATCAGCGGCCTGCGACGCTTCATCGAACGCGCCTTCGGCGAAGTCTTCGGCAACCACACCAAGGTCAAACAGGGCCGGCAGTACACCGTGGCGATGGCCGAGAAACGCTGACTGCCAGGCAGGCGCCGGGGGCCTTTGAGAAAGGCACCCCGCTCTCCTCTCTCCCCACGTGCAGGGGCAGTCCTCCTCCTGCCCCCCCGCAAGCGAGGAAGGCACTCGACCGGAAGCCGCCTAAAGTCCTGGCCTCCCCGGCCGTTACTGCCTCGAGAGAACATCGAACGAGCAGGATCGCCGCAATGAGTCGCCCCGAGACCAGCGAAGTGACGCCCGAGCAGTCCGCTGAACTCCTTCGCCTTACCTTGCCGCTCATGAGCAAGCACAACGTGCCTGTCACCCCGCGCAACTACGCTGTGTGGTTCGAGTATGTGCGTGGCGACAACCCCGAGCTCAAGGCCGAGTTGCAGAGCCTGATCGACGCCGGCACCCGCTTCACTGCCCAACTCAACGAACAACTGTTCGAGAAATACGCCAGCGGCTGCAACGTCGATCAGTTTCTGAAGATCCGCAACGAGATGACCGACCTGATAGAAGACGTGGCCGGCTCGCTGCGCGACGTGGACGATGACACCCGCCGCTTCGGCGGCCATCTCGACACCGTGGTCGAGAACGTGCAGCGCAGCTCCAGCCTGGAGGACATCCGCGAACTGCTGCGTTCACTGGTCGAGGAGACCCGCAGCATGCGCCGCTCCACCCAGTTGCTGCACGAACACCTGGAGGCCAAGTCGCAGGAGATCACCCTGCTGCAGGAGGAGCTGGAACTGGAGCGCAAGCGGGCCTCCAGCGACCCGCTCACTGGCCTGGCCAACCGTCGCGCCTTCACCGAGGCGCTCGCCCGGCATGCCGAGTCGGGACCGGCACCCGATACGCTGGCGCTGCTGATGATCAACATCGATCATTTCAAGAACGTGAACGATACGCACGGCCACCTGATCGGAGACCGAGTGATCCGTTTCCTCGCCCAGGTACTCAGGCAGCACACCAAGGGCAGCGACATGGCGGCGCGCTACGGTGGCGAGGAGTTCGTGGTGATGCTGCCCGACACCGGGCTGAAGGGTGCAGCCGTGGTCGCCGAGAAGATCCGCGCCGCCATGGCCGACGCCAAACTGGTGCGCTCCGACAACAAGCAGCCGCTGGGGCGCATCACCGTGTCCATCGGCGTGGCCACCTGCCAGCCTGGAGAAGACCCCATGGAACTGCTCAACCGCGCCGATCAGGCGCTGTACAAGGCCAAGCAGAGCGGACGCAACCAACTGGCAGTGGACATGAACACCCAGAGCGTGCCCAACACCGCCTGAGCAAAGCCTTCTCAGCCGCCCAGTTTCTCGCGCAGCAACGCATTGACCTGCTGCGGATTGGCCTTGCCCTGCGATTTCTTCATCACCTGGCCGACGAAGAAACCGATCATCTTCGGGCGCTTGGCCGGATCGGCATTGCGGTAGTTCTCCACCTGCTGCGGGTTGGCGGCGATCACCTCGTCCACCAGCGCCTCGATGGCCCCGGAGTCGGTGATCTGCTTGAGGCCCCTGGCCTCGATCACCGTGTCGGCATCCCCCTCGCCGGCCCACATGGCCTCGAAGACCTGCTTGGCAATCTTGCCCGAGATGGTGTCATCGAGGATGCGCGCCAGCAGCCCGCCCAGCGCCGGAGCCGGGACCGGGCAGTCCTCGATGCCGCAGCCGGCCTTGTTGAGCGCGCCGGCCAGCTCCCCCATCACCCAGTTGGCGGCCAGCTTGGCATCACCACAGGCGGCCACCACGGCCTCGTAGTAATCGGCCTGGGCGCGGGTGGCGGTGAGCGCGTTCGCATCGTAGGCCGACAAGCCGTGCTGTTCCTGGAAACGCGCGCGACGTGCGTCCGGCAGTTCGGGCATGTCGCGGGTGGCCTCTTCGATGAAGGCCTCGTCCAGCACCACCGGCAGCAGGTCGGGGTCGGGGAAATAGCGGTAGTCGTTGGCCTCTTCCTTGGAACGCATGGAGCGGGTCTCGTCGCGCTCGGCGTCGTACAGCCGCGTCTCCTGCACGATCCGGCCACCGTCCTCGAGAATGTCGATCTGACGCTCGATCTCGTAGTCGATGGCGCGCTCGAGGAAGCGGAAGGAGTTGATGTTCTTCAGCTCGGTACGGGTGCCCAGCTTCTCCTCGCCCAGCGGACGCACCGAGACGTTGGCGTCGCAGCGGAAACTGCCCTCCTGCATGTTGCCATCGCAGATACCCAGCCAGGTGACGATCTGGTGGATCTTGCGTGCATAGGCCACCGCCTCCTTCGCCGAGCGCATGTCCGGCTCGGAGACGATCTCGAGCAGCGGGGTGCCGGCGCGGTTGAGGTCGATGCCGGTCATGCCGTGGAAATCCTCGTGCAGCGACTTGCCAGCGTCTTCCTCGAGGTGGGCGCGGGTCACACCGACCGTCTTCACGCTGCCATCATCGAGCACGATCTCCACCTGGCCACGGCCGACGATGGGCAGCTCGAACTGGCTGATCTGGTAGCCCTTGGGCAGATCGGGGTAGAAGTAGTTCTTGCGCGCGAACACCGAGCGCTCGCCCAGCTCGGCACCGATGGCCTTCGCGAAGCGCACGGCGTACTCCACCGCGCGCCGGTTCAGCACCGGCAGGGTGCCGGGCATACCCAGGTCGATCAGTGAGGCCTGGGTGTTGGGCTCGGCGCCGAAGGCGGTGGACGAACCCGAGAAGATCTTGGAACGGGTGGCCAGCTGGGTGTGGATCTCCAGGCCGATGACGACTTCCCATTGCATCTCAGAATCCCTCCGGGGCGTGCCGGTGCCAGTCGGTCGCCTGCTGGATGCGGTGCGCCACGTTGAGCAGGCGGGCCTCGTCGAAGTGGTTGCCGATCATCTGGAAACCGGTGGGCAGACCGTCGGCGGCCGGCGCGGGGATGGAGATGGCCGGCAACCCGGCGAGGTTGACCGCGATGGTGTAGATGTCCTGCAGGTACATGGCCACCGGGTCATCGGTCTTGGCGCCCAGCGGGAAGGCCACGTCCGGCGCGGTGGGGCTGACGATCAGGTCCACCTGCTCGAAGGCGGCGCGGAAGTCCTGCGCGATCAGCTGCCGCACCTGCTGCGCCTTCAGGTAATAGGCGTCGTAGTAGCCGGCCGACAGCGCGTAGGCACCGATCAGGATGCGCCGCTTGACCTCGGCGCCGAAACCCTCGGAGCGCGAGCGCTTGTACAGGTCCTCGAGGTCCTTCGGATCCTCGCAGCGATGACCGAAGCGCACGCCATCGAAGCGCGACAGGTTGGACGAACATTCCGCCGGTGCCACCACGTAATAGGCCGGCACCGAGAGATGCGCATGCGGCAGGCTCACCTCGACCACCTCGGCGCCCTGGCGCTTCAGTTCCTCGAGCACCGCCTCGGTGGCCGCGGCCACGCCGGAGTGCAGACGATCCTGCGCCATGAACTCGCGCACCAGGCCGACCTTCAGACCGTCGAGGGGGCGGTCCAGCGCAGCCAGGTAGTCGTCCACCGGGCGCTCGGCGCTGGTGGAGTCGCGCGGGTCGAAACCGGCCATGCCCGACAGCAGCAGGGCGCAGTCTTCGGCGGTGCGCGCCATGGGGCCGGCCTGATCCAGCGAGGAGGCAAAGGCGATCATGCCCCAGCGCGAGCAGCGGCCGTAGGTGGGCTTGAGCCCGGTAATGCCGGTGAGCGCAGCGGGCTGGCGGATGGAACCGCCGGTGTCGGTACCGGTGGCCGCCGGGGTGAGCCGGGCGGCCACCGCCGCGGCCGAGCCGCCCGAGGAGCCGCCCGGCACCCGCTCGGTGTCCCAGGGGTTGCGCACCGGGCCGTAGTAACTGGTCTCGTTCGACGAGCCCATGGCGAACTCGTCCATGTTGGTCTTGCCCAGCATCACCATGCCGGCGGCGGCCAGCCGCTCGACCACGGTGGCGTCGTAGGGCGAGACGAAATTGTCGAGCATGCGCGAGCCACAGCTGGTGCGCACATCCAGGGTGCAGAAGATGTCCTTGTGCGCCAGCGGGATGCCGGTCAGCGGGCCGGCCTCGCCGGCGGCACGGCGCGCATCGGCGGCCTCGGCGGCCTCGGCGGCAGCCAGCGCCTGCTCCTCGGTGACGGTGATGAAGCTGTTGAGGCGCTCGTCATGGGCGCGGATGCGCTCGAGAAAATGCCGCGTCAGCTCGACGCTGGAGAATTCGCCGGCGGCCAGCCCGGCGGACAGTTCGGCCAAGGTCTTGTGGTGCATGCCTCGCTCCCGCCTCACTCGATCACGCGCGGCACCAGGAACAGGCCGTTCTCGGCCGCCGGGGCATTGCGCAGGTAGAGATCACGCCGGTCGCTCTCGGTGACCTCGTCGGGACGCAGGCGCTGATGCATGGCCAGCGGATGGGCCATGGGCTCGATGGCCGAGGTGTCCACCGCCGCCATCTGCTCGACCAGGCCGAGGATGTTGGACAGGTCGCGGCGCAGCGCCTCGGCCTCCTCGTCGCTCACCGCCAGGCGGGCCAGGTGGGCGATCTTGTGGACGTCGTCGGAACTCAGGGACATGAATCTGCCTTGGGACAGCTCGGAGAAGGCGGGAAATTACCACATCCGCCCCGGCTCCGGCCAGCCGGCGATGACCCCCATCGGCGCACGGGCGCCCCGAAACGAGGCATACTCGCTTGCCCCCGGCTGCAGGCACTTGTTAGATTAACGCGCCTGAATCGCAGCCAGGAGGCTGCTCGACCGATCCCAATCCCCCGCCCCGCCTGGGCACGGGCTCGCCACTGGATGACATCGCATGTTCCTACGCCGTATTCGTGGACTCTTCTCCAATGACCTCTCCATCGACCTGGGCACCGCCAACACCCTGATCTATGCCCGCGACCAGGGCATCGTGCTCAACGAGCCCTCGGTGGTGGCCATCCGCCACGATCGCGGACGCGGCGGCCACAAGTCGGTGGCGGCGGTCGGTGAGTCGGCCAAGCGCATGCTCGGCCGCACGCCCGAAAACATCACCGCCATCCGGCCGATGAAGGAAGGCGTGATCGCGGACTTCACCGTAACCGAGAAGATGCTCCAGTACTTCATCCACAAGGTCCACGAATCGAAGATCATCCGCCCCAGCCCGCGCGTGCTGATCTGCGTGCCCTGTGGCTCCACCCAGGTCGAGCGCCGCGTCATCAAGGAGTCGGCGGCCGGCGCGGGCGCGCGCGAGGTGTACCTCATCGAAGAGCCCATGGCCGCGGCCATCGGCGCCGGCCTGCCGGTGGACGAGCCGCGCGGTTCCATGGTGCTGGACATCGGCGGCGGCACCTCCGAGGTCGCCATCATCTCGCTCAACGGCATCGTCTATTCCAACTCGGTGCGCATCGGCGGCGACAAGTTCGACGAGGCCATCATCAACTACATCCGCCGCAACTACGGCACCCTGATCGGCGAGGCCACCGCCGAGCGCATCAAGCAGAAGATCGGCTCGGCCTATCCGGGCAACGAGGTGCTCGAGCTGGAGGTCAAGGGCCGCAACCTGGCCGAGGGCGTACCGCGCAGCTTCACCATGACCTCCAACGAGGTACTCGAAGCCCTGCAGGAACCACTCACCGGCATCGTGGACGCGGTCAAGAAGGCGCTCGAGCAGACCCCGCCCGAGCTCGGCGCGGACGTGGCCGAGCGCGGCATCGTACTCACTGGTGGCGGCGCCCTGCTGCGTGACCTCGACCGCCTGATCGAGGAAGAAACCGGCCTGCCGGTGATCATCGCCGAAGACCCCCTGACCTGCGTCGCCCGGGGAGGCGGACGCGCGCTCGAACTGATGGACGAGCGCGGCGGTGACGCCTTCACCGTCGAGTAGGCAGAGACGGGGTCAGCCGGCCGGAGGGCACGAGCATCAAGCCGATCTTCGCACAGGGCCCGTCCCAGACCACGCGGGTCGTGCTCGCCATCGTGCTGTCGATCGCCCTGATGGTGGTGGATCATCAGTTCCAGCAGTTGCGCCAGATCCGCAGCATGCTGGCCTTCGTCACCTACCCCCTGCAGGTGCTGGCCGACCTGCCAGTGAGCCTGATGCGCTGGATTGACGAGGCCACCACCACCCGCGAGGAGTTGCAGGCCGAGAATCACCGCCTGCGCGAGGAGATCCTGCGTGCCCGCGCCGAGCTGCAGAAGCTCGAGGCCCTGCGCGCAGAGAACCTGCACCTGCGCAACCTGCTGGACGCCTCGTACAAGGTCGGCGACCGCATCCTCATCGCCGAGCTCTCGGCGGTGGATCTCGACCCCTACCGGCAGCAGGTGGTGATCGACAAGGGCTCCACCTCGGGGGTGTTCATCGGTCAGCCGGTGCTGGATGCCAACGCGGTGATGGGCCAGGTGATCCAGACCACGCCCTTCTCGTCCACGGTACTGCTGATCACCGACCCCAGTCACTCCATCCCGGTACAGGTGCTGCGCAACGGCCTGCGCACCATCGCCCTGGGCACCGGGCGCATCAACGAGCTGAGCCTGCCCTACCTGCCAACCAATTCGGACATCCAGGTGGGTGACAAGCTGGTCACCTCGGGACTCGGCGGCAAATTTCCTGCCGGTTACCCGGTCGCCACGGTGACCCGCATCAACCGCTCGCCGGACAATGCCTTCGCCGAGATCGTCGCCACCCCCACGGCGCACCTCGACCGCTCGCGCGAAGTGCTGCTGGTGTGGCCGGTGCCGGCGGCCCCCGTCCGCTCGCCCGCACCCGATGCGACCCCGGAGACACCCGCCGCGGGCACCCCGGAGAAACAGCCATGAACGGACGCGGCATCAGCGTGGTCTGGATGTCACTGGGCGTGGCCCTGCTGCTGATGATCCTGCCCCTGCCGGAGTGGGCACGCACCTTCCGCCCGCAGTGGGCGGTGCTGGTGCTGATCTACTGGTGCCTGGCGTTGCCGCACCGCATCAGCGTGGGCACCGGCTTCGTCCTGGGCCTGCTGCTCGACGTGCTCACCGGCACGCTGCTGGGGCAGCACGCGCTGGGGCTGTCGCTGGTGGCCTATCTCACGGTGCAACTGCATGCGCGGATCCGCGTCTTTCCGCTGTGGCAACAGGCCTTCGCGGTACTGGTGCTGCTGGTCATGGAACACATGCTGTCGCTGTGGGTGATGGCGGCGACCGGGCAGGCGCCCCCGGCGCTGCGCTACTGGGCCATCCCGCTGGTGAGCGCCCTGCTCTGGCCCTGGGTATTCGTGACCCTGCGCAACGTCCGTCGCCGCTTCAAGGTGACCTGAGGCCATGCAGATCAAGGACCACATCCGCGAGGAGCAGGCCTTTCTCGGGCGCGCCATCATTGCCGCCCTGCTGGTCATGCTGGCCCTGCTGGGCCTGGGCGCACGCCTGGTGCAGCTGCAGATGATCGAACACCAGCACTTCACCACCCTGTCCAAGGACAACCGGGTCAAGCTGATCCCGCTCGCACCCACCCGCGGCCTGATCTACGACCGCAACGGCGTGCTGCTGGCGCAGAATCGACCCGCCTACAGCCTGGAACTGGTACCGGAACAGGTGAAGGACATCGATGCCACCCTGGAGCGCCTGTCGCACTACATCGCCATCGACGCCGACGACCGCGAGCGCTTCAACCGCCTGCGCCGGCGCAAGCGGCGCTTCGACAGCATTCCCATCCGCGTCAACCTCGACCTCGAGGAGGCCGCACGCTTCGCGGTGGTGCGTCACCAGTTCCCTGGCGTCGAGATCAAGGCCCAGCTGCTGCGGCACTACCCCTTTGCCGAGGCCACCTCGCACCTGCTGGGTTACGTGGGACGCATCAGCAGCCGCGACCTCAAGACCATCGACACCTCCAACTATGCCGGCACCAGCCACATCGGCAAGACCGGCATCGAAAAGAGCTACGAGGCCGCGCTGCACGGCGCGGTGGGCGTCCAGCAGGTCGAGGTGAACTCGGTGGGACGGGTGGTGCGCATCCTCGAGGAAACCCCGCCACAGCCCGGGCAGGACCTGCACCTGCACCTGGACATCGACCTGCAGCAGATCGCTCTGGAGGCCCTGGGCGACTACAACGGCGCGGTGGTGGCCATCGACCCGCGCAGCGGCGGCATCCTCGCACTGGCCAGCAAGCCGGGCTACGACCCCAACCTGTTCGTCGAGGGCATCAGCCGGCGCGCCTACAAGGCCCTGCAGACCGATCGCCACCGCCCGCTCTACGACCGCGCCCTGCGCGGCCAGTACCCGCCGGGTTCCACGGTCAAACCCTTCATCGGCCTGGCCGGCCTGGAAACCGGCGTGATCCGCTACGACACCAGCTACTACTGCCCGGGCTTCTTCCAGCTGCCGGGACACGAGCACAAGTACCGCGACTGGAAAAAGGGCGGACATGGCCCCATGGACCTCGATGCCGCCATCACCCAGTCGTGTGACGTGTACTACTACAAGCTGGCCTTCAACCTGGGCATAGACGCCTTGAGCGACTACCTCGGCCAGTTCGGCTTTGGCCGCCGCAGCGGTGTGGACCTGAATGGCGAGTCACGTGGCATCCTGCCTTCACGCGAATGGAAGCGCCGCACCCGACACCAACCCTGGTACCCGGGCGAGACCGTCATCGCCGGCATCGGCCAGGGGTATTTCCTCACCACCCCCCTGCAACTGGCCGTCGCCACCGCGGCCATCGCCAACAACGGGCACCTGATGACCCCGCACGTGGTGGACTACCTGCAGAACCGGGGCAGCGGCGAGCGCTACCCCATCCCGCCGCGGGAGACGACCATCCCCATCGCCTCACAGGTCAACTGGGACGACGTGCGGCGCGCCATGCGCCATGTCGTCGAGGGCCTGCGCGGCACCGCGCGGCGCATCCGCACCGATTTCTACGCCATCGCCGGCAAGACCGGTACCGCCCAGGTATTCACCGTCGGCCAGGAAGAGGAGTACGACGAGGAGAACGTGGCCCACAAGTTCCGCGATCACGCGCTGTTCATCGGCTACGCGCCCGCCGACGACCCGCAGATCGCGATCGCGGTGGTGGTCGAGAACGGGGGTCACGGCGGGGCCACCGCCGCACCGGTGGCGCGCAAGGTGATGGACGCCTGGCTGCTGCCGCGCCTCTACGGCCCCGGGGCCAACCACGGGAACGACGATTCATGAGCCTGCACCCGGCCGATCTCGGCGACCTCACCCCCACCGACCCCAACCGCCGGCAGGGCCTGCTGGCGCGTTTCCATCTCGACCTGCCGCTGCTGCTCGGCCTGCTGGCGCTCAGCGGCTATGGCCTGCTGGTGCTGTATTCCGCCAGCGGCCAGGACATGGGCCAGGTGGAACGCCAGCTCCTGCGCTTCGGGCTCGCCTTCGGGGTGATGATCGGCATCGCCCAGGTACGCCCAGAACAACTCATGCGATGGAGCCCCTGGCTGTACCTGGTCGGCACCCTGATGCTGGTGCTGGTGTTGCTGATCGGCGACGTGGGCAAGGGCGCACAGCGCTGGCTCGACCTGGGCCTGATCCGCTTCCAGCCCTCCGAGATGGTCAAGCTGGCCGTGCCCATGATGCTGGCCTGGTATCTGGCCGACAAGCCGCTGCCCCCCGCCTGGCAGCATCTGCTCGCCTCGGCGCTGATGATGATGGTGCCGGTGCTGCTGATCGCCCGCCAGCCCGACCTGGGCACAGCGCTGCTGGTGGCCAGCGCCGGGGTCTTCGTGCTGTTCCTGGCGGGCATCTCCTGGCGCCTGATCTTCGGCCTGCTGGGCGCGGCGGCCGCGGCCGCACCGATACTCTGGCACTTCATGCGCGACTACCAGAAACAGCGCGTGCTCACCTTCCTCAACCCGGAACAGGACCCTCTCGGTGCCGGCTATCACATCATCCAGTCCAAGATTGCCATTGGCTCGGGAGGCATCTGGGGCAAGGGCTGGCTGGCCGGCACCCAGTCGCAGCTCGACTTCCTGCCCGAGCGCCATACCGACTTCATCTTCGCGGTGCTCGCCGAGGAACTCGGCCTGGTCGGCGTCACCGTACTGCTGGCGCTGTATCTGTTCGTCATCCTGCGCGGGCTGTACATCGCCAGCCGCGCCCAGGACACCTATGGCCGCCTGCTCGGCGGCGCCCTCACCCTGGTGTTCTTCGTCTACCTGTTCGTCAACGTCGGCATGGTCTCGGGCCTGCTGCCGGTGGTCGGAGTGCCCCTGCCGCTGATCAGCTACGGCGGCACCTCGCTGGTGACCCTGATGGCCGGCTTCGGTATGCTCATGTCCATCCACACCCACCGCAAGCTGTTGCCGAGATGAAGCCATACCTGCTGAGCCTGATCCTGCTGCTGCCCGCCCTGGCAGCAGGCGCCGCCGACCCCGGCAGGCTGCAGCAGGAATTCATCACCGAAATGGCGACGCGGTACGGTTTCGACGCCCAGGCGCTCGGCCGCCTGCTCGAGCAGGCCGAGGTTCGGCAATCCATTCTCGAGGCCATCGCACGCCCTGCCGAGAAACGCCTCGACTGGGGCAAGTACCGCAAGATCTTTCTCACCCGCGAACGCATCCGCGGCGGCCTGCGCTACTGGCGCGACAACGCCGAGGTCCTGGCGCGCGCCGAGCAGCAATACGGCGTGCCGCCCGAGATCATCGTCGCCATCATCGGCGTGGAGACCCGCTACGGTCGACACGCCGGACGCTACCGCGTGCTCGACGCCCTGACCACCCTGGGCTTCCACTACCCGCCACGCGCGGCCTTCTTTCGCGGCGAGCTGCGCGAGTTCCTGCTGCTCGCGCGCGAGGAAGATGCCGACCCCACCGCACTGCTCGGCTCCTACGCCGGGGCCATGGGCAAGCCGCAGTTCATCCCCTCGAGCTTCCGCGCCTACGCGGTGGACTTCGACGGCGACGGCCGGCGCGACATCTGGGAGAACGACGCCGACGTGATCGGCAGCGTGGCCAACTACTTCGCCCGCCACGGCTGGCAGCGCGGCCAGCCCGTCACGCGGCGAATCCAGGGTGTCGATACCTCGCTGCAGGCCGTCATCGACCGGGGGTACAAGCCGCACACCACCGTGGGCCGCCTGCGTGGCGCGGGCGTTCGTCTTGCCCGGTCCCTGCCCGACGACCTGCCCGCCGCACTGCTGGCCCTGCACGACGGCGAACGCACCGAGCACTGGCTGGTACTGAACAACTTCCACGTCATCACCCGCTACAACCACAGCCCGCTGTATGCCATGGCCGTGTTCCAGCTGGCCGACGCCCTGCGCCGCCTGCACGATCGCAAGATGCCATGATCCATCGTCTGCTCATCACCCTGCTGGTCCTGGTGCTCGCCGGATGCGGCGGCGGAGGGGCACGACGCGACAGCGCACCACCGGGCTACCCCGACCTCAGCCATGTGCCGGATGCCGTGCCGCGCGCCGAGCCCTATCGCCGGGCCAACATGCGCCCCTACACCGTGGCAGGTCGCACCTATCGGCCCTTGCGCAGCGCCAGCGGCTACCGTGAGCGCGGCATCGCCTCCTGGTACGGCAGCAAGTTCCACGGGCGGCCTACCGCCTCGGGCGAACGCTACGACATGTACGCCATGACCGCCGCGCACCGCACCCTGCCACTGCCCAGCTACGTGCGAGTGACCAATCTCGAGAACGGCCGCAGCGTGGTGGTTCGGGTCAATGATCGCGGCCCCTTCCACGGCAACCGCATCATCGACCTGTCCTATGCCGCGGCCAGCAAGATCGGCATGCTCGGCAAGGGGACCGCGCTGGTCGAGGTCGCAGCCATCGACCCGCGGCACCCCGAACGCAGCGCCCGGCATCCGACCGGCACGCCCGACCATGCGCCCCGCATCTACATCCAGGTGGGAGCCTTCGGCGTGCGTCGCAATGCCGAGCGCCTGGCCGCACGCCTGAGCCGGCTGTTGCAGCGCGAGGTACGCATCCAGCGTGCAACCTCGCGGCATGGTCAGGTACACCGGGTGCAGATCGGCCCCCTGGCCTCGGTCGAGGTCGCCGACCAGGTCACCGCGACCCTCGAGCGCCTGCGTATCCACGACAGCCGAATACTGATCCGCTGATGCCCGCCAGACCGGGCCAGGTGTAAGATGGCCGCTCGCGGAACCCGTGGCGGTCTGCGGCATCCAAGCAGTCACCCCGATCCCCAGATGAGGACCCTGCCACCGATGAAGTCGTGCCTACCAAGACAACCCCAATCAAAGCCACGCTCAGCGGGCTTCTGGGCGTTCGGCCACAAGGTACGCCGGCGCAGGCATAGTCACTCTATGTCAAGTCGGCGTAACGCAGTGGATGGACGCCCGGAAGCCCGCCCGCAGGGAGCGGCCCGGATGTCCCGGCTCCGCGTTGCGGCTCTTGGCAAGGGCCTGCCATTCCCTGCGAGCCGCGCCTTGATCCGCAACATCCGGGCCGCTCTAAGTGAGACTTTGATTGGGGTTGTCTTGGTCATTCCCCTCATCCTGTTCTTTCTCACCCCCTTCGCTGGCGCAGCGCCCGTACCCGCGCCACCCAACATCGACGCCACTGGCTACCTGCTGCTGGACATGCACAGCGGACGGGTCCTGGCCGAGAAGAATGCCGATCAGCGCCTGGAACCGGCCAGCCTGACCAAGATCATGACCGCGCACGTGGTGTTCGAGGAACTGGCGCACGGCACACTCAAGCCGGACGACCTGGTAACCGTCAGCGAGAAGGCCTGGAAGACCGAGGGCTCGCGCATGTTCATCGAGGTCAACAGCCGGGTGTCGGTCGCTGACCTGCTCAAGGGCCTGATCATCCAGTCCGGCAACGATGCGGCCGTCGCCCTGGCCGAGCACATTGCCGGCAGCGAGGACGCCTTCGCCAACCTGATGAACGAACACGCCGCGCGGCTGGGCATGCAGGGCACCCATTTCGCCAATGCCACCGGCCTGCCGCATCCCGACCACTACACTACGCCCCGCGACATCGCCCGGGTGACCATCGCCACCATTCGCGACTACCCCGAGTACTACAGCCTGTACTCGCAGAAGGAGTTCACCTACAACAAGATCCGCCAGCACAACCGCAACCGCCTGCTGTGGCGCGATCCCACGGTGGACGGGGTCAAGACCGGGCACACGAAATCCGCCGGCTACTGCCTGGTGGCCTCGGCCAGGCGTGACGACATGCGGCTGATCTCGGTGGTGATGGGCACCCCCAGCGACAAGGCGCGCATCGAGGCCAGCCAGGCACTGCTCAACTACGGCTTCCGCTTCTTCGAGACCCATCGCCTGTATGCCGGCGGCAGCCGCCTGACCGAGGCCCGGGTGTGGATGGGCGAACAGGAGAAGGTCGCGCTGGGCCTGGCAGAGGACCTGTATCTCACCATCCCCCGCCGCCAGTACGACAAGCTGAGCGCACGCAGCGAGATCGAACCGGACATCCAGGCGCCGGTACACAAGGGGCAGGCACTCGGCGAGGTCGTCGTCGAACTGGAGGGCGAGACGATCGCCAGGGTGCCGCTGGTGGCCCTGCGCGAGATTCCCGAGGGGGGACTCTGGCGCCAGGCCGTGGACACCGTGCAACGCTGGCTGCCCTTCTGATGGACAAGGTCTACCTCAACGGCCGCTTTCTCCCCGCCGAGCAGGCCTGCGTGCCGATCACCGACCGCGGCCTGCTGTTCGCTGACAGCGTCTACGAGGTGATTCCGGCCTATGGCGGCCTGCCCTTCCGGCTGGAGCAACACCTGGCACGCCTGCGCCGCAGCCTCGCCGCCATCCGCATGGAAGACCCGCTCGACGACGCCCACTGGCGCGCCATCATCGCCGAACTGTGCGCCGATGCCGATGGCGAGGATCTCTCGATCTACATCCAGATCACCCGCGGAGCCTATCGCGCACGCGCACACCGCATTCCCGAGCCGGTCGAACCCACGGTGATCGCCTTCGCCAGCCCCATCACCGCGCGCGATCCGCGCATCGCGGAACAGGGCATCACCGCGATCACCCTGGCCGACACCCGCTGGGCACGCTGCGACATCAAGGCCACCACCCTGCTGCCGAACGTGCTGGCCCAGGCCGAGGCGCTTGAAAGCGGCGCGGACGACGCCATCTTCGTGCGTGACGGCCAGGCCATGGAAGGCACCGCCAGCAACCTGTTCATCGTGCTCGACGGCCTGCTGATCACCCCGCCCAACAGCGAATGCCTGTTGCCCGGCATCACCCGCGACCTGGTGCTGGAACTGGCTCGCGATGCCGGCATCGCACATGCCGAGGCGGCCATCGCCGAGAGCGAGCTGCGACGCGCCGAGGAGATCTGGCTGACCAGCTCGACGCGCGAGATCGCGCCAGTGGTGCAGCTCGACGGCCAGGCAGTGGGTGACGGTCGCCCGGGGCCGTGCTGGCGCCACATGGACGGCCTGTTCCAGGCCGCCAAGGAACGCATCCGCCTGGCCGCGCGCAACCGACCGGCAGAGGAAACGCAAGATGACTGAGCACCGCAAGACGCAGGGCGACACCGAAGCCCCGGGCTTCGAGTTCCCCTGCCAGTACCAGATCAAGGCCATGGGGCTGGACGACGGCAGCTTCCGCGACACCGTGGTGGAGATCGTCGGCCGCCACTGCGAGCGCATCGACGACCGTCACGTCAGCTGCCGCGCCAGTGCCAACGGCAAGTACCTGTCGGTGAGCATCACCATCGAGGCACAGAGCCGCGAGCAGCTCGACGCCATCTACGATGCACTCACCGCCCACGACAAGGTGCTGATGCGCCTGTGAGCACGCTTCCTGTCCTGCGCCTGCGCCGCCTGGGCCGCCGCGCCTACCGCGAGACCTGGGAGGCGATGCGCGCCTTCACCAACGGGCGCACCTCCGACACACCCTCCGAGCTGTGGGTGGTCGAGCACGACCCGGTGTTCACCCAGGGGCAGGCGGGGCGTACCGAGCACCTGCTCGCCCCCGGCGACATCCCGGTGGTGCAGACCGATCGCGGCGGCCAGGTCACCTACCACGGACCCGGGCAACTCGTGGTCTACGTGCTGCTCTCCTTGCGCGAGGCCGGGCTCGGGGTGCGCGCCCTGGTCTCGACGCTGGAGCAGGCTGTCATCGACCTGCTCGACGGGTTGGGCATCGTCGCGCACGCCCGCCCCGAGGCCCCTGGCGTCTATGTCGGCGAGGCCAAGATCGCCGCGCTCGGCCTGCGTGTGCGCCGCGGTTACAGCTACCACGGCCTGGCGCTCAACGTCGATCTCGACCTTGAACCCTTCTCGCGCATCAACCCCTGCGGCTACGCCGGCATGCCGGTGACCCGGCTGCGCGACCTGGGCGTGGACCTCGGCATGGACGCCTGCGCCGAGCGCCTGGTCGCCGCCCTGGCAGCCCGCCTGGGCTATGCCGTGGAGGCCGCCGACGATACCTTGCCCACCAGCCTCTGCCTCCCGGACTCGCGATCGACACCTGACCATTGATGGGCACGCTGCGCTTTGCCCATCCTACGGGCTATGCGGATCGTTCGCGGCGGGGCGCCGCTCCCGCCCATCCTCGACATACCCATCAGGGGCGTTTCGAAACACCCAGGACCTGCCGGGACACCACCAGCTCGCCGGAGACGCTACAATGCAGCGATGAACAAGCATGATCTCGACGCCCCCTCGCGTCATCAACCCGAAACCCACCAGCGCGGCCGCGACAAGGTGGCGCGCATCCCGGTGAAGGTCGAACCCACCACCGAGATGCTGCGCAAGCCGAAGTGGATCCGCGCACGCGTGCCCTCCGGCCCCGGAGTGACCCGCATCAAGCGCATCCTGCGCAGCCGCGGCCTGTCCTCGGTGTGCGAGGAGGGGCAGTGCCCCAACCTGGGCGAGTGCTTCAGCCACGGCACCGCCACCTTCATGATCCTGGGTGACATCTGTACCCGCCGCTGCCCGTTCTGCGACGTGGCCCACGGCAAGCCGCTCGCGCCCGACCCCGATGAGCCCCGGCAACTGGCCGAGGCCATCGCCGAGATGGCGCTGAAGTACGTGGTGGTCACCTCGGTGGATCGCGACGATCTGCGCGACGGCGGCGCCGGACACTTCGCCGCCTGCATCCGCGCAGTGCGTGCCAAGGCGCCGCAGACCACCATCGAGATCCTCACTCCCGATTTCCGCGGACGCATGGAGCCGGCGCTGGCCGCCCTGGCCGAGGCCCCGCCGGACGTGTTCAACCACAACCTCGAGACCGTCCCCCGCCTGTACCGGCAGGCCCGCCCCGGGGCCGACTACCAATGGTCACTGGAGCTGCTGGCGCGCTTCGGCGAACAACACCCCGGGGTGCCGACCAAGTCGGGCATCATGCTCGGTATCGGCGAAACCCTGGAAGAGGTGGAACAGGTGATGCACGACCTGCGCACGCACGGGGTGAGCATGCTCACCTTGGGCCAGTACTTGCAACCCAGCCGCGACCACCTGCCGGTGAAACGCTTCGTCACCCCCGAGGAGTTCGACGCCCTGCGCGCCCGGGCCGAGGCGATGGGCTTCTCCAGCGTGGCCAGCGGGCCCATGGTGCGCTCCTCCTACCACGCCGACCTGCAGGCCAACCCGCTGCTCGGCAAGACCTGAAGCCCGGAGAACGAACTGATGACCGAACTGCCTCCCTGCCCGCAATGCCAGTCGCCCTATACCTATCAGGACGGGCCGCTGCTGGTGTGTCCGGAATGCGCCCACGAATGGTCTCCGGAAGCCGAAACGGCGACCGAGGAGGCCCCCGTGGTACGCGACGCGGTGGGCAATGTGCTGCAAGATGGCGACACCGTGACGGTGATCAAGGACCTGAAGGTCAAGGGCTCCTCGCAGGTGGTGAAGGTCGGCACCAAGGTCAAGAACATCCGCCTGGTGGAAGGCGATCACGACATCGACTGCCGCATCCCCGGCATCGGCGCGATGGGCCTGAAGTCACAGTTCGTGAAAAAGGCCTAGCCCGAATATTTCACCGGCCGAACAACGCTCTAGCCCTAAGAGGCTGAATGATCGAGCAAAAATGGCAAAAAGGAAGGCCAGTCGCCGGTTACGGTTTGTCTCCCGCGTTTTTCTATCCCGATTCCGGCGGTTTCTCGCTCGCTGTGGCTTGGTTTTCACTCAAGCGATAGCGCAGGCTATCGCTTTCGCTCCAAACCGGCGCCACAGCGGCTGCGAATTCCGCCAGCTCTCGGGATGCCGGTGAAACATCCGGGCTAGCCCCGAGGGTTCAAGCCGCTTTGCGTGCGTTCAGGCGCTTCCAGGCCTCCTGCACTATCCAGGCATTGCCGCTGGCGCGCCGGCGAGGCAGGGCCAACGCCTCCCTCACCTCGCGCCGCACCGCATCCCACTGCGCCTGCTGCTGCGGGGCGAGCAGGCCGGACAGTGCAGCGACGCCGAAGGTACGCTCACTGTGGGCGGCGGCGAACAGGCGGTCCAGCCAGGCGGTGACCAGACCGGCATGCAGGCAATACACCGTCCTGTCACCGAGCAGGGCATTCAGGCGCCAGGCGATGTCGCCGACCGGGCGACCATGTGCCTCGAGCAGAGCACGGCTCAGGCCATGTGCCTTCTCGCTCGCCGGATCCCACTGGCGCCAGCTGCGCGCCGGCGCCACCAGGTGACAATGCCGGGTGCCGTCGGCCAGCACCAGCCCGACCTCGATGGGATACGCCTCGCGATCCTGGCCCGAAGCCAGGATGTCGATGATGATGGGCGTCATGTCGCTGTCCTCTGCCTGTGTACCGGGGTTAACGGCAGCCCCCTCTCCGGCTTGAATCGAGCGGGTAACGCTCCATCAGGTAGCACAGGCAGTCCTGGCGGATCACCGCGGTGTCGCGGGTGAGCATGGACGGCATCACCGCGCGGCGGGTACGCAGCTCGCCGTCCTCGACCACGAAGTAGCGATCGGCCACCTCGGCGTCCTGTTCGTCACGTACCCGCAGCGGCACCACCCCGCCAGCACGCACGCGGGCAAACACGCTGCCGGGCGGCAGTTCGCGAAAGTTGTAACGCTCCAGGTCGACCAGAAAATCGATGTCGTAGCCCTGCTCGCCGAAGCCGAAGGAGATCTCGGGCGGCACCTTGACCACCGCCACGGTGTGGAACAGGTCGAGGTCGTGCGCCGGCACCGGGTGCGCGGGCAGGGCTGCCAGGTGCAGGCAGGCGTCCAGATATTCCTCGGTATGGTGTACCCCGTGCGCCTGCCCGACCTTGCCACATTCGAGCGTGACCGAGGGCCCGAGCGCGGCCATCGCCATCGAGGCCACTCCCCGCGGGCGGATGAAATACACCACGGTGCGCGAGAACAGGACGGCCAGGTGCAAGGCCTGTTCGTCGAGCACGTTGACACAGGCATAGTGCGGGTTCAGGCCGGTATTGTTGTGCACGTCCACCGCCGCGAACAGGCCGCGCGCGCGCATCTCTCCGACCACATCGCGCAGGGTCGCGGGCACTGGGCCGTCGGCGATCTCACCACCCGGCCAGGCGCGGTTGAAATCGGGCTGGTCCGACAGGTGACGCACGCCCTCGGCGGCAGCCGCCGTGTTGGCCACGAACAGGCTGAGCGCACGCGGCAGGCCACCGTCCACCAGATAACGTTGCAGCACCCGGCGGATGACATCCCAGCCGGTGGTCTCATTGCCGTGCATCAACACCGCGACGAACAGGGGCGGCTCGC
This sequence comes from endosymbiont of unidentified scaly snail isolate Monju, assembly GCF_000801295.1. Lineage (NCBI taxonomy): Bacteria > Pseudomonadati > Pseudomonadota > Gammaproteobacteria > endosymbiont of unidentified scaly snail isolate Monju. The sequence continues at coordinate 145,688 of NZ_AP012978.1, read as the reverse complement.
GCCGTCCCGGCAGGTGGATGAGGGTTGGACCACCCAGGCGCTCATGCAGCTGGGTGGCGTCCAGCGCCAGCAGTCCCTCGGGCAGGCCTTCGTGGATGCGCAACAGGCTCATGGCGGCCACTCGTGCACCGGCCGGCCCGTGGCCTGGCGCTCGGCATAGGCCATCACCAGCCCTGGCCAGTCGGGCCCATGGGCGTCGATCCAGTGCCGCTGCCAGGCCGAGCCGGTGATCCCGCTGCGCACCCTTGCCTCGACGATACCCAGCCAACGGGCGATCTCCTCATCGTCCAGTCCGACCGCGTGCAGGCCGTCACGTGCCAGCGGCAACAGCCGTTCCACGACCAGGCGATCCAGTGGACCTTCGCCATCCTCCAGCCAGCGCACCCGCGCCGCCAGGCCATGGCGCGCCGCGCGGTAGAAGTTCTCGCGCGCCAGCGCGAAGGACAGTCGTGTCTCGGGCGGCGGGATCTCCGTGATCAGGGCATGCACCAGGCCGGCGAAGAAGGCGGTGTCGGCCACCAGATCGGCCACCGAAGTGCCGGCCGCCACCACGCGATGCTCGATACGGTAATGCGGCCGTCCCTGCTCGTCGAAGCCGACCAGAGGGCGGTTCCAGCGCCAGATGGTGCCGTTGTGCAGGCGCAAGTGGGCCAGATGCTCGGGCGGCTCGTCCATCAGGTCGGGCAACAACACCGGATAGCGCTCCAGGTTGGCGATGAAGGGTTCGAGCAGGCTCTCGTGGGCGTAGCGGATACCAAAGGTCACGCGCCGCGAATAGTCCGAACCGCCGACCGCCACCGCCTGCTCGAACAGCGGGATACGGGTCTCCTCCCAGAGGCGGCGTTGCAGAAAGAAAGGCGAATTGGCACCGACCGCAACGGTCGCCGCGGAAACCACCTTGGCGGCATTGAAGGCACGCACCGCCTCCTCGCAACGCGCCCAACGTGCCTGCAACGAGGCATGCATGCAATCGAACATGCCGGGAGTGAAGGGCAGCGGGTCGTCGTTGATTTCGAAATTGAAGCGCGCCAGCTCCGGCACCACCTGGGGGTCGGCCAGTTCGGCCAGAAACTCGGCATTGCGCGCGGCCGGCTCACCGGCCTCGTCCACCAGCCAGCCCTCCAGCTCGAAGCCCAGGCGGAAGGGCGCACTGCGCAAGCGACCCTGGTGCTCCCATGCGACCAGCAGCTCGGTTTCGGTCCGCAGTCGGCGGCGATATTCCTCGAAGGCCTCGGGCGTGAAGTCGATGGAGTGGATTTCCTGTCCCATGCCTGTAAAGGGTAGATGCTGTGCCCGAATGCATGGGGTTTTGTCCTCCGCAAGCCATCACGGGGCCTCCCGCATCTCCCCCTCCGCGCCGGAATCGGCCAACTGTCTAGGACAATGCCTGATCCAGCGCCACCAGACGCCCGGGCGTGCCCACGTCCACCCAGCGCCCCCGGTGGTGGGTACCGGAAACCCGCCCCTCGCGCATGGCACGGCGCAACAGGGGGGCGAGTGGAAAGGGCTCGGGCCGGCAACCGGCGAACAGCGCCGGGTGATAGACGCCGATCCCCGCAAAGGTCAGACGCACTCCGCCGTTCTCACGCACCCGCTCGCCATCGAGCACAAAATCGCCTTCGGGATGGTGGGGCGGATTGTCCACCAGCAACAGGTGGGCCAGCTCACCGGCCGGCAGGGCCAGCGTCGCGAAATCGACATCGCACCAGACATCGCCGTTGACCACCAGGAAGGGCGCCTCGCCGAGCAACGGCAGCGCCTTGCAGATCCCGCCGCCAGTCTCCAGCGCCCGGCCTTGCCCCTCGCGCGACCAGCGGATACGCGCTCCCCAGGCCGCACCGTCGCCCAACCGCGCCTCGATCTGCCCGCCCAGATGGGCGTGGTTGATCACCAGATCCCGGATCCCGGCCGCCACCAGGCGCTCGATGTGCCAGACGATCAGTGGCTGCCCACCGACCGCCAGCAGCGGCTTGGGGGTGTGATCGGTCAGCGGGCGCATGCGCTCGCCGCGCCCGGCGGCGAGGATCATGGCAGTACGGGGACGGAAGGCGTCGGACATGGCGGCATTGTGCCGGGCAGGCCGGAAAGCGCAAGCCCGCGCCGGGAAGGGGCCACCACAAAGAACGCGAAGGTCAGGCCTTGGACTTCATGGCGTCGAAGAATTCCTGGTTGGTCTTGGTCGCCTTGAGCTTGTCGTAGAGGAATTCCATGGCCGCGAGTTCATCCATGGGGTGCAGGATCTTGCGCAGGATCCAGATCTTCTGCAGTTCCTTCTCGGGAATCAGCAGCTCCTCGCGGCGAGTGCCGGAGCGGTTGATGTGGATGGCCGGGAAGATGCGCTTCTCGGCAATGCGCCGGTCGAGGTGAACCTCCATGTTGCCGGTGCCCTTGAACTCCTCGTAGATCACGTCGTCCATGCGCGAGCCGGTCTCCACCAGGGCGGTGGCGATGATGGTCAGCGAGCCGCCCTCCTCGACGTTGCGCGCCGCGCCGAAGAAGCGCTTGGGCTTCTGCAGGGCATTGGCGTCCACGCCGCCGGTGAGCACCTTGCCGGACGAAGGGATCACGGTGTTGTAGGCACGCGCCAGGCGGGTGATGGAGTCGAGCAGGATCACCACGTCGCGCTTGTGCTCGACCAGGCGTTTGGCCTTTTCAATGACCATCTCGGCGACCTGCACGTGGCGGGTGGCCGGCTCGTCGAAGGTCGACGAGATCACCTCGCCGCGCACCGAGCGGGCCATCTCGGTGACCTCCTCCGGCCGTTCATCGATCAGCAGCACGATCAGATAGCACTCGGGATGGTTGATGGCGATCGACTGGGCGATGTTCTGGATGAGCATGGTCTTGCCCGCCTTGGGCGGGGCCACGATCAGGCCGCGCTGACCCTTGCCGATGGGCGCCACCAGCTCGATGGTACGCGCGGTAATGTCCTCGGTGCTGCCATTGCCCAGTTCCAGGTTGAACTTCTTGTTGGGGAACAGGGGGGTGAAGTTCTCGAACAGGATCTTGTTCTTGGCGTTCTCGGGACGATCGAAGTTGATCTCGTCGACCTTGAGCAGGGCAAAGTAGCGCTCGTTGTCCTTGGGCGGACGGATCTTGCCGGAGATGGTGTCGCCGGTACGCAGGCCGAAACGACGGATCTGGCTGGGCGAGACATAGATATCGTCGGGCCCGGCCAGGTAGGACGAGTCTTCCGAGCGCAGGAAACCGAAGCCATCCTGCAGGATCTCGAGCACGCCATCACCATAGATGTCCTCACCCTTCTTGGCATGCGCCTTGAGGATGGCGAATATCAGGTCCTGCTTGCGCGAGCGACCCATGTTGTCGATTTTCATCGAGCTGGCGAGAGCCTGCAGCTCGGGAACGGGCATCTTCTTGAGTTCAGTGAGGTTCATTACAAACAGCCTGTGGCGTGCTAAATCAGGGATTGGACGAAAAAGAACGGAACGCCGCGCGGGGCGTCATGGCGCAGGAACGGGGAATACGGCCGGAACCGGCAGTTGATGGAATTCTAGCATGGGTTCCGCGAAGGTCCAGTCCCGGCGCGCGAGACCGGACTTTCGATCAGACCAAACCGCTCAGAGATTGCTGTCAATGAAGGCGGTCAGTTGCGACTTGGAGACAGCGCCGACCTTGGTGGCCTCCACCTCGCCGTCCTTGAACAGCATCAGCGTGGGAATGCCGCGAATGCCATACAGCGGCGGCGTGTTGGGGCTGGAATCGATGTTCAGCTTGGCAACCTTGAGCCGGCCGTCGTATTCCTCGGCGATTTCGTCGAGCACCGGCGCGATCATCTTGCAGGGGCCGCACCAATCGGCCCAGTAGTCCACCAGCACGGGGATGTCGGATTTCAGCACCTCGCTCTCGAAGGTGTCGTCCGTCACATGAACGATCTTGTCACTCACTTGAGATTCTCCAGCAACCTGAAACGGAATTCGTCATGCAGCCAATGCGTCGGCCGGAACGCGTGAGGTGAGGGCCTGGGGCTCTGCAATAACGGAACGAACCCCAATTTGAGCCCAATGCCCAGCGCATTTCAAGCCCGATCGGCCCTTTTGGGGTATCCTTGGCAGCCATGAGCGACAAGCACCTGACCAAGACCCGTTTCGACAGCTTCCCCTTTTCTCAGGCTCTTCTCGACGGCATCCACGATGCCGGCTTCGAGTACTGCACGCCCATCCAGGCGGCCACCCTGCCGCTGGCGCTTGACGGCCAGGACGTGGCCGGCCAGGCACAGACCGGCACCGGCAAGACCGCGGCCTTCCTGCTGGCGATCCTGCACCTGCTCGACCAGGAACCGGCCGACCAGCGCCGCCGCGCCAACCAGCCGCGTGCGCTGATCGTGGCGCCGACCCGCGAGCTGGCCATCCAGATCCACCGCGACGCCGAGGTGCTGGCGGGCCACACCGGCCACCACGTGCGCGTGGTCTATGGCGGCACCGCCTACGAGAAACAGCGCAAGGACCTGGAGGCCGGGGTGGACATCCTCATCGGCACACCGGGCCGCCTGATCGATTACTTCAAGCAACGGGTGTTCGACCTGCGCGCCATCCAGGCAGTGCTACTCGACGAGGCCGACCGCATGTTCGACCTGGGCTTCATAAAGGACATCCGCTACCTGTTGCGGCGCTGCCCACCGCCCGAGCGACGGCTGAGCATGCTGTTCTCGGCCACCCTCTCCTGGCGCGTCCTCGAGTTGGCCTACGAGCACATGAACAACCCGCAGAAGGTCGAGGTTGAGGCCGAGCAGATCACCGCCGACCGGGTGCGCGAGACCGGCTACATGGTGGCCAACGAGGAGAAGATCCCGCTGCTGCTGGGGCTGATCAACCGCCTCGAGGACGCGCGCAGCATCGTCTTCGTCAACACCAAGCGCGAGGCCGAGCGTGTCTGGGGCTATCTGGAGGGCAATGGGCACAAGGCGGCCATCCTCTCGGGCGACGTGCCGCAGAAGAAGCGCGAACGCCTGCTCAAGCAATTTGCCGACGACGAGGTCTCGGTGCTGGTGGCCACCGATGTGGCCGCGCGCGGCCTGCACATCCCGGGCGTGACGCACGTCTTCAACTATGACCTGCCCGATGACCCGGAGGACTATGTGCACCGCATCGGCCGCACTGCGCGCGCCGGCGCCGAGGGCGACGCGGTGGCCTTCATCTGCGAGACCTATGCCTTCTCACTGCCCGACATCGAGGACTACATCGGCCACAAGATCCCGATGAAGCCTGTCACCCGCGAGCTGCTCGCCGAGGTAGATCCGGCCAGCCGCGTGCACATCGAACGCAAGCGCCGCCCTCCACGCGGCAAGGGGAGCAGCAAGGGGCGGCCACGTCGACGCTCGCGCGACCGCGGACCGGGTGGCGGCAAAGGCGGCGCCGCCGGCTGAAAACCCGGGGCCTAAAGAGAGAACCCGACCTGTCGATAACCCTGCTGCCCACATCGGCACCTCCAGGGAGACACATTGCGTACGCTCAGAATTTTCATCAGCACACTGTTGCTGACCAGCTGTCTGCTGGGGACAGTGGCTGCCGACACCACACCATTTCGCATCGGCGTCTTCCCACGCCTGAACCAGGACAAGACACTGCGCCAGTTCCAGCCACTGGCCGAGTGGCTTGGCCGGCACCTGGGACGCGAAGTGGTGCTCGAGAGCGCGCCCGACTTTGCGGCTTTCTGGGAACGCGTGAAGGCAGAGCGCTACGCCCTGATCCACTACAACCAGTACCACTATATCCGCGCTCACCGGGAGTTTGGCCATCGCGTCATCCTCAAGAACGAGGAACTGGGCCGCTCACAGATACGCGCCACCTTCCTGGTGCCTGCCGACAGCCACATCCGGAATATCGCTCAACTGCGTGGGATGAAGATCCTGTTCGGCGGTGGCAAAGGGGCCATGGTGACCCACATCCTGGCACGTGACCTGCTGCGCGCGGGGGGGGGCTGTACGAGGGCGACTACCTGGAGAGTTTTGCGCGCACGCCAATCGACGCGGTAAACGCACTCTACTACGGCCAGGCCGACGCCGCCGGGGCCGGGGATACCCTGGTACGGCTCTCGCACACCCCCTGGTCGGAACCCCCAAACGCCCTGCGCGTAATCGCCCTGAGCTCGCCGATCGCACAACTCCCCTGGGCTGTCGCCGCCTGGGTCCCCGACACCCTGGCCAACCAAATACGCAACATTCTGCTGGCACTCAACGATGACCCGGCCGGGCGCATCGTGCTCGGGCTGGCCCATCTCACCGGCCTGCGGCCTGCCAACGATGCGGAGTACGACTCGGTGCGGAAGATCGTCGCACGCGTACTGGGCGAACACTACTGACAAGCCCATGACCAAAGACGCCTACCAACGACAAGCCCCCAACCTCGGCCTGGACAGTTACCGTGGCCGCTACTTCTGGTTGTCACTGCTGATTGGCCTGGTCCTGGTCGGACTGGTCCTCTGGGGACAACACCAGGTACGTGAAGTCGGCGAGACCAACACCTCGCTGGCCGCGCGACAGGGCACCGTCATCAGCACCCTCATCGATGCCGAACAGGCGGCACACCAGCTCAAGGAAGCGCTGCTCGCCTTCAGCCTCGACCCGCAACAGATACCGACCGACGCCCTGGAAATCCTGATCCGACGCCTGCGACTCACGGTGGAACGCCTGGCACGACAGGGCTCTTACGCACTGAGTGGCAACCCGGAGGTCGTGCGCACCCTGATCGATGATGTGCAGACACTCGCCCGGCACGCACGCCAACTGACCAGGGTGCGCCAGGATACCAACGCGTGGATCCCCGCCAGCCACCTGATGCGCGAGCAGATGGTGCCGGCAACCTTGACCATCGCCGGCATCCTGCAACACCTGGATGCAGAACTCGACGCCCTTCCACCCTCGAGCAGGCTCCACGACCAGACCCTGCGGCTGCGCCTGTACTGGCAGCACATCATCGGCGAACTGCGCCTGCTGGTTGCCAATCGCTTCGGCATCTTCGACACCGATGCGCACCGCGCCATGCAGGCCCGGGTGAACAACATCGAAGATCGCCTGGAGATCTTTCGGCGACGACTCGCCTCGCTGCGCGAAAGGCTCGCAGCGGCCGACGAGTATCCCCTGGTCGCTGAAATGGACGAAATCGACGAGGCGCTGCACCAGTGGACCGACGGTTATCATCAGCTGCGAGTCATGCTCAATGGCCAGGCCTGGCGACAGGACCTGGTGATCCTCGAACATCAAATCACCCCGGTACTGAGCCGCCTGCTGGAACGCCTGCTGCAACCCGGTGACAGCCTGGCCAGCGGCATCGGCTGGCTGGCCGGCAGCATCATCCTGCTGTTGGCACTCGGCTATCTTGCCTTCCAGTACTGGCTGCTGCGTCCGATCAGCGAGATCGCCGAACAACTTCATCGCGAGGCGCGCGGCGAGAGCGGCGACGAGATCGCCCTGCCACCCATCGACGAGACCCGACACCTGGTCGAGGCCTTCAGCGCCATGCGTGAGCAGGTACGGGCGCGCGAACAGCGGCTCGACTACCTGGCCTACCTCGATGCGCTCACCGGCCTGCCGAACCGGCGCCTGTTTCATGAGCGGCTGGACGAGGCGCTGCGCAGCGAGCTGCCCAAGGGACACCAGATTGCCATCCTGTTTCTCGACCTGGACCGCTTCAAGCAGATCAACGACAGTCACGGGCACCTCACCGGTGACCAGCTGTTGATCCAGGTAGCACGGCGCCTGCGCGGCGTACTGCGCCACGATGACCTGGTGGCCCGCCTGAGCGGTGACGAGTTCGCGGTACTGCTCGGCCGCTTCGGGCACCGCAGCGAACCCGCGCACCTGGCACAGAAGGTACTGGACACCCTGGATCATCCCTTCGAAATCAATGGCATCCGCTTTCACACCAGCGCATCGATCGGCATCAGCATCGCCCCGGAACACGGCACCACCGCCGACAAGCTGATCCAGCATGCCGACACCGCCATGTACCAGGCCAAGACGGGAGGCCGCGCGGGCGTGGCGCGCTTCCATCACGAGATGCTGCGCAACAGCCGTCACAACCTGCAACTCGAACGCGAGCTGCACCAGGCCCTGTCGGAAGAGCAACTGCGCGTATTCGTGCAACCGATCCTCGACATCGAGGGGCGGCAACTGCATGCCTGCGAGTGCCTGCTGCGCTGGCAACACCCGACACGGGGCCTGCTGGCGCCAGCAGAGTTCCTCGCCCTGGCCGAAGAGATGGGACTGATGCCTCGCATCACCGACTGGCTGCTTGACCAGCTCGAGGCCCGGCACGGTGATCCCACCCCCTATTCGATCAATGTATCGGCCCGCCTGCTGCACAGCCCCGGGTTCCTGGAGGGACTGAGACAGCGGATCACCGAAAATCGCCTGCAGGCCGACCGCCTGATCGTGGAGATCACCGAGGACACCCTGGCGCGCGACCTGGAGCGCATCACCCTGCAACTGTCCGACATCCAGGTACTGGGAGTGCGCATCGCCCTGGACGACTTCGGCACCGGCCAGTCTTCGCTCAGCCACCTGCGCGCCTTCCCCTTCGACATGGTGAAGATCGACCGCTCCTTCGTGAAGGAGGTGGTCAACGACAAACAGGACGCCACCCTGGTGCGCGCCATCATCGGCCTGGCCCACACCCTCGACATGCAGGTGGTCGCCGAGGGCGTGGAGACCCCGGAACAACATGCCTTCCTGCGAGCCGAGGGTTGCGACTGGCTGCAAGGTTACCTGTTCGGCAAACCTCGCCCCCTGGAGCCCCTCTCGCCATCCCGGCAAGACGCCGAAACGACGACCTGAGCCACATTGCACCCGCCCCCCTTCGGCAGCACAATGGTCGCCATCCGAACCGGGAGGACACCCCATGCGTATCCTGCACACCATGCTTCGCACCGGCGACCTCGAGCGCGCCATCGCCTTCTATACCGAGGTGCTGGACATGCGGCTGCTGCGCCGCAAGGACTATCCCGAAGGCAAGTTCACCCTGGCCTTTCTGGGCTACGGTGACGAGACCGAGAACACCGTCATCGAGCTGACCTACAACTGGGGCGTGGACCACTACGACCTGGGCACCGGCTTTGGCCACATCGCCATCGAAGTGGACGATGTGTACGCGGCGGCCGAGCGCATCCGCAAGCTGGGCGGCAGGATCACCCGCGAACCCGGACCGATGAACGCCGGCACCACCGTCATCGCCTTCGTCGAGGACCCGGACGGCTACCCCATCGAGCTGATCGGCAGGAAGACATGAGCGACCCGCTGTGCGCGCGCCTGCGCCAGGCCACCGAGGGCTGCCTGCGGCAGGCACGACCGCTGCTGGCCGAACGCGGCCGGCGCATGCCGACCGTGCCGGTACGCTGTGACCTGCGTGGCCGCGCGGCAGGTCAGGTGCGCCGCTGTCCGGACGGCCACATCGAAATCCGCTACAACCTCGACATCGCCCGTCTCCAACCTGAAGACTTCCTGGCGCAAACGGTGCCGCACGAAGTGGCACACGTGCTGGTCGGCTGGCTGTACGACCGGCGGGTGCGCCCGCACGGCCCCGAGTGGCAGGCGATGATGCGCTACCTGGGGGCCGAACCCGAACGCTGCCATGACTTTGCCCTGGCGGAGACCGACAGCCCACGTCGCCAGCGCCGCTGGGCCTACCACTGCGCCTGCCGCGAGCACCTGCTCAGCACCACCCGGCACAACCGCATCCGCCGCGGCCAACGGCAATACCAGTGCCGCGGCTGCGGCGAGATTCTGCGCCCGCGCTGAACCCGGCGGACCTCAGACCGTCTCGGTGAGGTGCGCCGCGATGACGCACAGAAAGGCCGCACCATACTGTTCGAGCTTGTGTACCCCGACACCGTGAATGGCCAGCAGGGCGCGTTCGTCGACCGGCTTGTGGCGCGCCATCTGCACCAGGCTGGCATCACCGAATATCACATAGGGCGGCACCCCGCGCTTGTCGGCCAGCTGCTTGCGCAGGGCACGCAGGCGCTCGAACAACACCTCATCGTAGGGGCCATCAGCGGCCAGGGGGGCGCGGCGCTTGCGCGCGGGCCCCTCCCGCACAACGGGGACGGGCCAGCTCCAGGCGGATCTCGCCGCGCAACAGGGGACGGGCGCGCTCGGTGAGTTGCAACACCGAGTAGTTGGCGATGTCCTGGCGCAGGTAGCCCAGGTGAATCAGCTGGCGCAGGATGGAGGTCCATTCGGCCTCGCCCAGCTCCTGGCCGATACCGTAGGTAGACAGGCGATCGTGACCCAGCCGGCGGATGCGTTCGGTATCCGCCCCGCGCAGTACCTCGATGACATGGCGGATACCGAAACGCTGCCCCACGCGATACACGCAGGACAACGCCATCTGCGCCTCGCGGGTGGCATCGAAACGCGCCGGCGGATCGGCACAGACATCGCAGTTGCCGCAATCCTCGTCCAGCCAGTCACCGAAATAGTTGAGCAATACCCGGCGCCGACAGGTCGGACTCTCGCACAGCGCCACCATGGCATCGAGCTTGTGCGACTCGATCCGCCGTTGCGTCTCGTTGCCGTTGTTCTCGATCAGGCGACGCGCGGTAACCACGTCCTGCGCCCCGTACAGCAGCAGGGCCTCGGCAGGCAGGCCGTCACGACCGGCACGGCCGGTCTCCTGGTAATAGCCCTCGATGTGGCGCGGCAGGTCGTAATGCACCACGAAGCGCACGTTCGGCTTGTCGATACCCATGCCAAAGGCGACGGTGGCGACCACGATGCGCAACTCGTCGCGCAGGAAGGCGCTCTGCACCGACTCACGTTCCGTCGGCGGCAGGCCCGCATGGTAGGCAGCGGCAGAGAAGCCCTGCTCACGCAGGCGCTGGGCAATCTCCTCGACCTTGCGACGACTCAGCGCATAGACGATGCCCGACTCGCCTTGCCGCTGCTCGAGAAAGGCGCGCAGCTGCTCGGCGGGGCGGTACTTTTCGAGCACGCTGTAACGGATGTTGGGGCGGTCGAAACCGGCGACGAAACGCCGGGCCTTCGCCATCCGTGATACGACGGAAGTCAGCGACGACGTCTGGCCGCCGCCTTCTTCGTGGCCTTCTTGGCCGCCGTCTTCTTCGTGGCCTTCTTGGCAACCTTCTTGGCCGCCGTCTTCTTCGCGACCTTCTTGACCGCCGCCTTCTTCACGGCCTTCTTGGCCGCCGCCTTCTTCGCGGCCTTCTTGGCCGCCGTCTTCTTCGCGGCCTTCTTGGCCACCGTCTTCTTCGCGGCCTTCTTGGCAACCTTTTTGGCCGCCGTCTTCTTCGCGGCCTTCCTGACCGTCGCCTGCTTCTTGGTCTTCGCGGCAGACGGCTCTGTATCGTCCACCCCGGTTGCATCCTCGGTGGTCTCGCCAGGTGCCGGCGCCACCTCCAGGCTGGGCGTGGCATCGATCACCGCCTTCACCTGTTGCCAGAGGGGCTCGACCTCGCCGGTGGCATCGAAACGGTGTAGCTTCCCTGCCTGCTGGTAGTACTGCAGCAGGGGGCCCATCTGACCTTCGTAGACACGCAGGCGGTTGCTGATGGTCTCTTCGTAGTCGGGTGGACGCCGACGCACCCGAGCCCCGCACTCGTCGCAGACGCCGTCCACCAGCGGGGGGTTCACGTACATGTTGTACAGGGCGCCGCAATGATCGCACTGGACCCGGCCGACCAGACGCTCCATCAGTTCGTCCATGTCCACATCGAGCTTGATCGCCAGGTCGATGGGCTTGCCCAGGTCGTTGAGCATGGCATCGAGCACATCGGCTTGCCCGGCATCACGCGGCATGTCCACCAGCAGGTAGCCCCGGCTCAGGTCGAGCTTGGGCAACTGGATACGCAACAGGGCCAGCAGCAACTCGTCGGAGACCCGTGCCGCGTCGCGCGCCTCGGCCGCCAGGCGCCCGAGCTCGCCCGGCTCGGCAGCCACCGCATCGACGATGCTGGCCTGGGTGATGATGGGGATGTCGTAGGTCCTGGCGATCCTTTCCGCCAACTCGCCCTTGCCGGACCCCGGTGGGCCAAGTAGAACTATCCGCATGGTGGCTCCTGGCAACACGCCTGTTTTATTATTCGTCCGTTCCGAGACGATTCACCGATACGGCAGGACCCGCCTCCCGGCACTGCCTGCCGGCAGACCGGCAACCTCGATCAGGAAATTAGGAATTTCCTATGGGGGCATGCGTGTTTTGCATTGGCTGGCCCCGTCCTCCTTGTCTAAGCTAATCGCACATTTTTTGCGTTGTCAACGAAAGTCGGGTTTTTCGGCCACTTTCGCCGCAATTCTACGGTTTTTTAGGCCGTTTTTTGCCGAACCGGCATTGTTCGCACAACGCGCTGCACACCCTGCCGGCGGCCCGCCGGACAGAACCGTGTCCCGTTTTTTCGAGACGAGTCGATGAGCGATATCCCGGACATCACCGATACCGAACGCTGGATCGTGGAGACCACGCTCAAGGAACGTTACGGCGACCCTCCGCCCAAGCTGGAGTTCGCCGATGCCGAGATCCGTCTCAGCCCCGCCGACCGCGAGCTGAGCCTGTGCCCCGTCTTCTTCTGGGAAGACAGCGAGGGCTGCCACTTCGTGATCTTCAAGACCGGCGAAAACCGTTACCGCTGCCAGTTCTTCTACCGGGGCTACCAGCAATACGGCACCGGGGTGCACGAATACGACGATCTCACCGAATGTGCCGTGTCGCTGTTGCAGGCCCAGGCCGACCACGCAGCCCGCGAGCGCGGTGATCTGGATACCTAAAGCAACTCAGGAGGATGAACATGAGCGCCAAGAACGCCTTTTACGCCCAGTCCGGCGGGGTGACCGCCGTCATCAACGCCTCGGCCTGCGGGGTCATCGAGACCTGCCGCAAGCACCCCGACAAGATCGCCAACGTCTATGCCGGCCGCAACGGCATCATCGGCGCGCTCACCGAGGAGCTGATCGACACCAGCCAGGAGTCGGACGAAGCCATCGCGGCGCTCAAGAGCACCCCCTCGGGCGCCTTCGGTTCCTGCCGCTACAAGCTCAAGAGCCTGGAAGAGAACCAGCGCGAGTACGAGCGCCTGATCGAGGTCTTCAAGGCACACAACATCGGCTACTTCTTCTACAACGGCGGCGGCGACTCGGCCGATACCTGCTACAAGGTCTCGCAACTGTCCGAGAAGATGGGTTTCCCGGTGCAGGCCATCCACGTACCCAAGACCGTGGACAATGACCTGCCGATCACCGACAACTGCCCCGGCTTCGGCTCGGTCGCCAAGTACATCGCGGTCTCCACCCTGGAGGCCAGCTACGATGTGCGTTCCATGGCCGCCACCTCCACCAAGATCTTCGTTATCGAGGTAATGGGCCGCCATGCCGGCTGGATCGCCGCCGCCGGCGCCCTGGTCGAGGACTACGGCATCCCGGTGGTCACCCTGTTCCCCGAGGTGGAGTTCGACAAGGACAAGTTCCTGGCCGCGGTGGACGCCAAGGTGAAGGAATACGGCTACTGCACCGTGGTGGTCTCCGAGGGCTGCCACTGGCCGGACGGCAAGTTCCTGGCCGAACAGGGCACCCGCGACTCCTTCGGGCACGCCCAGCTCGGCGGCGCCGCGCCGGTGGTCGCCAACATGATCAAGGACGCCCTGGGCCACAAGTTCCACTGGGCGGTGGCCGACTACCTGCAGCGCGCGGCGCGCCACCTGGCCTCGGAATCCGACGTGGAACAGGCCTACGCGCTGGGCGCCGCCGCGGTCGAGAAGGCCCTGGAAGGCAAGAACTCCATCATGCCCACCGTGGTACGCGAATCCTCTTCGCCCTACAAGTGGCATATTGGCGAGACCCCGCTGTCCGAGGTCGCCAACGTCGAGAAGATGATGCCCCTGGATTTCATCTCCGAGGATGGCTACGGCATCACCGACAAGTGCAAGGAATACCTCTACCCGCTGATCAAGGGCGAGGCCTACCCCGAGTACGACGAGAACGGCATGCCGCGTTACGTGACCCTCAAGCTGGCTGCGGTCGAGAAGAAACTGCCGCCCTTCGAGATCTGAAGGACGCACACCCGGCACTCGAACCCCGCCCGACCCGGCGGGGTTTTTTTCTGGCTGTTCTCAAGGAACAGGCGTCAGGAGGCGAAGGCGGTGTGCCGGGACGGCGTCGAGACCCTGCCCCCCGGGTTCCGGTGCTTATGAGGGGTGTGCAAAAAAATCCCGCCGGCCTGGTGAGCCTGACGGGGTCAGCTTGCTTCCGGCTGGGAAGTCAGGGATGGAAGCCCGGCGGGCTGTCGAGCCGGGAACCTGACCGGTCGATCCGTGGCCGGCGAACTCTGGGGACCGACCTTCCGGGACGGGCTCCAAGTCTGATTTCACTCTCGAGCCTCGAGCTCGCGCAAATTGCGAACCAGCCCACGTTTCTCTAACCCCAGGCACTGCATGAGGCGATCCAGCCGCCGGGGCAGCCCAAACCCGTCGAACAGGGGATTGGACCACCCGGTGATGACCGCAAAGTGCGAATCGTAGGGTGCCTCATGATGCCGCTGATGAGCCGAGGGGGACACCAGTATCCCGGCAGCCTGCAAGCCCCTGACCAGGCGCCCCGGCGGACGATGCGACCAGCGATGGCAGAGTTGCGCCAGCACCCAGAAGACGCTCAGCACCAGCAACGCCAGGACCCACCAACCGGCCTCCCCGCGGACGCTCACTCCCAGCAGCAACAAGGCCTCCAGCGGCGTCACGATGCGCGCAGCCGGATACAGCACCTCGACCACCGGCTTCTGGACGATACCATCGGGTATCAGGTGATGGCGCTGGAACGCGTGTACCACACCGCCCGGCCGCGGACGGCCATAGTGATCGACGACATAATGAAACACGTAGGAACCGGCATCGGCGACGAAGACGGCAACGATCACCACACCCCAGGCCACGGGATCGGAGAAGGTCTCCAGGGCCCACAGTACCCAGGCAAAGACCAGACTGAGCATCGCCCAGGCCAGCACAACGATCGCCTGCCACCAGTACATTCCACCCCTCCCAGTCATCGAGTGGGCCTGGTTCAGTGCGCCTGGTCCCAGTTCTCGCCGACCCCGATATCCACCACCAGGGGCACCGCCAGCTCGGCCGCCCCCGACATGTACTCACGGATGCGCTCACGCGCCGACTCCAGCGCTCCGGGCGCCACCTCGAACACCAGTTCGTCGTGTACCTGCATCAGCAGCCGTACCTCGGGGGCCTCCCGCTGCAGCCAGCCGTCCACCGCAATCATGGCGCGCTTGATGATATCCGCCGCCGTGCCCTGCATTGGCGCATTGATGGCGGTGCGCTCGGCGGCCGCCCGGCGCGCGCCGTTGCGCGACTTGATCTCGGGCAGGTACAGGCGACGGCCGAACAGGGTCTCGACATAGCCCTGCTCGCGCGCCTGTTCGCGGATGCGTTCCATGAAGGCGCGCACCCCCGGATAGCGCTCGAAATAGCGGTCGATATACTGCTGCGCCTCGCCGCGTTCGATACCGAGCTGACGTGCCAGTCCGAAGGCGGACATACCGTAGATCAGACCGAAATTGATGGCCTTGGCCGAGCGCCGCTGCTCGTCGCTGACCTTTTCGGGGTCGCCTTCGCCGAATACTTCGGCAGCGGTGGCACGGTGGATGTCACGGCCTTCGGCGAAGGCGCGCAGCAGCCCCTCGTCACCCGAGAGGTGCGCCATGATGCGCAACTCGATCTGCGAATAGTCGGCCGCCAGCATGATCCAGCCCGACTCGGGCACGAAGGCCTGGCGAATGCGCCGCCCCTCCTCGGTGCGCACCGGGATGTTCTGCAGGTTGGGATCCGACGAGGACAGGCGACCGGTGGCGGCCACCGCCTGATGATAGCTGGTGTGCACCCGCCCGGTGCGCAGGTCGATCATCTCCGGCAGCTTGTCGGTGTAGGTGGACTTGAGCTTGGCCAGCCCCCGATGCTCGAGGATCACCTGCGGCAGCTCGAAGCCCTGCTCGGCCAGCTCCTGCAGGACCTCCTCCGAGGTCGAGGGCGCCCCCTTGGGCGTCTTGCGGATCACCGGCAGGCCCAGCTCCTCGAAGAAGATCTGGCCGATCTGCTTGGGCGAGCCCATGTTGAACGGCCGCCCGGCGATGGCATAGGCCTGCTGCTCCAGGGCATGCAGGCGCTCGGCCAGTTCCTGGCTCTGGCGCGCCAGCATCTCGCGATCGACCCGCACCCCGGTGCGCTCCATGCGCGAGAGCACCGGCACCAGCGGCAACTCGATCTCGCGCAGCACGGCCGCCAGCTTCGGCTCGGCCTCGAGCTTCGGCCACAGGGCCTGGTGCAGGCGCAGGGTGATGTCGGCATCCTCGGCGGCATAGGGGCCGGCCTGGGCCACGGGAATCTGGTCGAAGCGCAATTGCTTCGCGCCCTTGCCGGCGATCTCCTCGTAGCGGATGGTGCGATGCCCCAGGTAGCGCTCGGCCAGCGAGTCCATGTCGTGACGCCCGGCGGCGGCATCCAGTACGTAGGACTCGAGCATGGTGTCGAAGGCGACATCCTCCAGCACGATGCCATGGTTGGCCAGTACGTTCATGTCGTACTTGATGTGCTGACCGATCAGCCGCGCCCGCCCCGAGGCCAGCAGCGGCTGCAGACGCGCCAGCACCTGCTCACGGTCGAGCTGTTGCGGGGTGTCCGGGTCGTTGTGCGCCAATGGCACATAGGCCGCCTCGCCGGGCGCCACCGCGAAAGACACGCCGACCACCTCGGCCTGCATGTAGTTCAGGCTGGTGGTCTCGGTATCGAAGGCGAACAGTTCAGCCGCCTCCAGCCGTTGCAACCAGTCCTCGAAAGCCGCCTCGTCGGTGACGATCTGGTAGTTCTGCCCGACCGCTGGCGACGGATCGTCACCGGGCTCCTCGCCCGCCTCCTCTTCCAGCGCAGCGAGCAGGCGCCGTGCCTCGAGCTCGCGGTAGATCTCTCGCAGGCGCGCCACGTCGGCCTCACCGGGCACCAGGTCCCGTGGCGCCAGCGGCAGTTCGACATCGCGCTTGATGGTGGCCAGTTGCTTCGACAACGGCAGTTGTTCCAGGCTGGCGCGCAAGTTCTCACCCACCTTGCCGCGGATCTCATCGGCATGCGCCACCAGCTCGTCGAGCGAACCGTACTGCTGCAACCACTTGGCCGCGGTCTTGGGACCGACCTTGGGCACCCCGGGGATATTGTCCGATGTGTCGCCGACCAGGGTCAGGTAGTCCACGATCTGCTCCGGGGCCACGCCGAACTTGGCGATCACCCCCTCGCGATCGAGCACCGTATCCTGCATGGTGTCGACCAGGGTGACATGTTCGTCCACCAGCTGCGCCATGTCCTTGTCGCCGGTGGAGATGAGCACATCCATGCCCTGCTCGGCGGCCTGGCGGGCGAGGGTGCCGATCACGTCGTCGGCCTCCACCCCGTCGATGACCAGCAGCGGCAACCCCATCGCACGGATGATCTCGTGCAGCCGCTCGATCTGCACCCGCAGTTCGTCGGGCATGGGCGGGCGGTTGGCCTTGTACTCGGCATACAGGTCGTCGCGGAAGGTCTTGCCCGGGGCGTCGAACACCACGGCGAAATGCGTGGGCTGGTAATCGTTGCGCAGCTTGCGCAGCATGTTCACCACACCGACGATAGCGCCAGTGGGCTGGCCCTGCGAATTGGTCAGCGGCGGCAGCGCGTGGAAGGCCCGGAACAGATACGAAGACCCGTCGACGAGTATCAGGGGGGGTTGCTTGTCCATCATGGTAGGATACTATCGGACCACGGCTTTGCGAAGAACACCGACCCGGATAACTGCCACCATGACTACCCCCTCGCCCCGCCAGCAGGGTTTGCAACGCGTGCTGGACGCCAGCCGCTATGTCACCGACTTCAAGAAGGGCCTGCTCGCGCACCTGGCCAACCCCAAGCGCGCCATCACCACCTGCTTCCCGGTAGAGATGGACGACGGCTCGGTGCGCAGCTTCTTTGGTTACCGCGTGCTGCACAACAACGTACTCGGCCCCGGCAAGGGCGGATTGCGCTTCCATCCGAGCCTGAGCCTGGAAGAAGTGTCCTCGCTGGCCGCGCTGATGACCTGGAAGTGCGCCCTGATCGACGTTCCCTTCGGCGGAGCCAAGGGGGGAGTGACCTGTGACACCAAGCAGCTCTCGGAAGGCGAGCTGCGGCGTATCACCCGGCGCTTCATCGCCGAACTGGGCGACAACATCGGTCCGCACACCGACATCCCCGCCCCCGACATGTACACCAATGCCCAGACCATGGCCTGGGTGTACGACACCTACGACACCATGCACCCCGGCCGCAACAACCGCCCGGTGGTCACCGGCAAGCCCGTGGACCAGGGGGGCTCGCTGGGCCGGCGTGACGCCACCGGCAACGGCGTGGTATTCGCCACCGAGCACTTCGTGCGCCTGCGCGGCATCGACGGCCAGCACCATCTGCAAGATCTGCGCGTGGCCATCCAGGGCTTCGGCAACGTGGGACTGGCAGCGGCCCGCGCCTTTGCCGCCGCCGGGGCGCGCGTAGTGGCGCTGAGCGACTCGCATGGTACCATCTATCGCGAGGAGGGCATCGACCCGGAACAGGCGCTCGCCTTCAAGCGCGCCGAGGGCCGCCTGGCGGGCATGCCCGGCACCACCAGCATCGACAACGCCGCATTGCTTACCAGCCCCTGCGACATCCTGGTGCCGGCAGCCACCGCCAGCCAGGTGCACGCAGAAAATGCCGGCGCCATCCAGGCGCGGCTGGTGGTCGAGGCGGCAAACGACCCCATCACCCCGCAGGCCGACCTGATTCTGCAGGAACGCGGCATCTTCTGCAGGAACGCGGCATCCCGGTACTGCCTGACATCCTCGCCAATGCCGGTGGTGTCTGCGTGAGCTATTTTGAATGGGTGCAGAACATCCAGAACCAGCAGTGGACCGAGGACGAGGTCAATCTCAAACTCCGCAACAAGATACAGAAAGCGGTGCACTCGGCGCTCGAACGCGAGGCGGCCATGCGCCAAGCCCACCCCGATGACCCGCACGCCAGCCTGTTGCGCACCGCCGCACTGACCCTGGCCATCGAGCGGGTGAGCTGCGCCACCCTGGAACGCGGCGTCTGGCCCTGACAGCACAAGACCGTCATGCACATCCGCACCATCGCCCGCATCATCGGTTTCTTCGCCCTCGGCTTCGGTCTGATCCTGCTCGCGCCGCTGGCCGTCGCGGCCCTCTACGGCGAGGACGAGATCGGGCACTTTCTCGAGGCCATAGGCGCCAGCCTGGGCACGGGCCTTGCCTTCCTGCTGGCCGGGGGGCGCGCGCGCCACGACCTGAACAACCGCGACGGCTTCCTGGTGGTCGCCCTGTTCTGGGCCGGCGTGGGCAGCCTGGCCTCGCTGCCCTTTGTGCTCAGCGCCCATCTCGGACCGGTGGACGCCCTGTTCGAGGCTGTCTCGGCTTTCACCACCACCGGCGCCACGGTGATCAGCGGCCTCGACGACCTGCCGCACTCGCTCCTTTTCTACCGCCAGTTGCTGCAATGGCTGGGGGGCATGGGCATGATCGTGCTCGCGATCGCGGTGCTGCCCATGCTGGGCATCGGCGGCATGCAACTGTACAAGGCCGAGGCCCCGGGGCCATTCAAGGAAGAAAAACTCACCCCGCGCCTGAACCAGACTGCCCGTTATCTCTGGGGCTTCTATGTGGGCATGACCGGCGCCTGTGCCCTGGCCTACTGGCTGGCGGGCATGAGCGGTTTCGACGCCGTGTCACATGCCTTCTCCACCGTCTCCACCGGCGGCTTCTCTACCCACGACGCCAGCCTGGGCTTCTTCGACAACCCGCTGATCGAGGGCATCGCCATCCTGTTCATGACCCTGGGCGCAATCAACTTCAGCGTGCACTACCTGGCGTGGCGGCAACGCAGCCTGCTCACCTACCTGGGCAACGTGGAAGTCCGCACCTTCCTGCTGATCATCCTCGCGGTGGTGTTGGTGATTGGCGGTTTCCTGCACTTCGCCGGGACCTACCCCGACTATAACAGCGCCCTGCGCAACAGCATCTTCGAGGTGGTTTCAGTGATCACCAGCACCGGTTTCGGTACCGTGGACTTCTCGCACTGGCCCAGCTTCGTGCCGGTGCTGCTGATCTTCATCAGCTTCATCGGCGGTTGCGGTGGCTCCACCGCTGGCGGCATGAAGGTGATGCGCATCGTGCTGCTCACCCACCAGGGCTGGCGCGAGGTGCGCCGCCTGATCCACCCGCGCGCGCAACTGCCGATCCACGTGGGCAATCAGGTGGTCTCGGTGCAGACGGTACAGGCGGTGTGGGGCTTCATGGCCGCCTACGTCGTGAGCTTCGTGATCCTGATGCTGTTGATGATGGCCACCGGGCTGGACCAGGTCTCCGCCTTCTCGGCCATTGCCGCCACCATGAACAACCTGGGCCCCGGCCTGGGAGAAGTGGCCACCAGCTTCAGCTCGGTGTCCGAACCGGGCAAGCTGATCGCCGTGTTCGCCATGCTGCTCGGACGGCTGGAGATCTTCACCATCCTGGTGCTGATGACCCCCGAATTCTGGCGCGCCTAGCAGCCTGTCGGACTTGACCGTTCGCAGCGACATCGCAAAGACCAGGATCCACTTGCCGAGAATCGGCATGTCGGCATAGTGCGGCCCGACCCCTTCCAGCCCCGGCCCCAGATTGTTGAGACAGGCCATCACCGCGCTGAAGGCGGTCATCAGGTCCACCCCCGAGGCGGCCAGCGCCAGGTACATGAGCGTGAAACTGGCCACGTACAGGGCGAAGAAGCCCCACACCGCCTCGATCACCCGCGGCGCCACCACCTTGTCGCCCAAACGCACCGGGATGCGCGCATTGGGATGGATCAGGCGCCGAATCTCGCGCAACCCCTGGCGCACCAGCAGCAGCACGCGGATCACCTTGAGCCCGCCCCCGGTGGAACCGGCACAGCCGCCCACGGTGCTGGTGAACAGCAGCAGGATCACCAGGAAGCCCGGCCAGGCGTGCCAGCTGTCGGAGGTGAAGCCGGTGGTGGTACCGATGGAGATGGCGTGGAAGGCGCCCTTGCGCACCGCCTCGCCCCAGGTCTCGTAGGTGCCGTTGAGATACAGACCGAGGATGGTGAGCCCGGTGATGCCGGCGAGCAGTGCGGCGTAGAAGCGCAGCTCGGGATCGCGCCAGTAGCCGCCGGGATGACGCGAGCGGATCGCCACGTAGTGCAGCGAGAAGTTGATGCCGGCGAGGAACATGAACAGCATGGCGATGCTGTCGATGGCCACGCTGTCGAAATGCCCCAGGCTGGCGTCGTGGGTGGAGAAACCGCCGATGGCCACGGTCGAGAACGCGTGCCCCAGGGCATCGAAGGCACTCATGCCCGCGGCCCAGTAGGCGAAGGCGCAGGCCGCGGTCAGGCCCAGGTAGATGTACCACAGCGCCTTGGCGGTCTCGGCCAGGCGCGGAGTCAGCTTGTTGTCCTTCATCGGGCCGGGCGTCTCGGCCTTGTACAACTGCATGCCGCCGATGCCCAGCATGGGCAGCACCGCCACCGCCAGCACCACGATACCCATTCCGCCCAGCCACTGGAGCTGCTGGCGGTAGTAGAGGATGGACGGCGGCAGGGCATCGAGACCGACGATCACCGTGACCCCGGTGGTGGTCAGCCCCGAGGCCGATTCGAACACCGCGTCGGTGAGCCCCAGATGGGGATGTTCGGTGAGCACGAAGGGCAGGGCACCGATCAGGGTCAGCACACTCCAGAACATCACCACCACCACGAAACCGTCGCGCACCCGCAGCTCGCGCCGGCTGCGCGCCACCGGCAGCCAGATCAGCAGGCCGCTGCCGAGGATGATGAGAAAGACCACCAGAAAGGGCCTCGTCGCCGGCCACCCAGGCGACCAGGATGGGCGGCAGCAGGGTCACGCTGAACAGCATCATCAGGATGCCGAGGATGCGCTGGACCGATTGCAGGTGCATGACTTCAGAGGAAGGTGATGTCCACCGCGAACAGGCGTTCGACCTCGTGGATACGGCGCTTGTCCATGAGGAACAGGATGACATGATCCTCGGACTCGATCACGGTGTCGTGGTGGGCAATGATGACCTCGTCACCGCGTACGATGGCGCCGATGTTGGTGCCCTTCGGCAGCTTGATGTCCTCGATCGCGCGGCCGACCACGCGCGAGGTCTTGCGGTCGCCGTGCGCCACCGCCTCGATGGCCTCGGCCGCGCCCCGGCGCAGCGAGTGCACCACCACCACGTCGCCGCGTCGCACGTGGGTCAGCAGGGAACCGATGGTGGCGTGCTGCGGCGAGATCGCGATGTCGATCACGTCCGACTGCACCAGGTCCACGTAGGCCGCCCGGTTGATCAGGGCCATCACCTTGCGCGCACCCAGGCGCTTGGCCAGCATCGCCGAGAGGATGTTGGCCTCGTCGTCGTTGGTCACCGCGCAGAAGACATCGGTCTCCTCGATGTTCTCCTCGAGCAGCAGGTTCTCGTCGGCCGCATCGCCATGCAGCACGATGGTGTTGCGCAGGCTCTCGGCGGCGCTCTCCACACGCTCGGAGTCACGCTCGATCAGCTTTACCCGAAAGTTGTCCTCCAATGCCTGGGCGAGACGGCGACCGATGTTGCCGCCACCGGCGAAGATCAGGCGACGGAAGGGCTTTTCCGAGCGCCGCAGGGTCTTGAGCACCGCCTGGATGTTCTGCGCCGCGGCGAGGAAGAACACCTCGTCGTCGGCCTCGATCACGGTGTTGCCCTGCGGCTCGATGGCCCGCCCCTTGCGATAGATGGCGGCGATGCGCGCCTCGCCGCCCTTGAGCCATTCATTCAGGTCGCGGATCTCGTGGCCGACCAGCGGCCCGCCGTAGAAGGCGCGCACCGCCACCAGGCGCACCCGCCCCCCGGCGAAGTCGAGCACCTGCAGGGCGCCGGGGTGTTCGATCAGGCGCATGATGTAGTCGGTGACCAGTTGCTCGGGACTGATGAGCACGTCGATGGGCAGGGCCCCCTGGGAGAACAGCGCCGGGTGCTTGAGGTATTCCGGAGCGCGCACGCGGGCGATCTTGCGCGGGGTGTGGAACAGGGTCCAGGCGGCCTGGCAGGCCACCATATTGACCTCGTCGCTGTTGGTCACCGCGATCAGCATGTCGGCGTCGTCCGCGCCGGCCTGGGCGAGCACGCCGGGATGCGAGGCCAGTCCCTGCACGGTGCGGATGTCCAGGCGGTCGGCAAGATCGCGCAGCAGCTCGCCGTTCTGATCGATCACGGTGATGTCGTTGGCCTCCGAGGCCAGGTTGTGCGCCACCGAGGTGCCTACCTGACCTGCCCCCAGAATGATGATCTTCATGTCGGTATCCCGCCTGATCCTGGTGCCGATTCTATTGCGTCACGGCGGCCGGCGACAGCCTCGGCCCGGATATTTCAGCCGCCCCCCCAGATTTCACCCCGTCAGGGTGGCGATCGCACAAGGACAGCCTTCCAGACGGACCGCGACCCGGCGGAGTTCGCAGCCGTCGTGGCCCTGCTCGAGGGGTGACTAGCGTCCCTTGATCTCGATGCCGCGGTCGCGCAGCTTGCGGTACAGATGGGTGCGCTCCATGCCCACGGTCTGCGCCATGCGCGCGATGTTGCCCCCGGCCTGTTCCAGGTGATACTCGAGATAGGCCTTCTCGAAGGCCTCGCGCGCCTCGCGCAGCGGCTGGTCGAGCACCACCCCGGCAAACTGCGGCGCTGCGCCGGCCGGCTGCAACTGGCCCAGCGCGGCCTTGACCTCTTCCAGGCTGACCTCGGGTTCATGACCGAGGATCAGCAGCCGCTGCACCAGGTTGATCAACTCGCGCACATTGCCCGGCCAGTCATGGTTGCGCAGGTAATTCTGCGCCGCCACCGAGAAGTGCCGGTAGGGCAGCTTCTCGCGCAGTACCAGGCGATCCACCGCCGAGGCCAGCAGCAGGGGGATGTCCTCGCGGCGCTCGCGCAGCGGCGGCACGTGCAGCGGCACCACGTTGAGCTGGAAGAACAGGTCTTCGCGGAACTCGCCGGCGGCCACCTTCTCGGCCAGGTCGTGCCGGGTGGCCGCGATCACCCGCGCGTCCAGGCGCACCGGCTCGGCGCCACCGACGCGCAGGAAGGTACCGGTGTCCAGCGCCGCCACCAGTTGCGCCTGTACTTCCAGGTCCATGTCGGCCACCTCGTCGAGGAACAGGATGCCGCCGGCGGCCTGCTCCAGGCGGCCGTATTCGACGCGGCCACCCTGCTCGCGGCCGAACAGCTCCAGCGCCGCCCCGCCCTGGGTGATGCCGGACACGCCCACATCCACGAAGGATCCGTCACGGCGGGCGCTGTGCGCATGCAGGTAGCGGGCGATGGTCTCGCGCCCGCTGCCCGGCTCGCCGGTGATCAGCACCCAGGTATCGTGCTGGGCCACGCGCTTGACCTGCTCGCGCAGGCGCACCATGACCTGGCTGTTGCCCACCGGTTCGACCATGGTGGTATCACGCGCACGAAACTGGATGTTCTCCTGGGCCAGGCGATGCGCCTCGAGTGCGCGCTCCACGGTGAGCAGCAGCTTGGCCAGCGACAGCGGCTTCTCCAGGAAATCGTAGGCGCCGAGGCAGGTGGCCTCGACCGCGGTCTCCACGGTGCCGTGCCCGGACATCATGATCACCGGGCAGGGCAGCTCGCCGGCCTCGGCCCACTCCTTGAGCAGGCTGATGCCGTCGACATCAGGCATCCAGATGTCCAGCAGGATCAGGTCGGGCCGGCGCTCGCGCAGCGCCTGGCGCGCCAGCTCGCCGTTCTCGGCGGTGGCCACCTGATAACCCTCGTCCTGCAGGATCTCGCTGACCAGTTCGCGGATGTCCGGCTCGTCGTCCACGACCAGTATGTAAGGGGCGCTCATGACTTGCTGCCTCGCATTTTCGGTTCGGAAGAAGGCGTCACGGGTGGCTCCCCGACCCCGGCAGGGCGCATGGGCAGCAGGATGCTCACCCGGGCGCCGCCCTCGGGCCGGTTGTCGGCACGGATGCTGCCGCCGTGCTCGCCGATGATACGCTTGACGATGGCCAGGCCCAGGCCCGTGCCCTTGTGCTTGCTGGTGACATAGGGCTCGAACACCTGGTCGATGATCGCGGGGTCGAAGCCCGAACCCTCGTCTTCCACCCGCAGCTCCACCCAGCGGCGACCATTGCGCTCCAGCTCCCGGGTGGCAATCTGCACGGCGGCCTGGCCGTCGCTCGCCTCCTGCGCATTCTTCACCAGGTTGTGCAGTACCTGGCGCAGGCGCACCGGGTCGCCCTCGATCACCGCACCGGGCGCGCCGGCGGTGAACTGCACACCATGACCGGCGCCATCGTAGAGATCCAGCACTTCGGCCACAAAGTCATCGAAGGCCAGGGAGCGCGGCTCCATGCGACAGGGACGGGCATAGTCGGAGAACTCGTTGACCATGGTCTTCAGCGCCTCGACCTGCTGCACGATGGTCTTGGTCGCGCGTTCCAGCACGTCGGCCTGCTGCGGGCTCATCTGCTTCAGGTACTTGCGGCGCAGGCGCTCGGCCGCCAGCTGAATGGGGGTGAGCGGGTTCTTGATCTCGTGCGCCAGGCGACGGGCCACCTCACCCCAGGCGGCATCGCGCTGCGCCTGCACCAGCTCGGTCACATCGTCGAACACCAGCACGTGGCCTCCACTCTCGCCTTCGTGCAGCTGCAGCCGGGAATACTGGCAGAGCAGCACCTGGCGGCGATCGTCGCGTTGCAGGCGGATCTCGATCTTGCCTTCCTGCTGGCCGCTCGCCAGCGCCTCGAGGGTGCGCTCCACAAAGGGCGCCAGGGTGGCGTCGATCTGCGCCAGCTCACGCAGGTTGCGGCCCTCGATGTCCGCCGGCGGCACCTGCAGGATGGCCTCGGTGGCCGGGTTGGCGGTGCGCACCACGCCGCCCTCGTCGAGCGCCATCACTCCCGAGGAGATGGCCCCCAGCACGGTCTCGAGATACTGGTGCTGCGCCGCTAGCTCGCGGCGGCTGGCCTCGGCGACATTGTGCGCCTGCGCCAGGCGACGGGTCATCTGGTTGAAGGAATCGACCAGAAAGGCCAGTTCATCCTGCACCCGTGGCAACGGCACACGCACGTCGTAGTGCCCGGCGGCCACCGAGCGGGTGGCCTCGGCGATGTGCTTGATCGGGCGCACCAGCAGGCGCGAGGTATAGAACGCCGCCCAGGCGGCGGCGAACAGTCCCAGCAGCATGACCAGCGACAGGGTGAGTGCAAAACTGAACTTGATCGAGCCACGCAGGTAGGCACGTTCGCGGTAGGCCTCGTAGGCGGCCTGCACGCGCCGGGTCAGCTCGCTGAGCTGCTCGGGCACCGGAAAGATGGCCTGCATCACCAGGTCGCGACCGCGCGGGTCCACCACCATCAGGCGCACCACCATCTGCCCGTCCTTGAGGGGCACCAGGCTGACGAAGTCCTTGCCCGCGCGCACCAGCTTGATCATGTGCGCGGTGGGCGGGCTGGGGGTGAGCACCTCGGGGTTCTGGTGACTGAGGCCCAGCACCTTGCCCTCGCGGGTGAACACCGATACTTCGAAGGCGCCGGCCGCCTCGCGCACGCTGCCCACATTCAGCGGGCCACCCTGTTCCGGCTCCTCGAGGGTGGCCAGCAGGTTGCGCGTCAGGCGCAGCATCTCGCGCTTGTGCAGGTCCAGCGAGACCTTGCTCAGCGCCAGGGCATCGTCCATGGCGCTGTCCACCTGCACGTCGAACCAGCCGTCGATGCCCTTGGAGAGGAATTGCAGCGAATAGATGTAGACCACGCTCACCGGCGCCAGGGCCAGCACCACGAACAGCACCACCAGGCGCAGGTTGAGACGCGCGCCGGCAGCCTGGCGACGGTAGTCCTGCAGCAGGGTCCAGAGGTTCCAGCCGACCAGGCCGACCAGAATCACCAGGCCGGAGACGGTGAACACCAACAGGGGGATGAACCAGGCATCCAGCGCCTCGGAACGCTGTACCGCACCACTCATGATGTGCAGCGCGGCCAGCAGCAACACCACCAGCATGATGGTGGCGATCAGGTCGAGCCGGCGCTTGTGGCGATTCAGGGTCTTATCCGCCATTCCCATGCCTCCGCCGCCAGGTGCCACTCGGCGGAAAGATAGGCGCGCGGCCGCAGCGGCAGCGGCAGCGCCTCGATGTCCAGGTAGGCCTCGAGGCGGACCAGATATTCGCGGTCGAGGTCCAGCCGCGAGCGCTCGATGATCGCAAAGTCGCGGATTCTCCCCATGTAACGCAGGGCCGCCTCGCGAGTGGCGAACACCTGCTTGTCGTCGTTCTCCAGATTGCGTACCTCGTACACTCCGGACAGCGGTCGGTGACGCAGCACGCTGTGCAGACGGTACTCCGCCACGTCCGGCTGCCAGATCCAGGCCTTGGTGTCGCGCATCTGCACGCGGGTGACGAAGGTCAGCGGCACCCCGTTCTCCAGGGCCTCGCTGACCGTGGAGGTGAGCTCGTAGCGGATCTGTGCATCCAGATAGATACGGTCATCCTCGCCCAGGGTGATGGTGACCTGGCTGAAGTCCAGGGCAGCGGCCAGCGAGAGGCCAGACAACACCAGCAACGTCATCCACAAGGGGAGACGCCATTCAGCCATCCTGCTTCTCCAGCAAGGCATAGTAAAAGCCGTCCATTGTCGATTCCCCGGGCAGGGTCTGCCGCCCCGTCTCCCGCGCATGACCCCAGGTGTCCGGCAGCGGCAGGGACAGCGCTTCCGGGTGGGCGCGCAGAAACGCCGTCACCACCTGCTCGTTCTCCTGCGGCATCAGCGAACAGGTACAGTACAACAACTTGCCCCCCGGGCGCAGGCAGGGCCAGAGGGCCTCGAGCAGGCGCGCCTGGCGTACGGCCAGGGCCTCGATGTCCTCACGCCGCCGCAACAGGCGGATGTCCGGGTGGCGGCGCATCACCCCCGTGGCCGAGCAGGGCGCATCCAGCAGGATGCGGTCGAAAGGGTGCTCGCGCCAGGCCGGTGGCGGCGCGCCGGCATCGGCTGCCTGCAGGGTTGCATGCCGGCCCAGTCGTTGCAGATTCTCGCGCACCCGCTCGAGACGGCGCGTATCCACGTCCACCGCCGTCAGATCGAGGTCGTCGACCAGCTCCAGCAGATGACCGGTCTTGCCGCCCGGCGCGGCACAGGCATCGAGCACGCGCTGACCGGGGCGCGGGTCGAGCAGCCGGGCGGCGAGCTGCGCCCCGGCGTCCTGCACCGAGACCAGCCCCTCGGCAAAGCCGGGCAGGCGCTCGACCGGCAGGGGACGCTCCAGTACCACCGCGTCCGGCACCGCCTCGAGTGCGGCCGCCTCGATACCCGACTCGTGCAGCCGTACCAGATAGGTCTCACGCGACAGGCGCCGGGTGTCCAGCCGCAGTGTCATGGGCGCACGTTGTTGCAGGGCATCGAGAATGGCCTCGTGCTCTCCCGGCCAGGCCTGGGTCAGGGCGCGAACGAACCACTTGGGTTGGGCAAAGCGCAGTGACAGGTCCTCCGCGAGCATGGCGTGCAGGGACGCTTGCGGGTCGGCCAGCTCGCGCTGGATGCCGCGCAACACCCCGTTGACCAGCTTCACCGCCCAGCTCTGCCCGGCCCGGCGGGTCGCCTCGACCACGCTGGCTACCGCGGCATGGGGCGGCATGCGGGTGTGCATCAGCTGGTAGACCCCGAGCAGCATCAACAGCTGGACCTCGCGATCGCGTGCGCGCAGCGGCTTGCGCAGGCGCGATGCGACCAGGGCGTGCAGCTGCCGGTACCAACGGCAGAGTCCGTAGCTGAGTTCGCGCACCAGGGCCTGGTCGCGCCCGTCCAGGCCCTGCACGGGAAGCGCCAACACCTCGTCGAGCGAGCGGCCATCGAGCACGGCGGCCAGGTTGCGCACGGCGAGCAGACGCGGATCGGGCGTGCTCACGGGTTGCCGAGCAGCATGCCCTGGATGGGATGGGCGTTGATGAAGTCCTGTGCGCTCATGGCGCGCTTGCCCGGCAGTTGCAGCTCGGTGATGCGCAGCAGGCCGTCCCCGGTGGATACGTCGATGCCCTCGCGCCCGGCGGCCATCACCATGCCGGGCTCGCCGGTCTCTCCGGGCAGGGCCCAGGCATCCCAGATGCGCAGGTTGGCGTCCTCGTAACGGGTCTGCGCCACCGGCCAGGGATTGAAGGCGCGTACCTGGCGCTCGATCGCCTCGGCCGGTCGGGTCCAGTCAATCCAGGCCTCCTGCTTGCTCAGCTTGTGTGCATAGGTGGCCTGGGCATCGTCCTGGGGCCGGGGCTGCAGGGAACCATCGGCAATACCCGACAGGGCCTTCATCAGGGCGGTTGCTCCCAGTTCCGAGAGGCGGTCGTGCAGGCTGCCACCGGTCTCGTCCTCGGCGATGGGGGTACGCTCGACTAGGTACACCGGCCCGGTATCCAGGCCCTCGTCCATCTGCATGATCGAGACCCCGGTCTCGGAATCGCCGGCCTCGATGGCGCGCTGGATGGGGGCCGCCCCACGCCAGCGCGGCAGGATGGAGGCATGGATGTTGACGCAGCCCAGGCGCGGCACGGCCAGCACCGTGGGCGGCAGCAGCAGGCCATAGGCGACCACCACCATCAGATCGGGCCGGTATGCCGCCAGTCTCGCCACGCTGTCGGGGTCGCGGAAGTTCGCCGGCTGCTCCACAGGCACGCCCGCCTCCAGCGCCACCTCCTTGACGGGGCTGGCAACCAGCTTGCGACCACGGCCAGCCGGGCGGTCGGGCTGGGTGTAGATCGCGACCACCTCGTGCGAGGAGCCCAGCAGGGCGCGCAGGGGCGGCACCGAAAAATCGGGGGTGCCGGCAAACACAATTCGCAGAGGCGTCGTCATGGCGAAGGTAGGAACCGGATCACAAAGCGTGGATGAAAGGCCGACTAAGCTGGCCGGAGTATCTCAAATGGCGGTGCCAGCCGAGGCAGGAGTGCTCGCCTGGCGCGCCTCCTTCTCCAGCTTCTTGCGGATGCGCTGGCGCTTGAGGCTGGAGAGGTAGTCCACGAACAACTTGCCGTCGAGGTGATCGATCTCGTGCTGTATACAGACCGCCAGCAGGCCCTCGGCCTCGCTTTCGAACGGCCGGCCCTCGCGGTCCAGGGCGCGGAAACGGATGTGGTTGGCGCGCCTGACCTTTTCGTAGACGCCAGGCACCGACAGACAGCCCTCGTTCATCTCTTCGACACCGTCGCGCTCGAGGATCTCGGGATTGATCAGCGCCAACGGCTGGTCGCGCTCCTCGGAGATGTCGATGGTCACCACGCGCAGCGGCACGTTCACCTGAATGGCCGCCAGGCCGATGCCGGGCGCGGCGTACATGGTTTCGAACATGTCGTCCACCAGCCGGCGCACCTTGTCGTCGACTTGCGTCACCGGCCTGGCCTTGCTGCGCAGGCGCGGGTCGGGAAAGTGCAGAATGTCGAGAATCGCCATGAGCCCGTCCGCGTTCTATAGTAAAGTTTCAAAAATCGTCGCCAGGCCGCTGTTTGCGCTAGACTTTCGAGGCATGCGCCCACATCGGCGGCCGGACAGAGAGGTCAATAATACCTTAATGTCCATGCATTCGACCGACAGGAACCGAGGATAACGTCAAGGGAATCCCATGAAGAGAGCCAGCCAATTCATCCGCCGTACTGTCATCCTGCTGGTGTTCGGTCTGCTCGCTGCCGGCTCCACGGCCTTTGCCGAAGAACTGCTGCGCGCCGACCATCCGGCCCACTACGTGGTGAAGAAGGGTGACACCCTCTGGGACATCTCCGCACGGTTCCTGCGCAGCCCCTGGCGCTGGCCGGAGATCTGGTATGTCAACCCGCAGGTCGCCAACCCGCACCTGATCTATCCCGGCGACCGCCTGGACCTGGTGTACATCGACGGCAAGCCCCGGCTGATGCTCAATCGCGGCCCGGTGAGGCTGTCACCGCGCGTGCGCTCCCGCCCCTGGGACGGCGCCATCCCCACCATCCCCATCGGCGACATCGCGCCCTTCCTGACCCGCCCCTACGTGCTCGACCCGGGCCAGGCCGACAGCGCTCCCTACCTGGTCAGCTTCGGCAACGACCACATCCTGGGCGGCACCGGGGTACGGGCCTACGTGCGCTCGCTCGCCGAATCGGGCGGCAAGTACCATGTGGTACGCCCCGGCGACCCCTACCGCGACGCGGAAACCGGCGAGATCCTGGGCTACGAGGCGCTCTACGTCGGCACCGTCGAGGCCCTGCGTGCCGGCGACCCGGCCACGGTGTTCTTCAACAGCTCCGAGCGCGAGGCGGTCATCGGCGATCGCCTGCTCCCCGTCAACGAGGAAACGGCCTGGACCGACTTCGTACCGCATCATCCCAAGGGCGAGGTGCGGGGTTCGATCATCAGCGTGATGAACGGCGTGGCGCAGATCGGCCAGTACAACGTGGTGGTCATCGACCGCGGCGCACAGGACGGCCTGGAGGCCGGGCACGTGCTGCGCATCGACCAGAAGGGCGAGACCATCCGCGACGTGGTCACCCCCGACTCCAGCGACACGGTTCGCCTGCCCGACGAGGAGGCCGGCCTGCTGATGGTGTTTCGTACCTTCGACCACGTGAGCTTCGGCCTGGTGCTCAACGCCATCCGCCCGATCCACCTCCGCGACCGGGTAAGCACCCCCTGAGGCCCGCCGCCCGCCCCAGCCGGGCGGGCCCTGCAACCCGGTATGATCACGACATGGATGCCGTGAACCCCTCCGACGAGACCCTGCTGGCCTGGCTCACCCTGCTGCGTGCGCCCGGCGTGGGACCACGCGGCCTCTGGCCGCTGTTGCAGCGCTGCCCTGATCCCGCGGCCCTGCTGGACGCCCCGCCACCCGACACCCCGGAGAAGATCCGCAAGGCCCTGCGCGAGGCCGACCGGGAGCAGGCCGCGCGCGACCTCGACTGGCTGCGCGAGAGCGGCAACCAGGCCCTGCCCTGCACCGACCCGGCCTACCCCGAGCTGCTGCGCAAGCTGCCCGACCCGCCGGTCCTGCTGTTCCTGCGCGGCGACGCCCAGCTGCTGGGGCAGCAACAGATCGCCATCGTCGGCAGCCGCCACGCCAGCCGTGGCGGGCTGGACAATGCCCGCGCCTTTGCCCGTCATCTGGCGGGCGAAGGCTTTCCCATCACCAGCGGCCTGGCCGCCGGCATCGACGGGGCCGCCCACGAGGGCGCGCTGGAAGGTGGTCATACCCTGGCGGTGCTGGGCACCGGGCTGGACCGGGTCTTCCCCGCACAGCATCGCGAGCTGGCCCATCGCATCGCGGAGCAGGGCCTGCTGGTGAGCGAGTTCCCGCCCGGCACCCCGCCGCTGCCCGGCAACTTTCCGCGGCGCAACCGCGTCATCGCCGGATTGACGTTCGGGACCCTGGTGGTCGAGGCGGTCCTCAAGAGCGGCTCGCTGATCACCGCGCGCCTCGCTGCCGAGCTGGGGCGCGAGGTGTTCGCCATCCCCGGCTCCATCCACAACCCCCTGGCGCGCGGCTGCCACGCCCTCATCCGCGAGGGGGCCAAGCTGCTCGAAACCAGCGAGCACGTCATCGAGGAACTGCTCTCGCTACTCCTGTTCAACCCACCTGCCACCGCCCCGGCCGAGGAGCCGCCAGCCAAGACGCCAGCCCTCGATCCCGATCACGCGGAACTGCTCGAACTGATGGGCTTCGACCCGGTCAGCAGCGACTGGCTGGTGGCCAATAGCCGCTTTTCCGCCGCGGAAATCTCCTCCATGCTGCTGTTGCTGGAATTGCAGGGTCATGTATCATCGGGACCAGGTGGATTGTTCACTCGACTGGGAAAACCGCTATCGTGAACCCGTATCCCGCCTTGACCGGCCATCCACCGGGATCCTGCTAGCCTGCACCCTCCCCGTCCAGGAAAACTGCCGTGACTGAAAACCTCATCGACGTCCTCATCTACATCTACGAGAACTACATGGACAGCGAAGAGTCCGTGCCCATGGACCAGATCACCCTCGAGGAAGAACTGCTGCAGGCCGGCTTCCAGCAGGGCGAGGTGCGCAAGGCCTTCAACTGGCTGGACGAACTGGCCTGGCGCCAGGGCAGCCTGATCGAATACGGCGCTGCCCGCCCCGGCTACAGCATGCGCATCTTCAGCCCCGAGGAACAGCAGAAGATGGACCTCGAGATCCAGGGCCTGCTGCTCAGCCTGGAACAGGGTGGCATCCTCGACCCCATGAGCCGCGAGCTGGTGATCGAACGCTGCATGGCCATCGAGACCGAGGAACTCACCCCCGAGGACGTAAAGTGGGTGGTGCTGCTGGTGCTGCTCAACCAGCCGGGGCAGGAAAACGCCTTCGCCCTGATGGAGGAGTTGGTCTACAACGGCGAGCCACCGCACCTGCACTGACGGGTCCGACCCGCTTCACTGCCGACTTGACACCCGCTCGCCGCCGGGGCTATCGGTAAAAAAGGAACCCGCCGGGGCGCCCCTCACCCTTCCGGAGAGCAGACCAAACCCCATGAACCTCGTTGTCGTAGAGTCGCCAGCCAAGGCGAAGACGATCAAGAAATACCTGGGCAAGGACTTCGATGTCCTCGCCTCGTATGGCCATGTGCGCGACCTGGTGCCCAAGGAGGGCGCGGTCGATCCCGAGCACGGCTTCGCCATGAAGTACCAGGTGATCGAGCGCAACGACAAGCACGTCAAGGCCATTACCCAGAAGCTCAAGAACGCCGACGCCCTCTACCTGGCCACCGACCCCGACCGCGAGGGCGAGGCCATCTCCTGGCACCTCTACGAGCTGCTCAAGAACCGCAAGGTACTCAAGGACAAGCCGGTGCACCGGGTGGTGTTCAACGAGATCACCAAGAAGGCGGTGCAGGACGCCGTGGCGCACCCGCGCGAGTTGTCCATGGACCTGGTCAATGCCCAGCAGGCGCGCCGCGCCCTGGACTACCTGGTGGGCTTCAACCTCTCGCCCCTGCTGTGGAAGAAGGTACGCCGCGGCCTGTCCGCCGGCCGCGTGCAGAGCCCGGCGCTGCGCATGATCTGCGAGCGCGAGGACGAGATCGAGGCCTTCGTCTCGCGCGAGTACTGGACCATCGAGGCCGACTGCGCCAAGGACGGGCAGGCCTTCAGCGCCAAGCTGAGCCGCTACCAGGGCGAGAAGCTCGAACAGTTCAGCATCACCGACGAGACGCGCGCACGCGAAGTCGAGCAGACCCTGCTCGACGCCGCCAACGGCCAGCTGCAGGTGCTCAAGGTCGAGAAGAAGCAGCGCCGGCGCAATCCGGCCGCCCCCTTCACCACCTCGACCCTGCAACAGGAGGCCTCGCGCAAGCTCGGCTTCGGCGCCCAGCGCACCATGCGCATCGCCCAGCAACTCTACGAGGGCGTGGACATCGGCAATGGCTCGGTCGGCCTGATCACCTACATGCGGACCGACTCGGTGAACCTGGCCGAGGAGGCGGTCACCGAGTTGCGCGAATTCATCGCCGAGCGCTACGGCAAGGACGACCTTCCCAAACAGCCGCGGGCGTTCAAGACCAAGGCCAAGAACGCCCAGGAGGCGCACGAGGCCATCCGCCCGACCTCCATCCGCAACACCCCCGAGCAACTGGCCAAATACCTCGACCGCGACCAGCTCAAGCTCTACACCCTGATCTGGAAGCGCACCCTGGCCTGCCAGATGATCCACGCCACCATCGACACCGTGGCCGCCGACCTGGGGGCGGGCGAGGGCAACGTCTTCCGCGCCACCGGCTCGACCATCGCCAAACCCGGTTTCATGAAGGTCTACATGGAAGGCCGTGACGACGCCAAGGGCGAGGACGACGAGAAGTTGCTGCCCCCGCTGGCCGAGGGCGAGACGGTAACGCTGGCCGCCATCCGTCCCGAGCAGCATTTCACCGAGCCACCGCCGCGCTACACCGAGGCCAGCCTGGTCAAGGCACTGGAGGAACACGGTATCGGCCGCCCCTCGACCTATGTCTCCATCATCTCCACCCTGCAGGACCGCGGCTACGTCGAACTGGAAAAGAAGCGCTTCCATCCCACCGATGTCGGCCGGGTGGTCAACAAGTTCCTCACCAACTACTTCACCCAGTACGTCGATTACGACTTTACCGCGCGCCTCGAGGACGAGCTCGACGCGGTGGCGCGCGGCGAACAGGAATGGATCCCCCTGCTGGAGAAGTTCTGGAAGCCCTTCAAGGCACGCATCGAGGACACCGAGAAGAACGTCAAGCGCTCGGACGTCACCCAGGAGAAGCTCGACGAGGCCTGCCCCAAGTGCGGCAGCCCGCTGTCCATCCGCCTGGGACGCAACGGCCGCTTCATCGGCTGCACCAGCTATCCCGAGTGCGACTACACGCGCAACCTGGACGACGATGCCTCGGCCCCGCTGGAGCCCGAAAAGGTCGGACGCGCCTGCCCCGAATGCGGCGAGGACCTGGTCATCAAACAGGGCCGCTACGGCAAGTTCATCGGCTGCTCGGGCTATCCCAAGTGCCGCCACATCGAACCGCTGGAAAAGCCGAAGGACACCGGGGTCAGCTGCCCGAAATGCGGCAAGGGCACACTGATGCAGCGCAAGTCGCGGCGCGGCAAGGTCTTCTATTCCTGCTCCACCTATCCCAAGTGCGACTATGCGGTGTGGAACCAGCCGATCGCCGAGCCCTGTCCGCAGTGCGGCTGGCCGGTGCTCACCATCAAGACCACCAAGCGGCGTGGCACCGAGAAGGTCTGCCCGCAGCAGGACTGCTCCTTTGCCGAACCCTACACCCCGCCAGAAGGCGCCGCGCCGGCCGGGGGCGACAGCCAGGACTGAGGCGTGACCTCGACCTTCCGCCTGCACCGGGCCGTGCGGCTGATCCGCCAGGGCGGCGTGGTCGCCCTGCCCACCGAGGCGGTCTGGGGCCTGAGCTGCGACCCGCTGAACCCGCGCGCGGTCGCCCGCCTGCTGGCGATCAAGCAGCGCCCGGTGCACAAGGGCCTGATCCTGGTCGCTGCCGACATCGCCCAGCTCGCCCCCTTCGCACGCATCGAGGACCCGGTCTGCGCCGTGGCGCGGGCTACCTGGCCCGGCCCGCACACCTGGCTGCTGCCCGCGCGCGAGGCCCTGCCCGACTGGCTCTCCGGGGGCAGGGACCGCGTGGCCTGCCGGGTCACCAGCCACCCGCTGCTCGCCGCCCTGTGCCGCACGGTCGGCAGCGCCCTGGTCTCCACCAGTGCCAACCGCACCGGGTTGCCGCCGGCACGCAGCGCCCTGCAGGTGCGCAGGCGCTGTCCCGGCACCGACCTGCTGCTGCATGGTCGGTCAGGCGGCCTGCAACGCCCCACCCCCATCCGTGACGCGCGCAGCGGCGAGGTGCTGCGCGCCGGCTGAACGACGAGGAACGCCATGAGCAACATCCCCGATACCGATGCCGTCAGACACTATCTGCTGGCCCTGCAGGACCGCATCTGTGACGCCCTGACCGAGGTCGATGGTCAGGCCCTTCCGCGAGGACGCATGGGAACGCGAACAGGGCGGCGGCGGACGCTCGCGTGTGCTCGAGGAAGGCGAGGTGTTCGAGAAGGCAGGGGTCAATTTCTCGCATGTCTTCGGCGACGGCCTGCCGCCCTCGGCCACCGCCGCACGCCCCAAGCTGGCGGGACGTCGCTTCCAGGCGATGGGCGTGTCGCTGGTGATCCACCCGCGCAACCCGCACGTGCCCACCTCGCACGCCAACGTGCGCTTTTTCATCGCCGAGAAGGACGGTGCCGAACCGGTCTGGTGGTTTGGTGGCGGCTTCGACCTCACCCCGTACTACGGCAACCGCGAAGACGTGATCCACTGGCACCGCACCGCGCACGCTGCCTGCGAGCCCTTCGGCCCGGGCACCTACGAGAAATACAAGCACTGGTGCGACGAGTACTTCTACCTGAAGCACCGTGCCGAGCCCCGCGGCGTGGGCGGCCTGTTCTTCGACGACCTCAACAGCCCCGACTTCGAGACCGCCTTCGCCTTCATGCGCAGCGTGGGCGACCACTACATCCCGGCCTACCGGCCCATCGTCGAACGCCGCAAGGACCTGCCCTGGAGCGACCATGAACGCGAGTTCCAGCTCTACCGGCGCGGTCGCTACGTGGAATTCAACCTGGTCTATGACCGCGGCACCCTGTTCGGGCTGCAGACCGGCGGCCGCACCGAGTCCATCCTGATGTCACTGCCGCCGCTGGTGAGCTGGAAATACGACTGGCATCCCGAGCCCGGCTCGCCCGAGGCCGAGCTCTACGAGGTCTATCTCAAGCCGCGCGACTGGCTGGCAGAGACAGACTGAGCCCAGGCTTCCGGGGAGCGCCGGGTGAAACCTCGGGCTGCTCAGGCACCCCTCTGGTCGTGCAGCAATACATTCAGCCCGTCGACCACCTCGGCCCAGTCGGCATCCTCGGCCAGCTCTTCGCTCAGAAAGGCCGCCTGCGCCGAACTCCAGAACGGCGCCGCCTCGATCGCCTGATCGGGCGCCAGCCGGTGTTCGGCGATGAAGCGGTCCATCTCTTCTTCACCGTCGGGCAGGCCAAGTTGGCGAAACAGACTGGCCAGTTCGTAGACAGGTTTTTCCAGAAACATCGGGCACCTCGCTATTCGACGTCTGCAGATACACATGAGGGCGGCAGACCGAAAAGGGAAGGGCATCGGTCGGAAACAGGCAAAAAAAAACAGGCCAGCACGGGGAGCGGACTGGCCCGGAAAGCGCTCTTTGCAAGCGCCGGAGGAGGATCGTAGAGCAAACAGAAGCTTGCTGTTACCCAGTTCTACGGCCACCACCGGCGAAACTTTAACCGGATCGGGAACGGGATTCCCGCAATCAGGCGGGTTGCAGATGCTGCTCCAGCCAGTCGTGGATCCAGTTGGCGGGGCGGGCGCCGCTGAAGCGGGCGATCTCCTCGCCGTTGCGGAACAGGATCACGGTGGGAAAGCCGCGCAGGCGATAGCGGCCCGCCAGCTTCATGTTGTCGCCCTCGTCCACCTCGACCTTGGCCAGACGCACCTCGCCATCGAGATCCGCGACCACCCGGCCGATATGCGGGGTCAGGGCGTGGCAGGGCGCGCACCAGTCGGCCCAGAAATCCACCAACACGGGCCCTTCATGACTGGCCTGCAACACGGTCCGGTCGAAGTCATGCTGGTCGGTCTCGAAAATATCTCCTTGTGACATGCGGCTTCCCTGGTTTGCTGTTGAATCTCAGTGGACGAAGGCCCTGGTGGTCGCTGCCATGGCCTCGATCACGATGTCCTCGATCTCGCGGATCACCGGCAGCGCGGCGCTGCCTTCGGCATGTACGCTCGGCCGTGCAAAGCCGATGGTGGTAGTACCCCCCTTGTGGATGACCGACAGGCGCAGGGGGCACAGCGCCAGCATGTCGGGGTCGAGATTGCTCACCCGGTTGGCATACCAGGCATTGCACACCACCAGGCTGCGTATGGTACTCAAGCCGTTGCGGTTGTAGTCCTCGCCCAGGCGTTCGGCCATACCCGCCAGGGTGCCGCCGATGTCCGCCTCGAAGACCACGAACAGGCGGCGTGACTCCAGCTCGCGGTACAGGACCCGGTAGACCTCGCCGGCATCGGCGGCGATGCGCACCTGGTGCAGGGACGAGGGCACGGCCTGGGCAGCAAACGCCAGCAGCAACAGCACGGGGGCCAGCAATCGGACTGTGGGATTCATCGGGAGTCTCCAGTTCAGGGTGCGGATTATAGGGAACCTCCGAACAAGTCGTGAAACGCGATCTCACCGCCGAAATACGCCATTTCCGCGCCCCCCAGCGTCGCAATAGCGGGCTATTGCGTGCAATGAGCGCCGTGAACCGACACTTTTCGGACGGCGATCTCTTCAACCCAGACCTGTTCGGAAGTCCCTTGGCTTTGTCCTGGGCGCGCCGAACCAGTAGGATGGCGTCCAGTCATCATTATTCGACCGGGTACCTGTCGATCCTGTTGCAAGCACCATGACCGAAACCATCCGCATCGCCACCCGAAAATCGCCACTCGCCATGTGGCAGGCCGAGCATGTCGCCGACGCCCTGCGCGCCGCCCATCCCGGCCTGAACGTCGAGATCCTGGGCATGAGCACCCAGGGCGACAAGATCCTCGACACCCCGCTGGCCAAGATCGGCGGCAAGGGACTGTTCGTCAAGGAACTGGAGGCGCGCATGCTCGAGGGCGATGCCGACATCGCCGTGCACTCCATGAAGGACGTACCGGTGGAACTGCCGCAGGGCCTGCACCTGCCGGTGATCATGCAACGCGAGGACCCGCGCGATGCCTTTGTGAGCAATCACTACGCCCACCTCGACGACCTGCCCGCGGGCGCGGTGGTGGGCACCTCCAGCCTGCGCCGCCAGTGCCAGCTCGCCGACCGCCGCCCCGACCTGGTACTCAAGTCGTTGCGCGGCAACGTCAACACCCG
Source organism: endosymbiont of unidentified scaly snail isolate Monju (assembly GCF_000801295.1). NCBI lineage: Bacteria > Pseudomonadati > Pseudomonadota > Gammaproteobacteria > endosymbiont of unidentified scaly snail isolate Monju. The sequence continues at coordinate 106,215 of NZ_AP012978.1, read as the reverse complement.
GCTGCGCAAGCTCGACGAAGGCGAGTACGACGCGGTGATCCTGGCCGCCGCCGGCTTGATCCGCCTGGGCTTCGGCGAGCGCATCCGCACCGCCCTCGACCCGGCCGACAGCCTGCCGGCCATCGGCCAGGGCGCGGTGGGCATCGAGTGCCGCAGCGACGATGCACGGGTCAATGCCCTGATTGCCCCCCTGCACCACACCGACACCGCCGACCGGGTGCACGCCGAGCGGGCTTTCAACGCGCGCCTCGAGGGCGGCTGCCAGGTACCCATCGGCGGCCACGCGGTGCTCGAGGGCGACCAGCTCTGGCTGCGTGGCCTGGTGGGCGCAGTCGACGGCAGTGAGATCGTCCGCGGCGAGATCCGCGGCCCGCGCGAGCAGGCCGAGGCGCTGGGCGTGGCGCTGGCCGAGGACCTGCTGGCACGCGGCGCGCGCGAGATCCTGCAGGCCCTCTACGACCAGGCATGAGTGGCACCGCCCCCTGCGACCTGGGCGGACTGAGCGTACTGGTCACCCGCCCTGCCGAACAGGCCGCCGAGTTCGCCGAGCAGGTGGCCGCGGCTCGCGGGCGTCCGGTGACCTTTCCCGTGCTCGAGATCCTGGGCCCCGCCGACAAGCACGCGGTGCGCCGCCAGCTCGCCGACCTGGCGCGCGTGGACCTGCTGGTCTTCGTCAGCGCCAGCGCGGTGCGCTACGCCTTTCCGCAGATGCCCGACCACATCCCGCTGGACCTGCGCGTCGCCGCCGTCGGCCGCGCCACCGCGCGCGCCCTCGAGGCCGTCGGCCTCGATCCCACCGTGGTACCCGAATCGCGCTTCGACAGCGAGGGCCTGCTGGCCCTGCCCGCGCTGCAGGATGTCGCCGGCTGGCGCATCCTCATCGTGCGCGGCGACGGCGGGCGTGAGCTGCTGCGCGAGACCCTCGAGGCGCGTGGTGCGCATGTGGAATACGTCGAGGTCTATCGCCGGCGCATCCCGCAACGCAACCCGGCCAACCTGATTCGCAACTGGGACAGCCTGGTCGATGCGGTGACCGTGACCAGCGTGCAGATCCTCGACAACCTGTTCACCCTGCTCGGCGAGGAGGGCACGCCCCTGCTGCACCGCACCCCGCTGGTGGCGCCCGGCCGACGGGTGGCCGAACACGCCGCCGCGCGCGGCTGCGAGCGGGTGATCGTGGCACGCTCGGCAATGGATGCCGACATGCTCGCCGCGCTGTGCCAACTGGCCTGACGCCTGGCGACGACAAGACGCCGTTGACCGGGTTTGTTAGGCTTCGGCAAAACCACTTTCCATTCACTATTGGCAGGCCATGAGCGACGACAAGGAAGAAAAACCCGGGGTGGTGATCGACGTCACCCCCGAGCCCGAACCCGCGGAGAGCGTGACCGCCGACGGTCAGAGCGGCGGCGAGACGCCCGATACCGCCCCGGCGAAACGCAATGGTCAGGCCCTGCCACTGATCGTGGCCGGCCTGTCACTGGTACTGGTGATCGCTGCCATCGGTTTCGCCTATCGCCACACCCGCCAGGCGGCAGACGACCTGGAGCGCCTGAACCGCAGCGTGGAGCAGACCCTGGCCCAGCAGCGCGCACTGGAACAGCGGCTCGCCGAGGCGCAGCGCGCGGTCGCCGAGCAAGCCAAGCGCCTGACTGCCCAGCAGCGCAAGCTCGAGGCCCAGGAACAGCACATCGCCGAGGCCCGGCAACAGTTCACCGAACAGAACCGGCGCCTCGACAGTGAACGTGAACAGATGCAACAGCGCGAGGCCGAGCTGCGCGCTGCGGTGGCCGACGTGCACAAGCGAGTGGGCGCCTCCGGCACCCAGTGGATGGTCGCCGAAGCCGAGTACCTGCTGCGCCTGGCCAACGAACGCCTCAACCTGGCACGCGACACCCGTACCGCGCGCGCCGCCCTGCAGCTGGCCGATCAGCGCCTGCGCGATACCGGCGACCCGGGCTGGAACCCGGTGCGCGAGCAGATCGCGCGCGACATTGCCACGCTCGACGCCACCGAACTGCCCGACATCGACGGCATCTCCGCGCGCCTGGCTGCGCTGGCCGAACAGGTCCCGCAACTGCGCCTGGCGCGCGCCACCCTGGGTAACGGGCCGCGCAAGATGCCCGGTGGCGAGACCGGAAACACCCCACGCGAACAGCGCACCTGGCAGACCCTGCTCGACGACCTCTGGAGCGGCTTCAAGCAGACGGTGCGTATCCGCCGCAACGACCAGCCGGTGCAGGCCATGCTCCCTCCCGAACAGCAATACTTTCTGTACGAGAACCTGCGCCTGCACCTCGAGGCCGCGCGCCTGGCCGCGGCGCGTGGCGACGAAGGTCTCTACCACGACAACCTGAATACCGTGACGCGCTGGCTGGGCAGCTATTTCGATCCGCACGACGAGCACACCCGCGCCCTGCGTGACGCGGTGCGCGAACTCGACCGGGTGAAGATCCGCCCGCCACTGCCCGATATCAGTGCCTCGCTGGCGGCGCTGCGCGCCCGCGTCAAGCTGCTCGCCGATCTCGGCCGGCCGATCGCGCCCGAGGCACCGGCCGGGACGGAGCACAAGCCATGAGCCGCCTGCTCAAGTTCTGGCTGGTGATGCTGGCCGGCGCCGCGGTCGGCGTGGTGGTCAGCCACGACAGCGGCTATGTGCTGATCTCGGTCGGCCACTGGACCATCGAGATGAGCCTGGCCCTGCTGGTACTGCTGATCGTGCTGCTGTTCGGCGGCCTGTACTTCCTGATCCGCCTGGCAGTGCGCACCCGCCGCCTGCCGCGTGACCTGCGCACCTGGAAGCAGCGGCGCGGCGCGCACAAGGCGCAGGACGCCATGACCCGCGGCCTGCTGGAGATGTCCGAGGGCAACTGGCGCGCCGCCGAGCGCCGCCTGGTGCGTTACGCCGACCGCTCCGAGACCCCGCTGCTCAACTACCTGGCCGCCGCGCGTGCCGCCCAGTTGCAGGGCGCACACGACCGCCGCGACGCCTATATCCGTCTGGCCCACGAGCACATGCCCTCGGCGGACGTGGCGATCAGTCTCACCCAGGCCGAGCTGCAACTGGCCGACCAGCAGCTCGAACAGGCACTGGCCACCCTGCGTCACCTGCGCCAGGTGGCGCCGCGTCACACCTACGTGCTGCGCCTGCTGCGCCGCCTGTACGAACAACTGGGCGACTGGGAGCACCTGCGCGAGCTGATCCCCGAGCTGCGGCGCAGCAAGGTGGTGCCCGCCGAGGAGCTGCGCGCGCTCGAGATCAAGACCCATCGCAAGCTGCTGGAAAACGCCTTCCTGAGCAAGGATCCGAAAGACCTCGACCGCGCCTGGGCAGCAGCGCCCAGGGCGATCCGCAACGACCCCGGCCTGGCAGGCGACTATGCCGGCTACCTGCAGGAGCGCGGTCGCGACGAGGAGGCCGAACGCCTGCTGCGCGAAGCACTCAAGCTGGGCTGGGACCCGCACCTGGTCGAAATCTACGGTTTGCTCGACTGCCCGAAACCCGGCCGACAGCTCGCGCGCCTGGAGAAATTCCTCAAGGAACATCCGGACGACCCGGTGGTGCTGCTCACCCTGGGCCGCCTGAGCATGCGCGCCCAGCTCTGGGGCAAGGCACGCGCCTATCTCGAGGCCAGCGTGACACGCGGCGGACCTGTCGAGGCCTACCGCGAGCTGGCACGCCTGCTCGAGCACATGGGCGAGGAGGCCGAGGCCCTGCAGATCTATCGCAAGGCACTCACCCGCGGCGAGGAGCGTCACCTCATCCCGCTGCCGGCCAACATCGGCCAGCCGCAGATCAACCGCCCGGTGCTCGAGGAGCCGGTCGAACCGCCGCGCGCGCACGACACCGAAGAACCCGCCGGCGGAGCCGCCTGAGACCATGCAGTATCGTGACCTGCGTGACTTCATGGCCGGGCTGGAGCAACGCGGCCTGCTGCGGCGCATCACCGCCGAGGTCGATCCGCACCTGGAGATGACCGAGATCTGCGACCGGGTGCTGCGCTCGGGAGGACCGGCGATCCTGTTCGAAAACCCTAAGGGCCACGAGATCCCGGTGCTGGCCAACCTGTTCGGCACCCCGGAGCGGGTGGCCCTGGGAATGGGCGAGGAGTCGGTCGGCGCACTGCGCGAGGTCGGCCGCCTGCTTGCGGCACTCAAGGAACCCGACCCGCCGAAGGGCATGAAGGACGCCTGGGAGAAGCTGCCGGTGTTCCGCAAGGTGCTGGACATGGCCCCCAAGCAGGTGAAGGGCGCGCCCTGCCAGGAGACGGTGCTGGAAGGCGATGAGGTGGACCTGACGCGCATCCCGGTACAGACCTGCTGGCCGGAAGACGCCGGACCGCTGATCACCTGGGGACTGGTGATCACCCGCGGGCCACACAAGCCACGCCAGAACCTGGGCATCTACCGCATGCAGGTGATCGGCCGCAACCGCGTGATCATGCGCTGGCTGGCGCACCGCGGCGGGGCGCTGGACTTCCGTGACTGGCAGCAGACCCATCCCGGCGAGCCCTTCCCTGTCTCGGTGGCACTGGGCGCCGACCCGGCCACCATTCTCGGCGCGGTCACCCCGGTGCCCGACACGCTCTCGGAGTACGCCTTTGCCGGCCTGCTGCGCGGCTCACGCACCGAGGTAAGCAAAAGCCTGGGCAACGAGCTGCAGGTACCGGCGAGCGCCGAGTTCGTGCTCGAGGGCGTCATTCACCCCGGCGACACCGCCCCCGAAGGCCCCTTCGGCGACCACACCGGCTACTACAACGAGGTCGAGGAGTTCCCGGTCTTCACCATCGAGCGCATCAGCCACCGCCGCAACCCCATCTATCACAGCACCCACACCGGCCGCCCACCGGACGAACCGGCCATCCTCGGAGTGGCGCTCAACGAGGTGTTCGTGCCGCTGCTGCAGAAGCAGTTTCCCGAGATCGTCGATTTCTACCTGCCGCCCGAGGGCTGTTCCTACCGTCTGGCGGTGGTGAGCATGAAGAAACAGTACCCGGGACACGCCAAGCGGCTGATGTTCGGCGTCTGGTCCTTCCTGCGCCAGTTCATGTACACCAAGTTCGTGATCGTCACCGACGACGACGTCGACGTGCGCGACTGGAACGACGTGATCTGGGCCATCACCACGCGCATGGACCCGGTGCGCGATACCCTGCTGGTGGAGAACACCCCCATCGACTACCTCGACTTCGCCTCACCGGTTTCGGGCCTGGGCGGCAAGATGGGCCTCGACGCCACCTCCAAGTGGCCGGGCGAGACCGAGCGCGAATGGGGCCGTCCCATTCGCATGAGCGACGAGGTCAAGACACGTATCGACGCGCTGTGGGATGAACTGGGGCTGGATATCTCACCCTGACAGGCTCACAGGACGCCTGCATGCAGCAGGCCCGAACCGTTCGCGGCGGAGACGTCGCTCCTACAATCTGGAATCCGCACCCTGTGTATGGCGGGAGAGACACAATGACAGGAACGGACGAGACACCGGTGGTAATCGAACCGGCAGGCATGGCACGTGCCTGCGTGATCTGGCTGCACGGCCTCGGTGCGGACGGGCACGATTTCGAGCCGATCGTCCCCGGCCTGGGTCTGCCCGAGTCGCTGGGGGTGCGCTTCGTGTTTCCGCACGCCTCGGTGCGACCGGTGACGATCAACGGCGGCATGCCGATGCGTGCCTGGTTCGATCTGCACCAGCCCGACCTGGCCCGAATCCCCGATCTTTCCGGTATCGGGCAGTCCGTGGCCCGGCTCGAGGCCCTGCTCGCGCAGCAGGAGGCCGCCGGCATCCCGCGCGAACGCATCGTGCTGGCAGGCTTTTCCCAGGGAGGCGTGGTGGCGCTGGAGACGGCGCTGGGCATGCAGGACAAGCCGGCCGGCGTGCTCGCCCTGTCCACCTGGCTGGCACGGCCCGTGGGCGATGGCCACGGGCTACGGGTGTTCATGGCGCACGGCGAACACGACGACATCGTGCTGCCAGCGCTGGCAGCACAGGGGCGGGACACATTGCGCACCCTCGGTGCCGAGGTGGACTGGCACAGCTATCCCATGGCACACGCCGTGCACCCGAACGAGGTGGCCGACATCGGTGCCTGGCTGCGCGCGCGCCTGGCCTGACCCTCGGGTTCCGTCAGTTGGCGGCCTGCCAGGTCCCGTCGGGCTGACGGCAGGCCGTACCGTAGACGGTCTCCTTCTTGCCGCCGATCCAGGCCTCGGTGGTGTATTCGCGGCAGGGGCGCGAATCCTCGTAGTAGGTCCGGGTCGGGGTGACGGCATATTCGTTGCCGGTGTCCGGGTTGCGCCAGCTCACGGTCTGGCGCGTCGGCGCGGTCTCCAGCGCCTGATTGGCGCGCCAGCGGTCATTCTCGTCCATGGCGCGTCCGAGCTGGCCGCCGATGTAACCGCCCAGCATGGTGCCGGCGATGGTGGCCGCCACGCGTCCGCTGCCGCTGCCCACCTGGTTGCCCAGCACACCACCGGCGATGGCGCCGATCACCTGACCGCTCTCTTCCTTGGTGCCCTGGCAGCCGCCCAGGGCCAGGGCGGAGACGATCAATCCGGTCGTCAGAAGCTTGTTTGCCTTCATCGGTCTTTCCTGTCGCTGTAGAGTTCGATAAGGGTTCTCTGCATTCAAAATGTAACGCACGCCCTCTGGCTCGGTTGACAAGGCCGGCGGGAAAAGATTCCCGGTACCTTTGCGGGAGACGCTCCGATCGATTTCCGCCCCCGCCTGCGTCGGGCCGGGAGCAAGATGCACACGCGCCTGGATTCTCCCGGCCATCCTCACACATGAAGAGGGCCAACGGACCGGCTGCCGATTCAGGAGCCAGCCTTGACCACGCCGAACGCTTCACTCGTTCACGGCCTGGTAGAGGCGACGTTCCACGTGCAGCTTGAACCGTACCAGGTCGATGAGCGGAAGGGTATCGCCGGGCAGTATGCCGGTGAGATAGAAGGGATGACGCTTTCCCTCTCGACGCAAACTGAGCAGGTAGGCCGCGACTTCGCTCCAGAGCCGCTCGCCGAGGGCGACGGAACTGAATTCGCGGCCTTCCGAGAGCAGGCTGAAGCCATCCCGCCAGGGTCCCCGGCGCCCCGTGCCCAGGATCAGTTCGGTGCAGCGGTCGGCGCCGGGCCGCACGGGGCGGCTGCGCTGCACCTGCCAGTCGCCATTGCCCTGCCGGATACGCAGGAAAACGAGACCCTGTGCCTCCCGCTCGCTCCCCGCAACAGCTTGCCAGTCGAGCAGGCTCTCGAAGAACCGCTGTTGCTGGATCAGGAAGTGGTGCTCGCTCGCTTCCGGCAGCCAGTGTTCCAGCACGGCGCCACCGGCATCCATGAAATACATGCGGATGCCCGACGATTCGACCTGGTAGGCGATCTGCACCTGACCCGGCCGATTGAGGCGCAGCAGCAGCGGCAAGGGGGAGTCTCGCAGGCTGGCTTCGTCCAGCGCCGTGGGCCGGAACACCTCGTCGGCCTCGGCCAGGTAGTCATGCAGGTCGGCGAAATCGCCCACCGGATGATGGCAATACTGGCGACGTCGGCGTTCGATCACGTGGAAGACCTCGCCGATCGGCAACAGGTAGCGGGCCTGCTCCCCATGTCGCCGGAAGTGTTCACGCAGGTCACGGATCAGGCCGGCGAGACGGCGCGCGATCAGGGCGCCGTGTCCGGGGGTGTCGCAATGGCAGTCGGGTTCGTTGTCGCTATCGGGAAACAGTTCCAGGCAGGAGCACAACAGGTCGAGAACGCCTTCTTCGCCGCGATGATGATCCACGTAGAGTTCGCCCCAGCTGTTGGCATAGACATGGTCCAGGGTCTCGATCAGGTTCACCCGCGCTGCACCGAAGCTCAGGGGATCGGCACGCTGGCTGACCACCAGCCGATCCACGGGCGCCTCGCTCTCGAGTCGCACGTTGACCAGGATCAGGGAACGGACGCCGCGTGCCGGGCGATGAAAATTGCCCAGTGGGGCATCACCGTTGCGCCCGGGCGGGAAGCGACGTTGCAACAGACGCAGCAGGCGGCGGTGACGTTGTTCGGGGTCGAGCCCGGGCGGCAGAACCAGGTGGGTGCCACGCCCGATCACACCGTTGGCGATCAGCCAGGTGAACAGCTCGACCACGCCCCGCGCGCTACGCGCCGGGGCAGCCCCTTCTTCGGGGGGCGCCAGGTAGGCCTGCCAGGTGTCCTGCGCGGCGTCGTGACGCAGCCATATCCGCGCCTCGCGCAGGTCGTCCGAAATCCCGGGGTTGATACGGTCGATCTTGCCGGGCCGGCGCTCCAGTGCGGCGAACAGCTTGCGCCCCAGCAGGGCCAGCTCCTGCATGTCGATCTGCTCGGTGGCGTGCTGTGAGCGTGCCAGGCTCGTGAGCAGACGGTAACTGTGCGACAGCTCGCCGACCAGGCGATTGCGCTCTTCAAGCACCGTGGGCAGTTTCCATTCGCGGTGGCTGTCGAGATTGATCAACTCACCCTGCCCCCAGCCCCATTCCTCCGTGAGGCGACGCAGGATATCCCGCTTCCAGTGCTGACCGGGACGACTCAGGCGCACGTCGCACTTGAGATAGAAGGCACGACGCGCCAACGCCAGGCGCTCGTCCTGGCCGGCCGCGGCAAGGTGCGCCTCGATACGCCGCATCATCAGCAGGTAGGGATCCACGTCCTCGGCATCGGGCGGGTCGTCGGCGTGGTATCGGGCCTGCGCCTCTTCTGCCAGCCAGCGGATGTCGGGAAAGTCCTCGAGATAGGTCTCGAACAAAAGCAACTTGAGCAGCGACTTGTAGGGCGCCTGGATGCCCTTGAACAGTTGCCAGTGGGCGGCACTGAAGAATTCCCCCGGACCGATACGCGCCAGACCGCCGAAGTCCAGCCAGTCGTCACGCCGGATGAGGCGCTTGCCGATCAGCTGATCGCACCAGGCGCGGTAGTCATGCAGGTGCTCGGGAGGCACCAGCCACCACAGCGGCGGGCGACCGGCCAGCAGCAGGCCGGTGCGATAGAACTCCTCGAGCAGCAACAGATGCTGGGTGTTGCCGCTCGACTCGTCGGACAGGCGCGAATGCAGGCCGTCGCGGAAGGTTTCGCTCTCGAGCACAAACAGGTGCATCTCCAGGCCCAGGCGCGCGGCATGGCCCTCGATCAGCGCGGCCTTCTCTTCCTAGCAGCGCGACCTGCCGGGCGTCCAGGTCCGGGTGATGACAGACCCAGATGTCGTAATCGCTCTGCGCGTCCTGCCCCAGGGTGCCGGAGCTGCCGATCAGATACAGGCCGAGGATGGGCGGCACCCGCTGGGGACGCCGTTCGGCCTTCAGACTGCGCGCATGGCGGCGCGCCAGCAGCAGGGTCTCGCGGTCGGGCTCATAGCCGGCGATGCCGGCGGGGGTGTCCGCCCCGTTGTAACCCGGCAGGGCCGGGTGATTGATGTGCAGCAGCAGGGGGAACAGCATCAGGAAACGCCGCTGCTCCTGGGTCACCGAGGCATGGATGCGCCGCAGACGCTCCTCGGCCACCCGGGCGTGGCGCGAGAGGATACGACGAATCTCGCGACGCGAGGGCCGTTCCGGCGTACTGGGAGCGGGCACGGCCATCGGCACACGTTCAGGTGCCGGCAAGCTGGCGCTCGGCCGCCGCGGTGAGGGTGCGCCGGTCGTTGCCCTTGGACCAGAAGGCGAGACCGAAACGCAATTGCGGGCGCAGGCCCTCGAGTGACGCGGGCAGTTGCAGCCCACCCACCTCCTGGTCGATCTTGGCGACCAGCTGTTCGGCCTGCTCGCGATCGGTCTCCGGCAGGATCAGCAGGAAACGATCGTCCTCCCAGCGCCCGATCTGGTCCACCCAGCGCAGGCGGTCGCGCAAGAAGTGCGAGACCGCCAGCACCAGGGCATCCTGCGCCTCACCCAGCAGTTCCAACGGTTGTTCGGCAATACCCGTCTCCACCAGCACCAGGCTGAGCGGATTGCCATAGCGCCGGCTGCGCGAGATCTGCAGGTCCAGCGCCTGGGTGATGGCCCGGCGGTTGGGCAGGCCAGTGAGGTCGTCGGTGAGCTTGAGCTCGCGGATCTGCGCTTCGAGCTCATTGATGCGTGCCTGCAAGGCCTCGAGCTCCGTCAGGTCGTGCAACATCAGCAGGCGGCGATCGTCCACGGGGAGGTACTCGACTCGCAGGCGGCGCGACCGGCCCCCGGCATCACGCCAGTCGAGGATGGCGCCATCCTCATGCAGCTGCCCCGCAGACTCGCCCGCCAGTTCGCCGAGACGGCTGCCCGACAAGGCCGCGGCTGGCAAGCCCAGCAGGTCGTGCAGGCCGGGGCTGGCCCACTCGATGCGACCGTTCGCGTCCAGCAGGGCAACACACGAGGCAGTGGCAGTGACAGATGCTGCCGCCGGGGCGGCGACCTGGGGGTCGGACATGATGGCTCCTCCGATGAGTTTTCCGGTATCCCGGACATCGGCGGAGACGGCGAATTCTTGAGCGCCTGCACGAAAAAGCCCGGCCGATCGGCCGGGCTTTCCGTGCAGGTCCGAACAGGCCGGCTTACTTGGCCTGACCCTGGGACTGCTGCTTGGGTTGCGGCTGCGGGCGACGCTGCGGCTGGGGAGCCGGACGACGCGGCGGCTGCATGCCCATGTGGGGCGGGCGCGGACCATAGGGCATGCCATAGGGCATGGGGGCCGGACCACGATAGGCCGGTGCCGGCGGCGGGGTCGCGGGACGACCCTGCTGCGGAGCAGCGGGAGCCGGAGCCGGTGGTACCGGGGCGCCGTAAGGCATGGGTGCACCATAGGGCATGGGCGCGCCGTAGGGCATCATCGGTGCGCCGTAACCGGGCGGGAAGGGCGGACGACCGTAGGGTCCGTACATGGGACCGTAAGGACCATAGTAATCGTTACTGTCGTTCCAGAAGTTATCCATCTCTTCCATCCAGTAACGCGGGTCCCAGGGGTCGTAGGGATTGCAGTCCGGGTTGTACCAGCACTCCGGGTCGTTCCACTTGTCGCCGTTGCCGAACCAGCTGGCAGTTGCGGTGCCGGCCAGCGCCAGGGCAGCGAGAGTCACTGCGGCAAATTTCTTCATGAGCATCTCCAGATTTTTTCAACGGGTTGATGTCTGACGGTCGGCCCAGTCTATACTGCTCACCGCCGGGCCCGTGTTGTGCTGCATCAACTAACAGTTTATTACGATATTCTCATATTGCAAGCGCGGCGGGCCTTCCCGTCCGGCCGGCCGCCCGAACGGGACAAGATCCAACAGCTCATCCGGGGGCCATCCATGCCAAGACAAGACATCGCCGAGCTCAGCGAGCGCCTGGCCGAGTTCGCACGCCGACGAGACTGGGAGCAGTTTCATTCGCCCAAGAACCTGAGCATGGCGCTGGCCGGCGAGGCCGGCGAACTGCTCGAGCATTTTCAATGGCTGACCGAGGCACAGAGCCGTGCCCTGCCGGCAGACAAGAAGGAGGCGGTAGCCCTGGAGATGGCGGACATCTTCATCTACCTGCTGCGCCTGGCCGAGCGCCTGGACATCGACCTGGTGGATGCGGCCTGGCGCAAGATGGCGATCAACGAGCAGCGCTACCCCGCCGAGCGGGTGCGCGGGGACGCACGGCGCGCCGAGGAATACGACTGATCAGGTCGACTCGCCCGCCAGGCGCTGGCGCGCCTCGGCGATCGCCCGGCGCACCTGCGCCGGCGCGGTGCCGCCAACGTGATCGCGCGCAGCCACCGAGCCCTCGAGGGTGAGCACCTCGAACACGTCCTGTTCGATCAACGGGCTGAACTCGCGCAGGGTATCGAGCGACAACTCGGCCAGGTCGCAGCCGGCCTGCACGCAGTGCGCCACCGCCTTGCCCACCACCTCGTGGGCGTCACGGAAGGGCAGGCCTCGGCGCACCAGGTAGTCGGCCAGGTCGGTGGCCGTGGCGAAACCCTGCAGGGCGGCAGCGCGCATGCGCTCGCGATTCGGCGTGATCGCCGGGATCATGTCGGCGAACACCTTCAGCGAGCCACGCAGGTTGTCGGCGATGTCGAACAGCGGCTCCTTGTCTTCCTGGTTGTCCTTGTTGTAGGCCAGCGGCTGCGACTTCATCAGGGTGAGCAGGGCCATCAGGTGACCGAACACCCGTCCGCTCTTGCCGCGGATCAGCTCGGGCACGTCGGGGTTCTTCTTTTGCGGCATGATCGAGGAGCCGGTGCAGAAGGCATCAGACAGGGTGACGAAGCCGAACTGCGCCGAGGACCAGACGATCAGCTCCTCGCTCATGCGCGAGAGGTGCATCATCAGCAGGCTGGCGGCAGCCGCGAACTCGATGGCGAAGTCGCGGTCGGAGACCGCGTCCAGCGAGTTGCGGCAGGGCCCGTCGAATCCCAGCAGTTCGGCGGTGTATTCGCGATCGATGGGGAAGGTGGTGCCGGCCAGCGCCGCGGCGCCCAGCGGGCAGCGCTTGGCGCGGCGCGCGCAGTCGGCCAGCCGGCCGTCGTCGCGCTCGAGCATCTCGAACCAGGCCATCAGGTGATGGCCGAAGGTGATCGGCTGCGCGGTCTGCAGGTGGGTGAAGCCGGGCAGGATGGTCTCGGCCTCGCGCTCGGCCAGGTCCAGCAGGTTGCCGCGCAGGCGCGAGAGTTCGGCGCGCAGGGCGGCGATCTCCTCGCGCAGCCAGAGGCGGATGTCGGTGGCCACCTGGTCGTTGCGCGAGCGCCCGGTGTGCAGCTTCTTGCCGGCCTCGCCGATCGCCTCGGTGAGCGCGGCCTCGATGTTCATGTGCACATCCTCGCGCGCCACCGACCAGGCGAACTGACCGGCTTCGATGCGCGCGAGGATCTGCTCCAGACCCTCGACGATGGCGTCACGCTCGGCCGCGCTGAGGATGCCCTGGCGCGCCAGCATGGTGGCGTGCGCGATGGAGCCGCGGATGTCCTGCGGGGCCAGGCGCTGGTCGAATTCCACCGAGGCGGTGAAGGCCTCGACGAAGGCATCGGTGGGCTCGGAGAAGCGGCCGGCCCAGAGTTTCTTGTCGCTCATGAGAAGTCCGTCGGGTGAGGATCGCGCGATTATACCCGGCTGCCGTGAACAGCGGTCACCGGAGCCCGACGGGTGGCACGTTCCAGGCGTCGACGGCTGGTTATACTCCAGGCATGAGCGAACGGGAACAACAACGCGGTTTCCTGCCCGATTTCTGCGACGTGCGCCTGCTGTTCGCCTGGGTGATCACCGCCGAACTGCTGGCACTGGTGCTCACCCTGGCGGCCTTTCGCAATGACTTCTGGCAGCACCTGAGCCAGCGTTCGCTGTACATCCAGTGGATCGCGCTGATGCTGGCAGGCAGCCTGTGCCTGCTCGGACCACGGCTCAACCGCCTGGGCCATGCTGCTGCCGGCCTGTTCGCCTGGGGCCTGGGACTGGGGGTGACAGTGCTGGTACACCTCGCGGTCCAGCGCCTGCTGCAGGGCGACTGGGCGCCCGACCCGGTATCCCTGGCCGAGCACCTGGCCATCGCCGCCATCGTGCTCGCGGTGGCCCTGCGCTACCTGTACGAGCTGCATTGCCACCAGGAACGCGAGCTGGCCGAGGCGCGGGCACAGGCCACCGCCCTGCAGGCACGCATCCGCCCACACTTCCTGTTCAACAGCATGAACACCATCGCCAATCTCACGCGCGCCGACCCGGCGCTGGCCGAACAGGTGGTCGAGGACCTGTCCGACCTGTTCCGCGCCAGCCTGGCCGATGAGGACAGGCGCTCCACCCTCGGCGACGAGCTGGAAATGGCTCGCGGCTACCTGCGCATCGAGGCACAGCGTCTGGGCGAGCGCCTGCGCGTGCACTGGGACCTGCCCGACGATCTGCCCTTGCACGCGCACATGCCTCCCCTGCTGTTGCAGCCACTGCTCGAGAACGCGGTCTATCACGGCATCGAGCCGGCCATCGACGGTGGCGAGACCCTGGTTTCGGTGCGCGCGCGCCGCGGCCTGCTCAACATCAGCGTGGCCAACACCGTCCCGGAGGGCGGGCACAAGGAACGGCGCGGCAACCGCATGGCCCAGCGCAACGTGGCCGACCGCCTGCGCGCCTTCTACGGTGACGCCGCCGGGATGCGCATTGGCAAAGTGGACGGCCGCTACCAGGTACGCATCCATCTCCCGGTCCGGGAGGACGCCGGATGAAGCTGCTGATCGCCGACGACGAGGCCCCGGCACGCGCACGCCTGCACGAGCTGTTGCGCGAGGTGCGGCCAGACGCCGAACTGGTCGGCGAGGCCGCCGACGGCGAGACGGCCCTGGCCCTGGCGCGTGAACACCGGCCCGACGTGGCACTGCTCGACATTCGCATGCCAGGCATGGACGGCATCCGCGCCGCGCTGGCCATGCAGGAACTGGAAACGCCGCCGGCGGTAATCTTCGTCACGGCCTTCGACGAACACGCCCTGGCCGCCTTCGAGGCCAACGCCATCGACTACCTGCTCAAGCCGGTGCGGGCATCGCGCCTGCGCACAGCGCTGGACAAGGCAGCCGTGTTCACCCGCTCCCAGCGCGAGGCCCTGGCGCAGGCTGACAACACCCCCGGGCTGAGCGTGACCCAACGCGGCGTGACCCGACGCATCCCCCTGCACGACATCCTCTGCCTGAAGGCCGATCACAAGTACGTCGAGGTCCATCATCGCGACGGGGTGGCGCTCAGCGATGCTTCACTGAAGTCGATCGAGGAACAGTTTCCCGGGCGTTTCCTGCGCATCCATCGCAACGCCCTGGTGGACCCGGCACGAGCGCGCGAGCTGCGCCGCGCGCCCGACGGGCGCGCCCTGTTGACCATCGAGGGGTTGGCGTTGCCGCTGGAGGTCAGCCGCCGTCACCTGCCACGGGTGCGGGCCCTGCTCAGGGGCTGACGCGCCCCGTTCAGTCGTCGAACTGCGGCAGCATGCCGCCAAGCACCATGTCGGTGTAACCCACGATGCCGACCACCTCGCCATGCTCGATTACCGGCGCGCGCGGGATACCGAAGTTCTCGAACAGGCGCGCGCAATAGCGGATGTCCATCTGCGGCGACACCCCCAGCACGGGTTTGCTCATGATCTCGTAGACGTTCACCCGCTCGGGGGCGCGATCGCGTGCCAGCACGCGCTTGGCGATGTCAGAGTACAGGACGATGCCATACTCGTCGTCGGCATGGCGCTTGCGCACGATCAGGCACTTGGTATCGGGATGGCGGGCGTCGCGCAATGCCTCGGCCACCGTGGCCATGCCATCGACCTGGTCGAAGTCGGCTTTCATGACATCGCGCACGCGCACCAGTCGGCGTTGCTCGCTCATAGCTCTTCCTCCACGACATGTTGCAAGCGGGCGACCTGCCGGGTGATGCCCACGGCGTCCTCGACATCGAGCTGAAAGGCGATGCCGGTCCCGGGCTCGGCCTCGAAGCGACCGACCTCGGCGATGGTCTCCAGAATATCGCGCGCCAGGTGTTCCTCGACCAGGAACAGCACCACGTCACGCTGGGCTTCGAGGTCCAGACCGAAGAAGGTCTTGCTGCCCTTCAGCCCCTCGCCGCGGGCATTGGTGATGACCGTGGCGCCGGTGGCGCCCTTTTCCCGCGCCGCCTCCATAACCGCATCGGTGCGGGTGTCCTCGATGAAGGTGACCAGCAGTTTGAAGTGCATGAGCTGTCCTCCGTAATTCAGGTGGAACGGCGGCGCGAGCGCCAGTCCGCGAACTGGGCATAGGCGATCACCGAGATGATGGGAAACAGACTGGCAAAGGCGATCAGGCCAAAGCCGTCGAGTGCCGGGCTTCGCCCCGGCACCGCGCTGGCCAGGCCCAGCCCCAGGGCGGTGACCAGCGGGACGGTCACCGTCGAGGTGGTCACACCGCCCGAGTCGTAGGCCAGAGCGATAATGGTGCGCGGCGCGAACAGGGTCTGCACTATCACCACCACGTACCCCGCAATGATGTACCACTGCAGCGGGGTGCCGGTGACGATGCGAAAGGTCCCCAGCCCCAGACCGACGGCCACACCGATGGCGACCGCCACACGCAGACCCCAGACTCCGATGGCACCGCCGGAGACCTCGTTGGCCTTCATCGCCACCGCCAACAGCGAGGGCTCGGCGATGGTAGTGGCAAAACCGATCGCCAACGCGAAGACATAGACCCAGCCATAGGCGCTCCAGTGCGTGGCGATCGCCTCGGCATTGCCGAACAGGAAGACAGGATCGGTCAGTTGCGCGGCCATCAGGCGACCCAGCGGGAACAGTGCCATGCGCAGGCCCTCGAGAAAGAAGGTCAGGCCCAGCAGCACGTACACGAAACCGATCAGCACCTGGCGCAGGCGCGGCACCGGGCGGCGCAGCACCCGCCACTGGAAGCCGAACAGGATGGCGGCGATGGGCAGCACGTCCTTGAGGGTGTCGACCAGGGTGCGGGCGATGGATTCGATCATCAATGCACCAGCATGCCGTAGGCCATGACGAACATCATGGGGGTGAGCGAAGCGAAGGCGATCAGGCCGAAACCGTCGGTCAGGGGGTTGCGGCCCCGGATCGACTGCGCCAGGCCCACGCCCAAGGCGGTCACCAGCGGCACCGTGACCGTGGAGGTGGTCACCCCACCGGAATCGTAGGCGATGCCCACGATCTCCGGCGGCGCGAAGACCGTCATCACCACCACCCCCAGGTAACCGCCGAGGATCAGGTACTGGATGGGCCAGCCGCGCACGATACGCAGCACGCCGAGCAGGATGGCGAAACCCACCGAGAAGGCGACGGTGTAGCGCAGACCCAGGGCATACCTGCGGCGGGGCGCCTCGCCGGGCTCAATCAGGCCGGCCTGCTCGGCCACCTCGGCCGCCTCGTCGGCCACCGCGATCAGCGCCGGTCGGCCACCGTGGTGCCGAAGCCCAGGGCGAAGGCGAAGGCCAGCAGCCAGTTCAGGCTGCCCTTGCGCGCAAAGGCATGCGCCATGCTCTCGCCGATGGGGAACAGACCCATCTCCAGGCCACGCACGAACAGGGTCAGGCCGACGACCACCAGCAGGGCGCCGAGCAGGATGTCGCCCAGTTCGGGTATCGGCTGGCGCAGCACGACCCCCTGGAAGAAGCCGATGACCAGCGCGATGGGCGCCAGATCGCGCAGACTGTCGGCAATGGAGCGAAGGAAATTGTGCATCCTCGGATCTTCGTCGGGAACCCGAGTATGAGCCTAGTCGCTGGGTTCCGATCCAGGTCAAGGAAACGGTGGTGCGCTTGTCCCGCCAGCGCTGTCGGACACTCCGTTCGAGCCGGGATTTCAGCGGCGCCCCCAAGACCTGACGGGACGAGAACGAACAGCCCCGGTCTCGGTAGAAACCGCTGACAGGGGATAGAATCGGTGCATCATGCGCACGCTTGCCTGGCAAGAGAAAGCCGCCGCCACCTGGAAAACACCGGAACCGGAAAACGATGTCCAAACTGACCCTGCCCCAGCTCGAACGCCACCTCTTCGCCGCCGCCGACATCCTGCGCGGCAAGATGGACGCCTCGGAGTTCAAGGAATACATCTTCGGCATGCTCTTCCTGAAGCGCTGCTCCGATGTCTTCGAGGCCCGCCGCCAGCAGATCATCGACGAGAACCTGGCCAGGGGACGCACCCGGGAAGAGGCCGAGCAGCGCGCCGAGAAGCCCTCGCGCTATACCGATTCCTTCTACGTGCCACCCAATGCCCGCTGGGCCTACATCCGCGACGAGCTGCACCGCGACGTGGGCGAGGGCCTGAACAAGGCCTTGGGCGCGCTGGAAACCGAGAACCCTTCGCTGGATGGCGTGCTCGGCCACATCGACTTCAACCGCCGGGTCGGCCAGACCAAGCTGCCGGACAAGAAGCTGCGAGAGCTGATCCTGCACTTCAACCAGTACCGTCTGCTCAACGAGGACTTCGAGTTCCCCGACCTGCTCGGTGCCGCCTACGAATACCTCATCGCCGAGTTCGCCGATTCCGCCGGCAAGAAGGGCGGCGAGTTCTACACTCCGCGCGACGTGGTCCGGCTGATGGTGCGGCTGGTCAAGCCCGAGGAAGGCAAGCGCGTTTACGATCCCTGTTGCGGCTCCGGCGGCATGCTCATCCAGTCGCGCCACTACGTGGAGGAATACGGCGGCAACCCGCGCAACCTCGCCCTGTTCGGCCAGGAGAACGCCGGCAACGTCTGGTCCATCTGCAAGATGAACATGATCCTCCACGGCATCCCCGAGGCCGATATCCGCAACGAAGATACCCTGGCCAGCCCCCAGCATGTCGAGGGCGGCGAGCTGATGCGCTTCGACTATGTGCTCACCAACCCGCCCTTCAGCCAGAACTACAGCCGCGAAGAGATCACGTTTCCCGAGCGCTTCAAATACGGCTGGTGCCCGGAGACCGGCAAGAAGGCCGACCTCATGTTCGCCCAGCACATGCTGGCCGTGACCCGCCCCGGCGGCATCGTCGCCACCGTCATGCCCCACGGCGTGCTGTTCCGTGGCGGCGCGGAAAAGGAAATCCGCAAGGCCTTCATCGAGCACGACCACCTGGAGGCGGTCATCGGTCTGCCGCCCAACCTCTTCTATGGCACCGGCATCCCCGCCTGCATCCTCATCCTGAGCCACGAAGGCGCCAAGCCCGCCGAGCGCCAGGGCAAGGTGCTGTTCATCAATGCCGATGCCGAATTCCACGCCGGCCGCGCCCAGAACTATCTGCGCCCTGAACACATCGAGAAAATCGTCCGCAGCTACGACGACTTCCAGAACGTGCCCGGCTATGCCGCCGTGGTGGACCATGCCACCCTGGCCGAGAACGACTACAACCTCAACATCCGCCGCTACGCAGACAACAGCCCGCCGCCCGAACCCCACGACGTGCGCGCCCACCTGATCGGCGGCGTGCCCAAACAGGAAGTCGCCGACAAGGCGGATTTGCTCGACGCCCATGGCCTCAAGCCCGAAGTGCTGTTCGTGGACCGCGACGAGCGCTACCACGACTTCGCCCCCCCACCTCACCGAACGCGCCCAGCTCAAGGCCACCATCGAGGCCGACCCCGGCGTGCAAGCCCGGGAACAGGCCCTGATGGATGCCTTCACCGCCTGGTGGCAGGCCCACGAACAGCACCTGCGCCAATTGCCCGAGCGCCGCGACCTAATGGCCCTGCGCGCCGAGCTGCTGCACAGCTTCGAGGCGGCCCTCATGCCGGTCGGCCTGCTCGACCGCTACAAGATCGCCGGCGTCATCGCCAGCTGGTGGGATGACTACCAGTACGACCTGCGTACCCTCGCCGCCCAGGGCTTCGAGGGGCTGGTGAAAGGCTGGGTGGACACCATCCTCGACGCCCTCGATAGCAACGACAAAAAACAGGCCGCCCGACTTGACCCACTCGACCACAAGCTGGTCCAGCACCTGCTGCCCGACTACCTGCAAGAACTGGAACAGGTGGAGGGCCGCAAGGCCGAGCTGGAAGGGCAAATCGAGGCCGCCAAGCCCAAGACCGACGACGAGGAAGGCGACGAAGACAGCGACAACGAAGCCGCGCTGAGCGAGGCCGAGATCAAGGCGCTGAAGAAGCAACTCACCGCCACCAAGAAGCAGCTCAAGCAACTCAAGGCCCAGCTCGCCCAGCGACTTACCGAGGCCCATCTGGCGCTCACGCCGGAAGAGGCCGAACAACTGGTGCTCGACCTCGCCCGCGACGACCTGGCCAGACAACTCGAGCGCTACGTCACCGCCCACCGCCAGGCCGTCATCGCGGCGGTGGAGAACTGGTGGGACAAGTACAAGGTCCCCGCCCAGGAGATCGAAGCCGACCGGGATGCAGCGAAGGCGAAGCTGGAGGGGTTTTTGAAGGAGTTGGGGTATGTCTGACGCGTCCTATCAACCAAGTTATCCACTTGCGTCGTTACGTCAAGTCGCACGCCGCATCACAGATGGCTCACACTTTAGCCCTACGCCACAAGAGAGCGGCCATCTGATCGCGAACGTGAAGGATATGAAGTCGGGGAAAATCGACTTCAGCACATGTACACGAATTTCACGTGATGCATACCGGAAACTCAAGGCCACGGGCTGCACCATTACGGATGGCAACGTGCTTCTCTCTAAAGATGGCACGGTTGGCAGGGTCGTTGTTTATAAGCAAACGGAGGAAATTGGGGTGCTTTCCTCCATTTGCATCATTGAGCCAAACGACTCTCTCGACCCTTCATATCTCGGCCAGGTTCTACGAAACGAGGAGTCTGTTCGGCAATATGAAAATTTTATGTCAGGGAGTGCGCTTAGGCGCCTCGTACTGCGAGACATCCGATCCATTCAAATTCCGCTACCGTCTTTAGCCCAACAGAGGGCTATCGCTAAAATCCTCGACACCCTCGACGACGCCATCCAGAAAACCGAACAACTCATCGCCAAGCTCAAGCAAATCAAGCAAGGCCTGCTCCACGACCTCCTCACCCGAGGCATCGACGAAAACGGCCAACTCCGCGACCCCATCGCCCACCCAGAGCAGTTCAAGGATTCGGTGTTGGGGAAGATTCCGAAGGAGTGGCGAGTCGTGCCACTTCGTCAGTTAATAGAAAGCCTCGATGCAGGCGTTAGCGTCAATGCTTTTGATTATCCCGCCGCATCGGGTCAGATTGGGGTATTGAAGACGAGCGCAGTGAGTGGTGGCAAATTTTACCCCAGAGAGAACAAAGCTGTACTGCCTCAAGAGATCAGCCGTGCTCGAGTAAGACCAGAGGCTGACTCAATTATAGTTAGTCGAATGAATACGCCTGAGCTTGTTGGAGAGCATGGTTATGTTGATGGTTTTTTTGGCGACCTTTACCTTCCCGATCGTTTATGGCTCATGAAATTCAAGGATAAAGACTTGATCTCTGCACGTTGGTTGTCGTTCTTCCTCTCGACGCCACCTGCAAAGCGCCATATCGCTCTACACGCAACAGGCACCAGTGGGAGCATGAAAAACCTTCCGAAGGACAAGTTTTTGGATATGTTGATCCCTTTACCGGAGTTGGCCGAGCAGAACCTTGTTGCAGAGACGCTTAAAAGCCACGAGGATCGGATGATACTGGAAGGCTGCCATCTTCAGAGGTTGCAATCGATCAAGAAAGGGCTCATGAACGACCTTCTTACGGGCCGAGTCAGAGCCATACAAGGAGAGTCAAATGAAACTGGAAAAGGTGTCGATCAAGAACTTCCGCTGCTATAAAGACGAGGTCACGATTTCAATTGACGACCTGACCACAGTCATTAGTCGCAATGATGCTGGAAAATCAACAATTCTTGAAGCCCTGGAAATATTTTTCAACAACGACGCCGTTAAGATAGAGACGGGAGATGCCAATGTTTACAGTAAGGATAATCTAGTATCCATTACCTGCTCGTTTTCAGAGTTTCCTGCTTCATTGCCGATCGATGCCACCGCAGAGACTTCTCTCGCAGAAGAGTATTTGCTGGATAGCAATGGCCTGCTTACTGTAGAAAAGACATATGACTGCTCGAAGAAGACGCCGAAGGAAGAAGTTTTCCTGATTGCCAATCATCCCTCCACCCCCGGCTTCAATAACCTCCACGAACTGAAAGAAAAGGAACTGCAAGCCAAGGTCAAGGAGCTTGGGCTTGATGTTCCGCTGAAAGGCAATCCTGGCATGCGCAAGGCAATCTGGGCAGCCTGCGAAGACCTGAATTTGGAAGAACAGGCCATTCCTGTTGCCAAGGAAGATGGTAAGCGCATCTGGGAGCAGATCAAAGTGCACTTGCCCATGTATGCACTATTCCAAAGCGATCGCAGCAGTCGTGATTCTGATGGAGAGGTACAGAGCCCATTGAAAGCGGCTATTGCGGCGGCTCTGGCCGAGGTCGAGAACGAGATTGCTGAGATACAGCGCCAGGTACGCCACAAGGTAGAAGGAATAGCGAAGCGTACCTTTGATGCGCTCAAGAAGATTGCTCCGGAGCTTGCCAAGGAACTTAGCCCTGAATTCTCTGAGGCTCCGAAATCGAAGTGGACGGGCTTGTTCTCCGTGTCAATGAATACCGATGACGGTATTCCGCTGAATAAACGGGGTAGCGGTGTACGCCGCATGATACTCGTCAGCTTCTTTCGCGCTGAGGCCGAGCGACGCATGGAGGAGACGGGTAGTCGCGGGATTATCTATGCCATTGAAGAGCCTGAAACAGCTCAACATCCAGCAAACCAGAAGATTCTTCTCGACGCATTCAAAGCCTTGGCACAGGAATCCGGTTGCCAAGTTCTATTAACTACCCACAGTCCTGAGTTTGCCTCCGAACTGCCAGCATCGTCTCTTCGGTTCGTTACGCGCAATGAAAATGGGAAGCCAATTGTCGAGGACGGAGAGGAAATGTATTCGGCTATCGCTGAAGGTCTAGGTGTCCTTCCGGGTAGCCGCGTCCGAGTACTTGTATGTGTGGAGGGGCCAACAGATGTTACAGCACTGAAGTGCCTGAGCGCCGCGTTGAATGCTGACGACCCCACCATTCCTGATTTGGCCTCGGAGTCTCGTATCGCCTTTGTTGTGCTTGGAGGCGGAACCCTCAAACACTGGGTTGCAGAGCACTATTTGCGCAATTTGGGGCTCCCAGAGTTCCATATTTACGACAGGGATGTGCCGTCTTATGCGGATGTGGTCGCACGCGTTCAGAAGCGACGGGACGGATCCCAAGCCTGCCAGACACAGAAACTGGAGATCGAGAATTACCTACATCCTGATGCCATCAATGATGCGTTTGGATTCACCTTTACTATAGAGGATGAAAGCAATGTCCCCGCTGATTTCGGTGTTGAGTGGGCAAATGCCAATGGACACCCGAACCCTATGAGTCCTAATAAAGCGAAACTTCAATTGGCTGAAAGGGCTTTTCCGAGGATGACCGCTGAAAGGATTCGCGACAGAGATCCAAACGGTGAGGTGGAAGGGTGGTTGCGGACGATCAGTGGCCTGATTGAAGGCCAATAAGGATGATGGCGACGAGGAACGCAAATGACCAACAAGAACTACAGAGTCCGCACCCCACTATTCCCACCTTATTCTTGGGTGCGGGCCACCATGCAGACCCTCGAAGGGGTTGCAAAGAGCGATGTGACACATCTAATTCAATCCATTTGGCAGCAGACAGGTACACCGCAGAACCCGGTGGACTGGTCGGAGCCGGACAAGTGGATTGCGGAACGCTTGTCGGGCGAGAATGCGGCATTGGCCGCGAAGATCTGGCAGCAGAGCGGGCATGTGGTTAATCCGCGCCATATCTATGGCACCTATCTATTCATAAATACCTATGACCTGCTGGTCCCCGATGCGCAAGGTATCTATCGGCTTTCCGAGCGGGGCAAGGGATTTCTCGACGAGGACCCTGCCACGGTACAGGCGCTGGACGAGACCGAGGGTTTGTTGAAGCTGCTGAACATCTTGGCCACCAAGACCCAGGCCAAGCGCGGCGATCTGTTGCCGGAGTGGGCCGAGTACCTGCAAGAGCATTCGAAATTCACCACACCGAGCACCTTCAAGGATACCCTGAGCCGCCGACTGGCCAACTTGGTGGAGCGCGGTTTGGTGGCACGCGAAGGTAACCGCTACACCATTACCGAAGTGGGCCTGGAATACGCCGAGAAGAGCCTGCCCGAAGGTGAAGATCCCAGGCTTTCCGTGCTGCGAGCGGTGAACGAACACAATGCCCGGCAACGCGAAGCGTTGCGGGAACTGCTGGCTGCCATGCAGCCGTATCATTTCGAGCACCTGATCGGTGACCTGATGGAGGCGATGGGCTACGAGGACGTGACCGTCACCAAACAGTCGGGTGACAAAGGCGTGGATGTGGTGGCGACGGTGCAATTTGGCATCACCACCGTGCGGGAAGTGGTGCAGGTCAAGCGCCACAGCAAGGCGAGCATACCGCGCCAGACCATCGACCAGCTTCGGGGCTCGCTGCCCTACCACCAGGCCATTCGCGGCACCCTCATCACGCTGGGCAAAATCAGCAAGGGCGCGACCGAGGCCGCCCTGTTTCCCGGTGCCGCCCCCATCACGCTGATTGACGGTGAAAGGCTGCTTGATCTGCTCATCGAGCACGGTATCGGCATCAAGAAGCGCCCGGTGGAACTGTGGGAGGTGGATGCGGCGGCGCTGGAGAAGGAGATCGAGGCCGAAATGGCTGACAAGGAGGTTGTCACGGATGGATAAGGAGATCCAGCTATGAACGAAATCGTGATTTTCGACCAGGCCGATCAGCCCATCGAAGTCCGGCTGGAGGCGGAGACGGTCTGGCTGACCCAGGCGCAGATGGCCGAGCTGTTAGAAAAAACCAAGCAAAACATAAGCTTGCATATCCGCAACATCTTCAAGGAAGGTGAGCTGGAGGAGGATTCAGTTGTCAAGGAATCCTTGACAACTGCCGCCGACGGCAAACGTTACAAGACCCGCTATTACAACCTGGACGTGATTATTTCGGTTGGTTATCGGGTCAAATCCCAGCAAGGCGTACGCTTCCGCCAATGGGCAACCCGCGTACTGCGCGAACACCTGACCCAGGGCTACAGCATCAACGAACACCGGCTGGCCCAACGAGGGCTGGAGGAGCTGACGCAGGCCGTCGAGCTGTTGGGCAAAACCCTGACGAAACAGGAACTGGTGACCGACGTTGGCCGAGAGGTGGTGGGCCTGATCCTGAGTTACGCCAGGACCTGGCGGCTGCTGCTGGATTACGACGAGGACAGGCTGGAACTGCCCCCCGGTGCCAGGCCCGCGCGGGGCGTGCTGGGCTATGACGAGGCCCGCCGCGCGCTGGATGCCCTGGCCGAGGAGCTGCGCAGCCGGGGCGAGGCCAGCGAGCTGTTCGCACGGGAGCGTGGCGATGGCTTGGCGGCCATTCTGGGCAATATCGAGCAGACCATGTTCGGCGAGCCGCTGTACAAGACCCGCGAGGAACGCGCCGCGCATCTGCTCTATTTCGTCATCAAGAACCATCCCTTCTCGGATGGCAACAAGCGCTCCGGGGCCTTCCTGTTCCTGCTCTATCTACGCCAGGAGGGGATGCGCTTGCCGCTGGATGAGAACGGCCTGACGGCACTGACCCTGCTGATCGCCGAGAGTGACCCCAAGGCCAAGGACCTGATGGTGCGGCTGGTGATGAACCTGCTCGCGGACCAGAAAAGGTAGCTCACCGTGGCGGCACTGAACGAAGAACAACAGGTCGAACGGCCGCTGATCGAACAGCTCAAGGGCATGGGCTGGCAGCATCTGCCGGGTGACATCGATGTGCCGTATCTCACGGAGCGCGAAAGTTTCCGCGAGGTGCTGCTGCGCGACCGCCTGCGCGCGGCACTCAAGCGCATCAATCTGGACGATGAGGGGCGGCCCTGGCTGGATGACGGCCGCGCCAACCAGGCCCTCGGCGCGCTGGAACGGCTGGGCGCTCCCAGGTTGATGGAGGCCAACCAGTTCGCCACCGAGCTGCTGCTCAAGGGCACCTCGGTGGAAGCCCCGGCGGATGATGTCGGCAATCGTGAGCGTTCCGTGAAGTTCATCAACTTCGATCATCCAGAACGCAACGACTTTCTGGTCATCAATCAGTTCCGCGTCGATCCGCCCTGGGCGGTGGGCGGCAAGGGGTTCATCATTCCGGACCTGGTGCTGTTCGTGAACGGCATTCCACTGGTGGTGATCGAATGCAAGAGCCCTTCGGCCACTAACCCCATGGAAGAGGCTATCGATCAGCTCATGCGCTATGCCAATCAGCGCGAGTGGGTGGAACAGGACGAGGGAGCGGAGCGGCTGTTTCACTACAACCAGTTCAACGTCGCCACCTTCGGCTATCAGGCCCGTGTCGGCACCTTCACCGCCACGCCGGAACACTACCTGGAATGGAAGGACACCAGCCCGGTGGCCATGGAAGAAGTGTGCCGCGAGCTGGGCGTGGAGAAGCTGACCAGCCAGCAGACCCTGGTGGCCGGCATGCTGCGACCGGCGCACCTGCTCGATATCGTGCGCAACTTCACCCTGTACCAGCAGGCCGGCGGCCGAACCATCAAGATCGTGGGCCGCTACCAGCAATTCCGGGCAGTGCAGAAGGCCATCTGTCGCCTGCAACATGGCCAGACCCGCGCCGAGCACGGCGAGAGCGACCAGCGCGGCGGCATCATCTGGCACACCCAGGGTTCCGGAAAGAGCCTGACCATGGTCTTTCTGGTGCGTAAACTGCGCACTCAGCCGGGCCTGCGCCGCTTCAAGGTAGTCATCGTCACCGACCGTACCGATCTGGAAAAGCAGCTGGCGGCCACCGCCACGCTCACCGAGGAGACGGTACGCAAGGCCACCAGCACCCGGAAGCTCAAGGAACTGCTCAGCCAGCCGGGCGCCGATCTGGTCTTCGCCATGATCCAGAAGTATCAGGAACGGGACGACGTGGCGGAGGTCATCGAGTTCAATAAGGCGCGCACGGATCAATCGCAAGCAGCCTATGACAAGGTAGCGGACGAGCAAGGCGACTACGACGCGGAGCCCGAACGGCTGGCCCTGGCCGATGCGGAGTTCCCGGTGCTCAACGAATCTGAAGAGATTCTGGTCATGGTGGATGAGGCCCACCGCTCCCAGACCAGTCAATTACATGCCAACCTGATGCGGGCGCTGCCCAACTGCGCCAGGATCGGCTTTACCGGCACCCCGATCATCGTCGGCGACTTCATCGATCGCTACACCATCAGGCACTCGGAAGAGGACGGCGCGACCTTGCCAATCCTCTACGAGGGCCGCACTGCCGAAGGCGAGGTGGCCGACGGCGGTGATCTGGACCAGCTCTTCGAGGACATGTTCAAGGAGCGCTCCCAGGAGGAGCTGGAGGCGATCAAGGCCAAATACGCCACCAAGGGCAACGTGCTGGAAGCGCCGAAGCTGATCTCGGCCAAGGCCGAGGACATGCTGCGCCATTACATCGACAACATCCTGCCCAACGGTTTCAAGGCGCAGGTGGTAACGGTCAGTCGTCTGGCGGCCGTTCGCTACCACGGCGCCTTTCTGGAAGCGAAGAGGCAACTGCTGGAGGCACTGGATGCGCTCGATCCGAGGGTTTTAGATCTGGACGCCGGAGCGCTGGAACGACAGGACGATGAAATCCGGTTCCTTGTGCGTGCCTACCCTTACCGGGACACCATCGAACAACTGGACTTCGCCGTCATTATCTCCGGCAGCCACAACGACGATCCGGCCTGGAAGGAATGGACGGACAAGTCGAAACAGGATGCGCGGATCGAACGCTTCAAGAAACCGCTGTTTGCCGAGGATCCCGCCAAATGCGATGGCCTGGCCTTTCTCATCGTCAAGAGCATGCTGCTCACCGGTTTCGATGCGCCGGTTGAACAGGTGCTGTACCTCGATCGCTCCATTCGAGATCACGATCTCTTGCAGGCCATCGCCCGTGTCAATCGGACCTCTCCCAACAAGCGCTGCGGACTGGTGGTGGACTACTACGGCGTGGGCCACCACCTGAAAGAGGCGCTGGCGGTCTATGCCGACGAGGATGTCGCCGGCGCGCTGACCAGCATCAAGGACGAACATCCCATCCTGTCGGATCGGCATCAGCGTGTCATTGCCGTGTTCAAGGACCGGGGCATTGCCGACATCAAGGACGTGGATGCCTGCGTGGATCTGCTGCGCAGCAAGGCGGTGCGGGCCGAATTCGTGGTCAAGCTGAACAGGTTTCTGGAGAGCCTGGATATCGTCATGCCACGCCCCGAGGCGCTGCCCTATGTGCGGGACGCCAAGATTCTGGGATTCATCAACAAGGCCGCGGCCAATCTCTATCGCGACGATCAGCTCAACATCGCGGGTTGCGGCGCAAAGGTTCGGCAGCTCATCGACGAGCACATCGAATCCCGCGGCATCGATCCACGCGTACCGCCCGTCTCCATCCTGGCGGACGATTTCGAGGAGGCGGTCGGCCGGCACAAATCCAGGCGTGCCCAGGCCTCGGAGATGGAACATGCGGCCCGCTACCATATCCGCAAGCACTTCAACGAGGATCCTGTCTATTACAGGAAGCTCTCAGAGAAGCTGGAAGATATCCTCAAGCAGTTCGCCGATCAGTGGGACGAACTGGTCGAGGCGCTACGCGCGTTTACCCGCGAAGTTCAGGCCGGGCGGCAGGGGGCTCCGACCGGCACCGGTCTGCAACTGGAAACCGAAGTGCCCTTCTTCGAACTGCTGGCCGAGGAGGCGGGGCTGGGCGATTCCCCTCCGCCCGACGCCCTGACCCGGCTGGCGACGGCTACCGTTGAACTGGTCGAACACCTCAGCCAGGAAATCCGGCTGGTGGACTTCTGGCGCACACCGGAAGCCCAGCGCCGGTTACGTGGCTGGATCGTGGATTTCCTGGACGACAACGACCTGGTCCCGTTCGAGACCCAGGAGAAATGTGCCGACCGGATCATCGAGCTGGCACGCAATCGTCATACGTGGTTGTTGCAATGAACGAGCAACTGGAAATCGAGGAGCTGACCTTCGAGATCCGCCGCAGCCCCCGGCGCAAGACCATTGGCATCACCGTGGATCGGGACGGCGAACTGCGCCTCGATGTCCCGGTGGGTGTGCCGCGATCGTTGATCGAAGATGTCGCCGAGGAAAAACTGTTCTGGGTCTACAAGAAACTGGCGGAAAAGGGGCTTTACCAACGCCCTCGGAATCGCAAGGAATACGTGAATGGCGAGGGTTTCCACTATCTCGGCAGAAGTTACCGCCTGCTGCTGGTCAAGGATGTTCGGGAACACGGGAACACGCCCCTGAAGCTCGCCAATGGCCGCTTCCTGTTATTGGCATCTGAAAGGCATCACGCGAGGGCGCATTTCGTCGCCTGGTACCGAACCGTGGGCTCCGCCTGGCTCAGGCGGCGTGTCGCGCTGTACCAGGAACGTCTGGGGGTCGAACCGGAAGGGATCGAGGTACGAGACCTTGGATATCGCTGGGGGTCATGCGGTGAAAAAGGCGTACTGAACTTTCACTGGCATACGGCACTTCTCCCACCACCCATTGCCGAGTACATCATCGTTCATGAGCTGGCTCATCTCGTCGAGAAGCACCACACACCACGATTCTGGCGTCTGGTGGAGCGCGTGTTGCCGGATTACCAGACAAGAAAACAGTGGCTGGCCGAAAACGGCGGGGCGTACGGCTTCTAGGGAAGATTTGCGGCAATGTGTCAACCACACCCTCGGCAGAATGCCCCGGCAGGCGATAGAATCGGGGTCTTCACGCAAGACAGGTAGAGCAGCATGAGCATGGACACCCAGGCCTTCGGCGGCTACCCCGCCACCCGCATGCGGCGCATGCGCCGCGACGACTTCTCGCGCCGCCTGATGCGCGAGACCACCCTCACCCCCGACGATCTGATCCTGCCGGTGTTCGTGCTCGAGGGCGAGGGCCAGCGCGAGGCAGTGGCCTCCATGCCCGGCGTGGAACGCCTGAGCATCGATCTGCTGGTGCGCGAGGCACGCGAGATCGCCGCGCTGGGCATCCCCGCGATGGCGATCTTCCCGGTGACCCCGCCCGAGGCGAAGAGCGAGGACGCCGCCGAGGCGTACAACCCCGACGGCCTGGCCCAGCGCGCGGTGCGCGCGCTCAAGGACGAGGTACCGGAGCTGGGCGTGATCACCGACGTGGCGCTCGATCCCTTCACCACGCATGGGCAGGACGGTCTGATCGACGATTCCGGCTATGTGCTCAACGACGAGACGGTCGAGGTGCTGGTGAAACAGGCGCTGTCGCACGCCGAGGCCGGCGCCGATGTGGTCGCGCCCTCGGACATGATGGACGGACGCATCGGCGCTATCCGCGAGGCGCTGGAGGCGGCCGGTCACATCCATACCCGCATCCTCGCCTACTCGGCCAAGTACGCCTCGGCCTACTACGGCCCCTTCCGTGACGCGGTGGGCTCGGCCGCCAACCTGGGAAAGGGCAACAAGTTCACCTACCAGCAGGACCCGGCCAACAGCGACGAGGCACTGCGCGAGGTGGCCCTCGACCTGGCCGAAGGCGCGGACATGGTGATGGTCAAACCCGGCATGCCCTATCTGGACGTGGTGCGCCGGGTAAAGGACCGGTTCGGCGTGCCCACCTTCGTGTACCAGGTGAGCGGCGAATACGCCATGCACAAGGCCGCCGCACTCAACGGCTGGCTGGATGAACGGGCGGTGGTGATGGAATCGCTGGTGTGCATCAAGCGGGCCGGCGCCGACGGCATCCTGACCTACTTCGCAAGGCAGGCAGCGGAGTGGCTCAATGAGTGAACAGCAACGCAAACAGGAAGAGACCACCGCCGTTCCCTGGACCCGGCGCATCCTCATCTCCGGCCGCTCGGAACGCCGCCGTTACCACGGCCAGCGCGTGCGTGCCACGCCGGGGCAATTGCTCGCCGCCTGGCTCGGCGCCTTTGCCGGCATCGGCCTGCTGGCCAGCGCGGTGGCACTGTTTCCCGGCCTGGACCTGCTGGTGATCGGCTCCTTCGGGGCCTCGGCGGTGCTGCTCTATGCCGCGCCGCGTGCGCCCTTTGCGCAGCCGCGCAACCTGATCGGCGGGCACCTGATCTCGGCACTGATCGGGGTCACCTGTTACCGCTACCTGCCCGACCTGTCGATGCTGCAGGAGGGGGTCGCGGTGGCCACCGCCATCGTCGCCATGATGCTCACCCACACGGTGCATCCGCCGGGCGGGGCGACCGCACTGATCGCGGTGATCGGCTCCGAGCACATCCACTCGCTGGGCTACGGCTATGTCATGCCGGTGCTGACCGGCGCGCTGGTACTGCTGATGGTGGCGCTGGTGAGCAACAACCTGCTGGAGGCCGGCAGCTATCCCGACCGCTGGGACTGAGTCATGAGCGACCGTTATGCCGTCATCGGCAACCCCATCGAGCACTCGCGCTCACCTGAGATCCATGCCTTGTTTGCGCGCCAGACCGGGCAGGACATGGAGTACGGGCGCATCCTCGGCAGCTTGGACGACTTCGCCGACGACGTGCGCCGCTTCATCGCCGAGGGCGGGCGCGGGCTGAACGTCACCGTGCCCTTCAAGGAACAGGCCTTCGCGCTGGCCGACGAGCGCTCGGAACGCGCGCAGCGTGCCGGCGCGGTCAACACCCTGGTCTTCGAGGGCAACCGCATCCGCGGCGACAACACCGACGGCGCCGGGCTGGTGCGCGATCTCGGCTGCAACCACCGCTTCGCCTTCGCCGGCAGCCGCATCCTGCTGCTGGGCGCAGGCGGCGCCTCGCGGGGCGTGCTCTTCCCCCTGCTCGAAGAGGGGCCGGCCGCGCTGGTGATCGCCAACCGCACCGCGCACAAGGCACTCGAACTGGCCGCCCTTGCCGACGACCCGCGCGTGACCGGCTGCGGCCTGGACGCGCTGGCCGGGCAACGCTTCGACCTGATCGTCAACGGCACCGCCGCAGGACTCGCCGGCGGGGTGCCCGCCATCCCCGACGACTGCCTGGCCGAGGACGGCTGGACCTACGACATGATGTACGGCCGCGAGCCCACCGCCTTCGTGCGCTGGGGGCGCGAGCACGGCGCCGCCCGCGCGCTCGACGGCCTGGGCATGCTGGTCGAACAGGCAGCCGAATCCTTCTTGCTGTGGCGCGGCGTGATGCCCGACACCGGCCCGGTGATCGACGCCCTGCGCTACTATTAACCCGGCCCCCATCCATGCCATCCTCAGGATGTCAGACAGAAGTCAGAACGCGGCGCGCTCATCAGGCAATGGTGATTCCATTGGCAAGAAGCGCAACAACGTGCTGGCTTCTGTCTGACGTCCCGATCTTTTTGACATTCAACCGGTTCGCCCACCACGAGCGCCCCCGTGGACTTCGTTGCCGCA
This sequence comes from endosymbiont of unidentified scaly snail isolate Monju, assembly GCF_000801295.1. Taxonomy (NCBI): domain Bacteria; kingdom Pseudomonadati; phylum Pseudomonadota; class Gammaproteobacteria; species endosymbiont of unidentified scaly snail isolate Monju. The sequence goes on along the minus strand of NZ_AP012978.1, from coordinate 74,363 downwards.
CCTCGACAGGGAATGACCCTGCCTTCGGCGCGGCGCCTCGCCACGGTCGCGCTCGTGATGGCTGAGGGTGACATGGATGGGGGCCGGGTTAATAAACCGGGACGCGGCGTGACCAGGCCAGCACGCAGAGACACGGCCAGGGATCGCTGCTGGCGTTGGGCCGCCCTCGCGGCGCTGGTGCCGGTCGCACTCTTTCTCACCCCGGTACGCAATCTCGACCTCTGGTGGCACCTGGATGCCGGCCGCTGGATGCTCGAACACGGCCGCTACCTGGACCAGGAGGTACGCTCCTTCAGCCAGCCAGGAGCGCACTGGGCCAATTTCTCCTGGCTGTTCCAGGTGCTGGTGGCGCTGGTCGAGCGCCTCGGCGGCGGCTGGGGCCTGCTGACCCTCAAGGGACTGACCTGGTGGGGCATCTTCACCCTACTGTTTCGTGCCATTGGCGGCCGTGGCGCCCCCCTGGCCTGGTGGCTGGCGTTGGCCCTGTTCTCCTGGCAGTTGTTTCCCGCCATGCACCTGCGCCCACACCTGTTCGAGGGCCTGTGCCTGGCGGCAAGCCTTTGGTTGCTGCGACAGCCCCCGTCCCGGCGCTGGCTGGCCAGCGCCGCCGGGCTGGTGCTGTTCTGGGCCAATGTGCACGCCTCGGTCGTGGTCGGGGCCTGCGCACTGGCGTTGCACTGGCTGCTGGGTCCGCGCTGGCACTGGCCGGGGCGTACCGTCCTGGTCCGCCGCCTGCCCGGCGCGCTGCTGCTGGGCGGACTGGTCTTTCTCACTCCCAACGGACTGGGCCTGCTGCAGGTGCTGCTGGGCCACGCCAGCGCCGACTACATGGCCCTGTACATCCGCGAATGGCTACCCATCGGCGATGCCGCCATTCCTGTTCCTGGCCCTGGCCACGACTGCCCTTGCCCTGGTACTGCGGCGCGGCCTGCTGGCCCCTGGTGAGGTCCTGCTGATCGGCCTGTTCCTGGTACTCGCCGGCAGCAACAAGCGTTTCCTGTTCGAACTGTCACTGCTCATCCTGCGCCCTGCGGGCTCACTGCTCGGCCTGGGCCTGGCCCGACTGGGCACACGACACCCGGGATTCGGCCGGCAGGGCTGGATCGCCGGGCTGGGCCTGTTGCTGCCACTGGTGCTGCTGTTCCCCCCCTCCCTGGACCTGGCGTGCGATACAGGCCGACGACTACCCGGTGATGACCCGGCATTATCCGCACGTGGCCTGGTCGGTACTGCACCCAATCGCCGAAGCAGACGGGCCGCTCAGAGCCTGGAACGCCTATGGCTGGGGCGGCTGGCTGGGCTGGGTCTCGCACGGGCAGCTGCGCGTCTACATCGACGGACGCACGCCCACGGTGTTTGACGAGGAACTCATGCTGCAAGGCCAGCTGGCACGCCAGCGACCGGCCATGCTGCGTACCCTGCTGGATCAGTGGCAGGTGGACGCGGTGATCCTGCGTCATCAGGGGACCATCCCCATTCCCCCCGGCGATCCCGAATGGTGGCTGGTGGCCTACGACGCCGACTCGGTGGTCTGGCTGCGCGCCGCACTGGCCAGGCGACACGGGCTGGGCGACCTGGGCTTCGACCCTTTCCGGCCGGTATTGCGGGTACCACGCGAGGCGCTGTCGCAGGCGATCGGTCGCCTGCGCCGCCTGCTCGCCGCCGATCGGCGCAACCCCCTGGCCTGGACCCACCTGGCCGAACTGCTGATCCGCCGTGGTGATCCTGCCGAGGCAGGAGAAATCGAGGCCGCTCTGGCGCTCGCCATTGCCCAGGACCCGGAACAGGCGCGACCGCGGCTGCGCCTGACACAGTGGCGACAACGCCGGGGACGCCCCGCCAACGAGGTGCTGGCCTCCCTCCTGCCCTGGACGCGGCAGACCCGGGCACGCAATCTGGTCGGCTACGAACCCGCGATCGCGCGCCTGTTGCTCGAGGCGGGACAGCCGGATACCGCGCTGCAGGTACTGCGCCCGGACGACTGGCAGCGGATGCAGGAATTGAATCGTCATGCCGAGGTCTGGATGACCCGGGCACGGGCACATCACCGGCTGGGAGACCCGGCGCGCGCCGAACGGGCCACGCGCATCGCCGGCTGGCTGGCCCTGGATGCCGGCCCGGCGACACAGGCACGCTACCGTCGCCTGCTCGAAGAGCTGGCATCACCACAGAAGCAGACACCAGGAACCGACGCACGCTGTGGATGGAACGACTGGTTGGGATGCTGACCGTTTGCGCCGGCAACCCGCCCCCTCGGGACCGCCCGGCGGCCTGAGCCCTGCAGGGAGGACTGTCGTTTCGTTCAGCCCCGGTGCGCCGCGGCCAGGCGCACGTAGTGCCTGGCGGAATAGGCCAGGTACTCGCGTTCCCGTTCACTCAGCGGACGCACCTCGCGCACCGGCGAGCCCAGGTAGAGGTAGCCCGAGCGCAGCACCCGGTCGCCTGGCACCAGGCTGCCGGCACCGAGCATGACAGCCTCTTCGATCACGGCGCCATCGAGCACGATGGCCCCCATGCCGATCAGGCACAGATCACCGATGGTACAGCCGTGCAGGATGGCACCATGACCCACGGTCACGCGCTCGCCGATCAGCAGTGGGGTGCCACCCGGCAGGTACTCGCTGTCGTGGCTGTTGTGCAGGACAGCGTTGTCCTGGATGTTGGTCTCGGCGCCGATGCGGATGCGGTTGACATCACCACGCACCACCACACCCGGCCACAGGCTGGCGCGTGCACCGATCACCACGTCACCAATCACGGTACAGCGCGCATCCAGCCAGGCGTCCCCGGCGATGCTAGGCTGCTTGTCTCCAAAAGGGCGGATGTCTGCCATGTACACATCTCCGGGTTACACTGGGACCTCGATTGAACCGCAACGCTGTGCGGCTCGCCACGTTTCATGGCGAGTGTAGGCGAGGAGACTGGCAAATGGACACTTCGACGCTGGTGATTCTCGGTGTGCTGGTGGTACTGATCGGCTACGCCGTGCTCATCTACAACAACCTGGTGTCGCTCAAACACGCGGTGAGCCAGGCCTGGGCCAACATCGACGTGCTGCTCAAGCAGCGCCACGACGAGTTGCCCAAGCTGATCGAGACCTGCAAGCAGTACATGAAGTACGAGCGCGAGACCCTCGAGGCGGTGATGCGCGCCCGCAGCGCGGTGGCCGAGGCGGGCGAACGCGGCGACATGGGCGCCCTGGGCGAGGCCGAGGGCCAGCTGCGCATGGGCCTGGGACGACTGTTTGCACTCGCCGAGGCCTATCCCGAGCTGAAGGCCAACCAGAGCTTCCAGCATCTGCAGACGCGCATCAGCGCGCTGGAGAACAGCATCGCCGACCGGCGCGAGTTCTACAACGCGGCGGTCAATGCCAACAATGTGCGTATCGAGCAGCTCCCTGACCTGCTGATCGCACGTGCTTTCGGTTTCGGTCCGGCACAACTGCTCGAATTCGCCGATACTGAGAAGGCCGACGTGAACGTGAAAGCCCTGTTCGATACCTGAACCCATGCAGGAGCTGATCGCGCAGTTGCAGCACGCACCCGACGGTGCGCGCGTGGCGGTCGGCCTGGTCAGCCTGATCGGCCTGGTGCTCGGCTTCATCGGCCTGCGCCGCTATCGCCTGATCGAGGACGTACCCACGGCAAGGATCCGCTCGGCTCCCCAGGGGTACGTGGAGCTGGTCGGTCGCACCGACCTGTTGCCCGGCGAGCCGGTGATCGCGCCGCTCAGCGGCACCCCCTGCTGCTGGTACCGGTATCGCATCGAGCGCCGCATCCATGACAGGCAAGGCTGGCGCACCGTGCGCGCAGGCACCAGCGACGACCTCTTTTTGTTGCGCGACGAAACCGGCGAGTGCGTGATCGATGCCGAGGGCGCGACCATCGACACCCTGCATGCCCAGACCTGGTACGGACACGCCGGCAATCGCGGCCAGCCCGTAGCCTGGCGGGCCGAGCACGCTCTGGGGCGGACCGCCCAGATGATCGGCGGCCTGCTCGGCGGACTGGGAGCCATGGGCAGCGACCACCGCTACCGAGAGGAGGTGATCCTGCCCGGCGACCCCCTCTACGTGATCGGATGGTTCCACTCGCTCGATGACAGCGACTGGGCCGAGAGCGAGCACGAGCGCACCCGCGAACTGCTGCGCGAATGGAAGGCGCGGCCCGACACCCTGCGCGAGCGCTTCGACCACGACCGCAACGGCATCATCGATCAGGACGAATGGGATGACGCCCGCCGCGCCGCACGCGCGAAGAGCTGGCCGAGGCCCGCACCCATGCCCGCACCCATGCCCATGCCCGCACCCATGCCCATGCCCATGCCCATGCCCATGCCCATGCCCATGTCCATGTCCATGTCCACATGGTCTCCCGACCCCAGGGACGGCAGTACCTGATCTCCAACCGCCCCGAGTCCGACCTGGTCCGTCGCTACCGCTGGCAAGCCTGGCTGGGCCTGGGCGCCTTCCTGATCGGCATGGGGGTACTGGGCGTGATGCTGGGTGGTTCCTGAGCACGGTATCAGGTAGAGGGCAAGGGCTGAATCTCCCCGCACACGCTCGAAAGCGGTTAAAGTCTGCGCCCTGTCTCCACTATCCTTCACACTGCCCCAATGAACAACCAAGACCGAGACGCCAACCCGCTGCTCCGCTTCGACACCCTGCCGGCCTTCTCGCAGATCCGCCCGGAACATGTCGAGCCGGCCATCGATTACCTGCTCGCACGCAACCGCCGCGAGATCGAGCGCCTGCTCGACGAGGTGGGCGAGGCCCCGACCTGGGAGCAGCTCATCGAGCCCCTGGAAATCATCGAGGATGAATTGGAGCGCGCCTGGTCGCCGGTCTCGCATCTCAATTCGGTGATGAACAGCGAGGCGCTGCGGACGGCCTACAACGCCTGCCTGCCCAAACTGTCACAATACGGCACCGAACAGGGCCAGAACCCGCGCCTGTACCAAGCCTACAAGCGCCTGGCCGAGTCGGACCAGCCACTGGATACGGCACAGCGCAAGGTGCTGGAGAATGCGCTGCGCGATTTCCATCTCTCGGGTATCGACCTGCCACCCGACAAGCAGGCGCGCTATCGCGAGATCAGCCAGCGCCTGTCGCAGTTGACCAGCCGCTTCGCCGAGAACGTGCTCGACTGCACCAACGCCTGGGAAAAGCACATCACCGACGAGAAGCAGCTCGCCGGTCTGCCCGAGTCGGCGCGCGCCCTGGCCGCACAGACCGCGCGCGAACGCGGCAAGGAGGGCTGGGTATTCACCCTCGACTTCCCCTCCTACCACCCGGTGATGAGCTACGCCGACGACCGCAACTTGCGGCGCACCTTCTACGAGGCCTACAACACCCGCGCCTCCGACCGCGGCCCACACGACCCGGCGCACGACAACAGTGCCTTCATGGAGGAGATCCTGGCGCTGCGTCACGAACTGGCGCAATTGCTGGGTTTCGCCAACTACGCCGAACGCTCGCTGGCCACCAAGATGGCACGCAGCACCGACGAGGTGGTGGGTTTTCTGCACGACCTGGCCGCGCGCTCGCGTCCGCAGGCCGAGCGTGAGCTGGCCGAATTGCGCGACTTTGCCGCCGAACAGGGCTGTGACGATCTCCAGCCCTGGGACATCCCCTACTACAGCGAAAAGCTGCGCCAGGCGTGCTATGCCATCACCCAGGAGGAGATCAAGCCCTGGTTCCCCGAGCATCGGGTGATCGCCGGCATGTTCGAAGTGGTCGGCCGGCTCTACGGAGTGAGCTTCCACGAGGTGGACAGCGTGGATGTCTGGCACCCCGACGTCAAGTTCTACGAGATCCGCGATGCCGACGGCACGGTGCGCGGCCAGTTCTATTTCGACCTGTATGCACGCCCCGACAAGCGCGGCGGCGCCTGGATGGACACCTGCCAGTCGCGCATGGTCACCCGCGAACGCGCCCAGATCCCGGTCGCCTACATGACCTGCAATTTCACGCCCCCGGTGGACGGCAAGCCGGTGCTGCTCACCCATGACGAGGTCGAGACCCTGTTTCACGAGTTCGGCCACGGCCTGCACCACATGCTCACCCGCGTGGATCATCCCGAAATCTCGGGCATCAACGGCGTGGCCTGGGACGCCGTGGAGCTGCCCTCGCAATTCATGGAGAACTTCTGCTGGGAGCGCGAGGCCCTGGACCTGATCTCCGGTCACTACGAGACCGGCGAACCCATCCCGCAGGCACTCTACGAAAAGATGATCGCCGCCAAGCACTTCCAGTCGGCCATGATGATGGTGCGCCAGCTCGAATTCTCGCTGTTCGATTTCCGCATCCACCGGGAGTACGACCCCGAGCGCGGAGCACGCATCGACCAGATCCTCGAGCAGGTACGCGACGAGGTGGCAGTGGTGCGGCCACCGGAATGGAACCGCTTCGCCAACAGCTTCACCCACATCTTCGCCGGCGGCTATGCGGCGGGCTACTACAGCTACAAGTGGGCCGAGGTACTGTCGGCGGATGCCTTCTCGCTGTTCGAGGAGCGCGGGATCCTCGACCGCGAGACCGGTCAGTCCTTCCTGCGCAACATCCTCGAGCTGGGCGGCTCGCGGGACGCGGCCGAGCTGTTCCGCGCCTTCCGTGGACGCGAGCCGAAGATCGACGCACTGTTGCGGCATTCCGGCATCGCGGCCTGAGAACAGACCCTCGGCCCAGGGGTGCAGGAGCGGCGTTCTGGCCGCGAATGTTCGGCTCGGGGACGGGCCTCCTGCACGCAGGAGCGGCGTCCCCGCCGCGAAGGACTCTCCCAACCCAGGGCACTTTCTGCAAAACTTGTCCCTGTCCAACACCGCTTTTCGGGAGCTGCGCCATATGTACAAGATCCTTTGCCTGAACGCCAAGGGCGGCTGCGGCAAGACCACGCTCGCCACCAACCTCGCCACCTGGTATGCCGACGACGGCCGCCGGGTGGCACTGGCCGATCACGACCCGCAGCGCTCCAGCCTCGACTGGCTGGTGGCGCGCGAGGACTATGAGGGCATCCCGGTCATCGAGGGTGTGGACGGCACTGCAGGCGCACGCGCCGCTCGCGGCACAGAGATCGAGATCATCGATGCTCCGGCACGCACCGAGGGCACCGAGTTGACCACCCTGTTGCGACGCGCCGACGCCCTGCTGGTGCCGGTATTGCCCTCGCCCATCGACATGCGCGCGGTGGCGCGTTTCCTCGAGGAACTGTTTCGCAGCGGACGTGTCTCCAGGGGACAGACGCGGGTCGCGCTGGTGGAGAACCGGGTGCGCGAGAACACCCGCATCTATCATGTGCTTGAGCACTTCCTGCGGTGCTTCGAGGTGCCGGTGCTCACACACCTGCGTGAAAGCCAGAACTACATCAGGGCGGCCGAGACGGGGCTGGGCATCTTCGAGCTGGCCCCCTCGCTGGTTGCCCGGGACGTGGAGACATGGGATCCCATCATCGAATGGCTCGAACAGGGCTGATCACGGCCCTGCTGCTGGCCGGCGGCGCCTGGGCCGGCCAGGCCGACGTGCTGGGCGCGAAGGTCCGTGCCAACAATGACGGCAGCTACCGCATCGCGGTGACCCTCCGCCATCACGACACCGGCTGGGACCACTATGCCAACCGCTGGGAAGTGCTCGGTCCCGAGGGCCAAGTGATTGCCACCCGCCTCCTTCTGCACCCGCACATCGACGAGCAGCCCTTCACGCGCAGCCTGGGCAAGGTACGCATTCCCGCCGGCTGGACCTGGGTGAAGATCCGCGCCCACGACCTGGTGCACGGCTACGGCGGGCGCGAGCTGACCCTGTCGATACCCCGCAAACCTCGATGAAATTCAAGGTTTTGACTTCCTTGCCGCTATTCCCGACGGAATGTCAGGGAGCAGTTGCCGATGTCCGAAAAGGATGCCGCCGGCCTACCGTCAACAGACGCTCAACGGCTGGACAATGCCATCATCGAGCACCAGACGCACTGGTTGTACACCGGCGGTCCGCTCACCGCCGGGACCAACATCCTGGTCGCAGTGGTGTTCGCTGGCGTCCTCTACCACCTGCACGGTAACCCAACCTATGGTTACTGGGCTGGTGGGGTCTCCTTGGTCAGCCTGTTGCGACTGATCCTGTTCCAGCTGCACACCCAGCACCGCGCACTGACCGACACCCGGCAATGGCTTCGGATGTACCAGGTCGGCGCACTCGCCAGCGGCGTGTTCTGGTCGGCAGCGGTGTTCTGGTTCCTGCCGGAACTGGAACTGGCTCATCGCATGTTCGCCACCATCATCCTTACCGGCATCGCGACCGGTGCCATGGCCTCGCTGCTGCCCGACTACCCGACCTACCGCCTGTATGTCCTCAGCATCCTGCTGCCCCTCGGCGCAGTGATGATGCACCATGGGACTCCCATCGACATCGGCACCGGCCTGCTGGCCCTGCTGCTGGCGGCCTTCCTGCTGATCTCCTGCCGACGCGGGGCGCAGGCCATCGCGGAGTCGCTTGCCCTGCGTTTCCGCAACGAGCGCTTGATCCAGGACCTGCGAATGGAGAAGCAGCGCCTGGTCTCCGAGGCCGAGGGCATTGTCGGCACCATCCTGGCAAACGTGCCGCTGACCATCTGGACTACCGATGCCAACGGTCGTGTCACCTACATGGACGACCGGCGTATCCGCCACCTGCCACAACGCGCCTTGCCAGCCCCCGGTGACTCCATTCTCGCCGAGACCGTACAACCCGAACTGGCGCGGCTGGCCGCGGCGGCCCTGCGCGGCGAACACAGCGTCGGTGAGCTGCTGTTCGGCAACTTGCCGCACGAAGTGCACTGCACCCCCCGACGCGATCCTGATGGGCGCATCAGTGGTCTGGTAGGCGTAGCCATCGACGTCTCCGAGCACAAGCGCCAGGAGGCCGAGCTGGCACGGCTGGCGCACTATGACAGCCTGACCGGTCTGGCCAACCGCACCCTGGCCACCGACCAGATACGCATTGCTTTCACCCGCGCGCGACGCTCCGGGCGCCTGGTCGCCGTGTGTTTCCTCGATCTGGACGACTTCAAGCACATCAACGACAGCATGGGTCACCACATGGGTGACGAACTGCTCTGTCAGGTCGCGCAACGTCTCGCCGGCGCAGTGCGCGAAAGCGATCTGGTGGCCCGTTTCGGCGGTGACGAGTTCCTGGTATTGCTCGAAGAGCTGAACCACGAGGAAGACGCCGCCCGTATCGCACATCACCTGCTGTCGCTGTTCGAGCAGCCCTTCCACCTGCACGGTCGCGAGATCTTCGCCACCACCAGCATCGGCATCGCCCTGTTTCCGCGTGACGGCAGCGACCCCGAACAGACCCTCACCTCGGCGGATGCTGCCATGTACGAGGCCAAGCAGGCCGGTCGCAACAATTATCGCTTCTTCACCCCGGCGCTGCGCGAGTTGAGCGAACGCCACCTGACCATCGAGACCGAACTGCGCCGAGCCATCGAACGCGACGAGCTGTCCCTGGTCTACCAGCCGCAGGTGAATGTCCAGACCCGGCGGATACAAGGCGCCGAGGCATTGCTGCGCTGGCACTCGTCGCGCCTGGGGGTCGTGCCACCGGACCAGTTCATCCCCATCGCGGAGCGGGCAGGCCTGATGCCGGCGATCGGGGAATGGGTGCTGCGCCGCGCCTGTCGTGAGGTCGCCGGCTGGCTGAGTGATGTCGGCGATTTTCGCCTGGCCGTCAACGTCTCGCCCCAGCAGTTCCACCAGGCCGACCTGGAAAACGTGATCAAGGAGATACTGCGTGACTCGGCACTGCCACCGCACCGTCTGGAGCTGGAGATCACCGAGGGCCTGCTGATGCAGGACAAGCCCGACCTGGCAGAAACCCTCGAGCGACTCCATGCTCTCGGCCTGTGGCTGGCGCTGGACGATTTCGGCACCGGCTACTCGGCGCTGAGCTACCTGCACCGCTTCCCCCTGCAGACTCTCAAGATCGACCGTTCCTTCGTGGCCGGCATCGGTCGCGACCACAACAGCGAGACCCTGGTGGATGCCATCGTCGCCATGGCGCACAGCCTGGAGATGGACGTGATCGCCGAGGGCGTGGAGACCCCTGAGCAACTCGCCTACCTGGCGGGTCGCCAGGTCAAGCTGGTGCAGGGCTTCCTGTTCAGCCGCCCGCTGCCGCCGGCGGAGATGAGGGAACTGCTGACGCAGGGCGAACCACTGGCGGCGCAGGCCTGATATGCCCCAGCCACGGCGCCCCGGGCTCAGGAGCCCCCGGCATCGCGGAAACAGGCCGCCAGCCCGGACGCCAAGTCGGGATAGCGCAACACCAGCCCCAGCTCGCGCAGCAGCTTGTCGTTGCGCAGGCGACGCGACTCGGCCAGGTAGGAACGCAGACCCGCCGACAGGCGTTCCCCGGCCTCGGCCGGGTCGATCAGCGGCGGGCGCGGCAGGCCGGCCAGATCGGCCACGCGGTTGAAGTAGTCGGCCATGTTGCCCGGATGGCCGTCGCTGACATTGTAGATCTCGCCATCGCGGCCGTGTCGCATGCCCAGCACGCAGGCCTGCACCAGGTCGTCCAGGTGGATGCGGTTGGTCCAGGGCGCCTGCTCCGGTGCGATCATGGGCAGGCCGCGGCGCAGGCGCTCGAGCGGCAGCTTGCCCGGCCCATAGATGCCGGCGACACGGAAGATCACCGCCTCACCACCGCTCGCCTCGCGCCAGGCCAGCAGCCGCCGCTCTGCGTCCAGGCGACGATGTGCGCGATCGACTCGCGGATTCGGTACCCGAGTCTCGTCGACCCAGTCGCCACCGCAGTCACCATAGACTCCACTGGTGCTGATCAGCAGGATGCGACGCGGCTGGCCGCTGTTCTGCAGCCCGGCGAGGAAACCTTGCAGGCGGGTGTCCTCACGGCCCTGCGCGGGGGGCGGCACCAGGTACCAGACTGCCTCGCCCGCGCTCGCACCCGGCGGCAGGCTCTCCTCGTCGAGATTGCAGACCAGCGTCTCGATGCCCTCCTCGGCCAACGCCTGCGCCGAGTCCGGCGAACGCACCACGCCACGCACAGGCTCACCCGCGCTCGACAGGGCGTGCGCCAGCCGGCGCCCCACAGCACCACATCCCACGATCAGGGCCATCTTCCACTCCGGTCCGCCATTCCTTCAATCACCAGCAGGCTCAGGGTTTTCAACCCGAATATTTCACCGGCCGAACAACGCTCCAAGCTCAAAGGGCGGAATGATCGAGCAAAAATGGCACACAAGGAATGCCAATCATCGGTTACCGTTTGTGGCGCGCATTGTTCTATCCCGATTCCGGCGGTTTCTCGCTCGCTGTGGCTTGGTTTTCGCTCAAGCGATAGCTTCAGCTATCCCTTTCGCTCCAAACCGGCGCCACAACGGCTGCGAATTCCGCCGGTTCTCGGGATACCGGTGAAATATTCGGGTTAATTGTCCCGGCCGATCGCCGAGAATGCCCTATTCTCTCATCATTCTGCACGGCACCAACGCCATGAGTTTCAAGGTCACGCTTCTGCCCAGCGGGCGCGAATTCTCTGTCGAGTCCGGAGAAACGGTCCTCGACGCGGCCATCCGCGAGGGCATCGGTCTCCCATACGGTTGCCGCAGCGGGCGCTGCGGGACCTGCACCGCCATCCTCGCGCAAGGCGAGGTGGAGTACCCCGACGGTCCGCCCGAGGCGCTGGAGCATGAACCCGAAGACCGCTGCCTGCCCTGCGTGGCTCATCCGCACAGCGACCTGGTGCTCGAGGCGCGCGAGGTCGAGAGCCTGGAGCAGATCGAGGTGCGCGTGCTGCCGGCACGGGTGCAGGGTATCGACCACCTGGCACACGACGTGGTCCGCCTCTGGCTCAAGCTGCCGGACACCCAGCGCCTGCAGTTCCGCGCCGGGCAATACATCGACTTCGTGCTCGACGAGGCCTCGCCGCGCCCCATGCTGTTCATCGGCGGCGGCACCGGCCTGGCCCCGCTCAAGTCGCAGATCGAGCATGCCTTCCACAAGGGTATCGAGCGGCCGATGACTTTGTACTGGGGGGTGCGCTCGCAGCGCGACCTCTACCTGCCGGACCTGCCCGAACAGTGGGCGCGCGAGCATGCCAACTTTCGTTATGTACCGGTGCTCTCCGAGCCCGATGCCGACTGGACGGGGCGTACCGGTTTCGTGCACGAGGCGGTGCTGGCCGACATCGACGACCTGGCGGCCCACGACTTCTACATGGCCGGCCCGCCGGTGATGGTCAAGGCAGCGCTGGACGCGCTGCATTCAGCCAGCGTGCCCGACGCGCAGATCCACTACGACTCCTTCGAATACGCCGCCGCCAAGGGCAAATAGGCAAGGGGGAGCTCGACCAGGTCAGGGAGCTGCGTTGCCGGCACTCGAACCCGACGATTTTCACCACAATCTGCTCGCGTCAGAATTAGTCAGAGGTTCCCTAAAGCCGCAGGCCACGGTAACGCCGGCGCAGCCGCAGCTTGACCAGCGCCACACCGGCGACGAAGCCGGCCAACATCAGCAAGCCCGCCAGGCTCCAGGAATAGTCGGCGCCGCTGCGTGAGGCAGGGGAGGAAGCGACCCCCTCTGCAGCCTCCGCACCGAGCAGGTCGCGGACTTGTTGCAAGCGCCTGGCCAGCTCGTCGCGCTCGGCGGCAGCCGCCCGCAGGGACGGCAGCTCGGCCAGCGCCTGCTCCAGCTCGGCAATGCGCTCCCGTGCCCTGGCGAGCTCGATGCCGGCACGCACGCCGGCCAGGCGCTGGCGCAGGCGGCGGATCTCGGCGCGCGCCTCCAGCAACTGCATGGCCGCCGGCTTCTCTTCCGAAACGTAACGCGCCTCGATCCAGCCCGTGGTGCCGTCTCCCAGCCGCACCTGCGCCTTGCCGGCGCGACGTGCCAGCACCTCGATCGGCGTACCACTGGCCAGCAGGCGCTGTGGCTCGCCTTGCAACGCTGGCGTCTCGTACAGGCCAATGACCAGCCGGTCGGTGACATGGGCCGCAGCGGCCAGGCCACACAGCGCCAGCAGCAGCACCAGCAGGCCGCGTCTCACGCGCCGCCCCGCTGCTGCCACCAGCGATACAGCCACACCGCGCTCTCGCCCAGTTCGCCGACCGTCTCGCGGTGCGCCTGCTCGTCGGGTGGATCGAACATCTGCGACTCTTCGTACATCAGGAAGGCATAGATGGGCGTGAGCCGCGCCGCGGCCTGTTCGTCGGCAGCCGCCAGTTCGCGCCGGTCCTCGCCAGCGGTATTCAGACCCAGGACATAGCCCTCGCACCAGCCATAGGGCAGGGGCAGCATGCTGCCGTCCTCGCGCGGCATCTGCATGATCAGTGGCCCGTATTCGCCACTTTCCAGGTCGCGCAGGATCTGCTCGTGAAACTTGCGCAGCAGGGGCTCGATGCCGTGCTCGCCGGCGATCTCGCCGAGCACCGCCGCGTGATCCACGCGATCGGTGTGCGCAGCCAGCGCGGAGAGATAACCATGCGCGGCATCCAGCGGCATGCTACCCGAGGTCGACATGTGCTCGACCAGCACGCTCTGCAGCTTGTCGAGCTCCTCGGGCAGCAGGTAGTCAGCGGAATCGTTCATCGGAAAACCTCCTCGGCCCGAGGCTGTCGCGACAGCAGGTTGTGGACGGCCTCGCGTGGGGGCAGTCCCTGGTAGAGCACACGCCAGGTCTGCTCGGTGATCGGCATCTCGATTCCCAGCTCCTGCGCCTTGCGGTGCACCTCGCGTGCGGTGCCCACGCCCTCGACTTCCTGACCGATGGCCGCGCGCGCGTGATCCAGCGACTGTCCGGCGGCCAGGGCCAGGCCCAGGCGCCGGTTGCGCGATTGGTCATCGGTACAGGTGAGCACCAGGTCGCCCAGCCCTGCCAGGCCCATGAAGGTCTCGGCGCGCCCGCCCAGTGCCAGCCCCAGGCGAGTGATCTCGGACAGGCCCCGGGTGATCAGCGCCGCGCGCGCATTGGCGCCGAAACCCAGGCCGTCGGAGATGCCAGCGGCAATGGCCATCACGTTCTTGGCCGCGCCACCGACCTGCACCCCCACCAGGTCACCGCTGGTGTACACCCGAAAGTGGTCACTGCGCATCCAGTCGGCCAGGCGCCGCGCGTGCGCGGGATCGGTGGAGGCAATGGTGATGGCCGTCGGCAATCCCTGGGCGACTTCGCGGGCAAAGGTGGGGCCGGACAGCACGCCGAGCGTCGCCTGTGGGAAATAGTGAGCGGCCACTTCGCTGAGCAACCTGCCGCTTTCGGGCTCGAAGCCCTTGGTGGCCCAGGACAGCGAAGACAGCCCGGGAGCCAGCTCCGCGATCCGCGCGCAGAGCCCGGCAAAGGCATGGCTGGGCACCACGATCAACACCTCGCCGCAGTCTTCCAGCAGGCGGCCGAGGTCGTCTTCCAGCGCCAGGGCCTCGGGGAAGGGGATGCCGGGCAGGTAGTGCCGGTTCTCGCGATCACGCTGCAAGGCGGCGACCTCTTCGCTGCTGTGCGACCAGAGGCTGAGCGGCCGGTGGCGCGCGAAGTCGATTGCCAGGGCGGTACCCCAGGAACCAGCGCCGAGTACCCCGATGCGCTCGTCCGCCATGGCCGAGGCTCAGTGGGTGGCAGGCTCGTCGGTCGGCGCGTCGGCCTGCTGCTGGGCGTACATGGCCTCGAAGTTGACCGGCTGCAGGATGAACGGCGCGAAGGTGCCGCGGGTGGTCAGGTCCGAGATCAATTCGCGCGCATAGGGCAGCAAGGCGTTGGGGGCACCGATGCCGAGCAGGGGGCCCAGCTGGTCCTCGGGGAAGTTGCGGGCCAGGAAGATACCGGCCTGTTGCACCTCCACCAGGTAGATGGTGCGCTCGGCGAGCCTGGCCTCCACATTTACGGTGAGCACCACCTCGTAGGTCTCGTCACCAAGGGCGGTCACCTCGGTCTGCAATCCGACCTGGATCTCGGGCGCGCCGTCCTCCAGGAAGATCTGTGGGGCATTGGGCGACTCGAAGGACAGATCCTTCACATAGATCCGCTGAATGGCAAACTGAGGGGCGTTCTCGGCCTGTGCGTCATCGGTCATGGCTTGTGGTTCCTGTGGTTAGCGGTGTGTCACCGGCAGGCCGGCGCTTTCCCAGGCCAGCATGCCGCCACGCAGGTTGTACACCTGCTCGAAACCTGCCTTGCGCAGGGTGGTGGCGGCCACGCCCGATCGGGAGCCACTGCGGCACACCATGATGATCGGGCGCTGGCGGTACTTCTCCAGCGCCGGCAACTGGTTCTTCAACCCGTTGAGCGGGATGTTCTCGGCATGCAGGATGTGGCCTTCGGAAAATTCCTTGATCGAGCGCACGTCCACCACCACGGCATCCTCGTGGTTGATCTTGAGTGTGGCCTCGGCCGGGCCGATGTTCAGGCCGCTGGTGCCTTCGCGCAGCAGGTTCCAGATCAGGGCGCCCAGGATGAGCACGAAGGCGCCGATCAGCACAGGGTGATTGGCCGCGAATTCGAGGTACTGTTGCATGGGGTCCGGGTCTCCACCACGAAGAAACGGGACGCGATGGCCCCGTTCCTGTCGATGCTGTCAGGATCGTCGTTGCAAGGTCGCGCCGGTCGGCCCGGCGAGTCGCTCAGTGACCGCTGGAGCAGAACACCTCGCGCATCATGCCGATGAGCTGCAGCGTACGGTTGTCGCTCACACGGTAGAAGACGCGGTTGGCGTCCTTGCGGGAGGTGAGGATACCCTTATCGTGCAGGATCACAAGATGCTGCGAGATGTTGCTCTGCGAGGTGCCGACGCGCTCTACGATCTCCTGCACGCTGACCTCCTGGTCACCCAGGGTGCAGAGAATCTTGAGGCGCAGGGGATGCGACATCGCCTTGAGTGCCCGCGAGGCGCGGTCGATATCTTCGTCGCCATGCAGCAGACCGAGTTCGTTTTCGGTATCGTCGTTCACGAGGGGATCCGAGTCCTCGATGGTGAAATTCATCAACCTGTCACTCCTTCCGGTTGCCGGGGCCTGCATTCCTGCTTGCTGATATTGTAATACTCGTCCGAATTAAATTAAACCGAAAAGGACGCCGGTTGGCGACCTTTTTTTCTTTGATTACGGGTAAAACCCGCTTTATCCGTGACGGATGCATGGTTGGCCTTGGGGTTGCCACCTATGGTTTAATTGAACACATTCTTCGCGTGGCTGCGGGCGCCGGCGCGCCTTTCCGACCCCATCCCTTTGAACTTCTGATGGTCGCCATGCCCCGGCGTGGCGATGCGTGGTGACAGACGACATGAGCAGCAAGGTCAGACCCGCCATCCTGTTGATCCTCGATGGCTGGGGCTTGAGCGACAAACAGGAATACAACGCCATCGCGGCGGCTCGCAAGCCAAACTGGGATCGCCTCTGGGCAGAGTGTCCTCACACCGCCCTGCGCACCTCGGGCTCGGCAGTGGGCCTGCCGGGCGGTCAGATGGGCAATTCCGAGGTGGGCCACCTCAACCTGGGCGCCGGCCGCGTGGTGTACCAGGAATTCACCCGGGTCAGTCGCTCGATCCGCACCGGGTCCTTCTACTCCAACCTGACGCTCACCGACGCGGTGGACGCCGCTGTCGCCCATGGCCGTCGGGTGCACATCCTGGGACTGCTCTCGCCCGGTGGGGTGCACAGCCACGAGGAACACATCCACGCCATGGTGCGCCTGGCAGTCGAACGCGGCGCCGAGACCGTGGTGCATGCCTTCCTCGACGGCCGCGACATGCCGCCCAAGTCGGCTGAGGCCTCGCTGCGCAAACTGGGCGAGGTGTTCAGCGAGGTCGGCGGGGGGCGCCTGGCCACCATGATCGGGCGCTATTTCGCCATGGACCGCGACCACCGCTGGGAGCGCATCCGCAAGGCCTACGACCTGATCACCCTGGGCGAGGACGAGTACGCCCATGACGACAGCATCACCGCGCTGCACGCCGCCTACGAACGTGGCGAGACCGACGAGTTCGTCTCGCCCACGCGCATCGGCACACCGATCCCGGTCGAAGACGGGGATGTCATCATCAACATGAACTACCGCTCCGACCGCGCGCGCCAGATCACTCGCCCCTTCATCGAGCCGGACTTCGACTGCTTCGAGCGCCGAGCCACACCGAAGATCGCGCGCTACGTCTCGCTCACCCAGTACAACAAGGAATTCGACATCCCGGTGGCCTATCCGCCGGAGCGCCTGACCAACACCTTCGGCGAGTACATCGCCCGTCTCGGCCTGCGCCAGCTGCGCATCGCCGAGACCGAAAAGTATGCGCACGTGACCTTTTTCTTCAACGGCGGGCTGGAACAACCCTTCGAGGGCGAGGACCGCGTTCTGGTGCCTTCGCCGCAGATCGCCACCTACGACCTGCAGCCGGAGATGAGTGCGCGCGAGGTCACCGAAAAGCTGGTCGAAGCAATCCGCGGCGGCACCTACGACGCCATCATCTGCAACTACGCCAACGGTGACATGGTGGGCCATTCCGGCAATTTCGACGCCGCCGTGCAGGCCATCGAGGTGCTCGACGAATGCATCGGCCGGGTGGTGGCCGCGGCGCGCGTGGTCGGCGGCGAGATACTGATCACCGCCGACCACGGCAATGCCGAGCAGATGCGCGACCCGGAGATCGGCCAGGCCCATACCGCGCACACCACCAACCCGGTACCCCTGGTCTACGTGGGCCGTCAGTTCGACACACTCAAGGACAATGGCGCCCTGTGTGACGTGGCCCCCACCCTGCTGCGCATCATGGGCCTGGAGCAGCCCATCGAGATGACCGGCAAGTCGCTGCTGGGAGACGATGACTGACCCGACCTTCGTGATCGCTCGACGTCATGACCCCGGGGGCAGGCTGAAGCGATTCGGCCTGCCCCTTCTTGTGTGGGCGCTGGTATCACTCGCCGGCCCGCCGGCAGCGGCTGCCGATGTGCGAGACCAGGAGCATCAACTGGCGCAGTTGCGTGAACGCATCGCCGCCCTGCGGGAGCGCATCCGCCAGGCCCGCGGCCAGCACACCACGCTCAACCGCCAACTCGAGGAAAGCGAACAGACCATCGGCCGGCTGGCGCGCCGCCTGCGCGTGCTGCGCGGGCGCCTGGAACGCACCAACCAGCGCCTCGATGCGCTGCACCAGCAGGAAGCGACCCAACAGCGCGCACTGGCAGAACAGCGTGAACTGCTGATGCGCCAGGTCCGCGCCGCCTATGCCATGGGTCGCCAGGAACAGCTGCGCATCCTGCTCAGTCAACAGGATCCGGCGGCAGTCACCCGGGTGCTGGCCTACTACGATTACCTCAATCGCGAGCGTGCGCGGCGCATGTCGCAGATCCGCGAACGCCTGCAGGCACTGGCCGAAACCCGCGCCGAGATCGCCCACGAGCAGGAACGCCTGCGCCGCCTGCAGGCCGAGCAGGAGGAACGCAAGCTGGCGCTCGAGGCGCAGCAACAGAAGCGGCGGGCGGTCATCGCGCAACTGGCGCGCGAGATCCAGGGCCAGGGCTCGGAACTGGCGCGCCTGCACAAGGATGAAAAACAACTTCAGGCCCTGCTGCGTGGCCTGCAGGAAGCGCTGGCCGACATCCCCGCCACCCCGGCCGAGCAGATCCCTTTCCCGCGGGCGAAGGGCCGCCTGCCCTGGCCGCTCAAGGGCGTGATCCGCAAGGCCTTTGGCGATCCCAAGATCGGCAAGCTGCGCTGGGATGGTGTTATGATCGGCGCTCCCGAGGGGCACGAGGTGCATGCCATCCACGCCGGCCGGGTGGCCTTCGCCGACTGGCTGCGTGGCTTCGGTCTGCTGATCATCATCGACCACGGCAATGGCTACATGACCCTCTATGGGCACAACCAGAGCCTGTTCAAGGAAGCGGGCGACTGGGTCGAAGCGGGCGAGCCCATCGCCGCGGCGGGCAACACGGGCGGGCGCAAGGAGACCGGTGTCTATTTTGCGATCCGTCACAACGGCAAACCGGTGGACCCGATACGCTGGTGCCGCAGACCCAGGGGACGACGCGTCAGCTGAGCAGGCTGCGCCGGGCAGAGAGGAGAGCATGAAAAGAAGCCGCATTGCGTTGACCGGACTGTTCTGCCTGTTGGCGGGCCTCGTCTCTCCCGTAGTGGCACGCTCGCCACAACCCCCCTCGCAAGACAAGGCGGAAAGCGGTATCCCGCTGGAGGAGCTGCGGGTCTTCGCCGAGGTCTACGGCCGCATCAAGCAGGACTATGTCGAGCCGGTGGACGACCGCGAGCTGTTGCGTGACGCCATCCGCGGCATGCTCAGTGGCCTGGACCCGCACTCTGCCTATCTCGATGAAGACGAATTCGACGAATTGCGGGTGGGCACCAGTGGCGAGTTCGGCGGCCTGGGCATCGAGGTCGGCATGGAAGACGGCTTCGTCAAGGTTATCGCCCCCATCGACGACACCCCCGCCCAGCGCGCCGGCATCCAGGCCGGCGACATCATCATCCGCATCGACGACCAGGCGGTGAAGGGGCTGACCCTCAATGAGGCGGTCAAGCTGATGCGCGGCAAGCCGGGTACCCGGGTCACCCTGCAGATCGTGCGCAAGGGACGCGAGGCCCCCTTCTCCGTCACCGTCGAACGCGCCATCATCAAGACCCGTAGTGTCAAGGCACGCCTGCTCGAGCCCGGCTTCGCCTACGTGCGGCTGGCGCAGTTCCAGGCCAACACCGCCGACGACATGCGCGAGGCCATTCGCAATTTGCGCCGCGAGAACAAGGGGCCGTTCAAGGGCCTGGTGCTCGATCTGCGCAACAACCCCGGTGGCGTATTGCAGGCCGCGGTGGCCGTGGCCGACGCCTTCCTGCCGGAAGGGACCATCGTCTACACCCGGGGCCGGGTACGCGACTCGCAGCTGCGCTTCGAGGCCGCACCCGACGACATCCTCGACGGCGCCCCCATGGTGGTGCTGGTCAACGGCGGTTCGGCATCGGCCTCCGAGATCGTGGCCGGCGCCCTGCAGGACCATCATCGCGCGGTGGTGATGGGCCAGCGGACCTTCGGCAAGGGTTCGGTGCAGACCATCGTGCCGGTCAACGACAAGACCGCGATCAAGCTCACCACCGCGCGTTACTACACCCCCAAGGGGCGCTCCATCCAGGCCGAGGGCATCGTGCCCGACATCCCGCTCGAAACGGTGGAGCTCAAACGCGCGGCCGAGGACCAGACCCTGCTGCGCGAATCACAGCTGGCGCACCATCTGGACAATCCCACCAGCCATCCCGACAAGGCAGAACAGCCAGACGGCGCGACCGCCAGGGACCCGTCGCTGATCGAGAAGGACTACCCTCTCGGCGAGGCGCTGCTCCTGCTCAAGGGCGTGGCCATTCTGCGCATCCAGGACGGCACCTGATGCGCTCGCTGCTGCTCGCCTGGCCTGATCCTGACCACCGGCCTGGCGCGTGCTGCGGGGCTGCTGGCGATCATCATCGACGATGTCGGCAACAACGCCGAGGTGGCCCGCGAAGTGCTGGCACTGCCGCCCGAGGTCACCCTCTCCATCCTGCCGCGCCTGAGTGCCAGCCGCCAGACCGCCGAGGCGGCCTCGCGGCTGGGCCACGAGGTGATGCTGCATCAGCCCATGGACTCGGTGACTCACCGCGCCCTGGGGCCGGGCGGGCTCACCCTGGACCACACCCGGGTCGACCTGGAGGCGGTACTGGCGGCCAACCTGCGCTCGGTGCCGCATGCCGTGGGAGTCAACAACCACATGGGCAGCCTGCTCACTGGCGAGCACGCCAGCATGCACTGGCTGATGGAGGCCTTGCGGCGGCACGGCAATCTCTTCTTCGTGGACAGCCGCACCAATCCCCGCTCCGTGGCGCAACGCACGGCGCGCACCATGGGCATCGCCACGGCACGCCGCGACGTCTTTCTCGACAACATGCGCGACCCTGTACGAATCCGCGAGAGCCTGTACCAGGCGGCGCGGCTGGCCCGGCTCAAGGGTTCGGCCATCGCCATCGGCCATCCCTACCCCGAGACCCTCGAGGTGCTGCGGCGTGAACTGCCCCGCTTGCGCGAACAGGGGATCGAACTGCAGCCGGTTTCCCGTGTGATCGCTTACCAGAGGAGTCCCGAAACATGGCACGCGTCCTCGTCCCCCTTGCCCCAGGTTGCGAAGAGCTCGAAGCCGTAACCATCATCGATCTGCTGCGCCGCGCCGGTGTCGAGGTGGTCGCCGCCGGCCTGGACGACGGCCTGGTGCGCTGCAGCCGCGGCACCGTGCTGATGCCCGACACCACCCTGGATGATGTGCTGGACCAGTCCTTCGACATGATCGTGTTGCCCGGTGGCCTCCCCGGGGCTGATCATCTCAACGACGATCCGCGCATCCAGCGTCTGTTGCGCGACATGGCCGAACAGGGGCGCTTCACCGCCGCCATCTGCGCCGCGCCCAAGGTGCTGGCCAGCGCCGGCCTGCTGGATGGGCGTGAGGCCACGGCGTACCCGGGGGTGCTGGCGGCCGTCGAACAGCCCAGCATTCAGGTGCTCGACCGGCCGGTGGTGCGTGATGGCCAGATCATCACCTCGCGCGGACCGGGCACGGCCATGGATTTTGCCCTCGAACTGATCGAGGCACTGGAAGGGCGGGCAAAACGCGAAGAAGTGGAACAGGCCCTGGTCCGTCCCTGATACCCGGCCAGCGGAACACTGTCGGCCCACGAACCAAAGGGAATGAAGGTGCGCCGTAGAACACGAAACCGACTGGGATGGTGCCACCTCGGTCATCGACATCCGACTCCGACCGCGGGCCTTCGATCGCGCCATCACCATCGAGCGGGTCCGCCGGGAGACCGGAGACCCTGCCTTCCTGTTCGATCTTCGCAACGGGTTCGGCGCGGGCACGCAACCCCTGCCCGAGCAGCTGGCGCTCACCGCCTTCGACGTGAGCGTGCCGCTCGAGGAGATCATCGCCCATCAACGCCGCAACACGCGTCAGGCCGCCACGGCCCCGGAATCCACCTGTGCCACCTTCACCCTCGACCCCCAGCTGTTGCAGGCACTGGGGATGAACGCCCTGCACCTGGACATACACAGTCGCTACGCCTTCGACCGCGCCGCCGAGCGACTGGCAATGTGGCTGACGCTGGATCTCCACGACATCGAGCGGGTGGAATTGGAGATGCGGCTGCTCGGCCTGGTGCCGGAAGACCTGCAAGACCACCGCGTGGCGCGGGCGCGGCTCGATGGCGCGCGCCTGGCGTTCGAGATCGATCCCGATTTCGGCCAGCAACTGGCACGCCATTGCGCCGAACGACTCGGCCTGTCCGGGCCCGAAGCCTATGCCGAGGTGTCGCTTGCGCAGACCCGGGCACAACTGGCAGCGGCCGGCATCGAGGTCGGCGAGGCCCTGCAACGGGCGCTGGCCGACTATCAGCGCCACTGGGGGCGCATCGAACTGGAGCTTCGCCCCCCCGAACCCCTGGCCCCGCTGCAACTGGCGGCTATTCCGCCGGAGCAGATCGTCGGTCGCCTGGGCATGAGCCTGGTGGTCAACGGGCGCCCCGTGCTGCCACTCGAGATCCACTTCCGACCCCGCCCCCGCGCCACGACGCCGTCCGCGACCGTCGACGCCCCCGAATCCGCTGCGGGGAGGCCGCACGCCGGCTATCGCATCCAGCGGCGTTACCGGCCGACCTCGGTCGCGCGCCTGGGCGACCACCTGGGAGAGAAAGTACGTATCCGGCCGCGTGGCCAGCCGTCCCGTGAAGGGGTGCTGATCGCGGTGGTCAACGGCGAAGCACAGCTCGAGCAGCGTGTACCCGGTGGCACGGTGGAAGCCTACGTGCCGCTGCGCGAGATCGAATCGGTCGAGGTGGAAGAGCAGATCAAGGTGCCCTGGACGCCCGACTCCGGTGTGCGTTCAGTCCCCGCGAAGTAACAGAGAAAACCCGAAGTAAAGCGACCCTCAGCGGGTCTCAGGGCGTTCAGCCACAAGGCGCACAGGCAGCAGGCAGCAGGCAGCAGGCAGCAGGCAGCAGGCAGCAGGCAGCAGGCAGCAGGCATGGCCATTTTCCATGTCAAGCCAGCGCAACACCGTGGATGGACGCCCTGAGGCCCGCCCACGGGGAGCGCTCTGAGCGTTGCTTTACTAGGGTTGTCTCAGTAACTGGCGGAGCAACAGCGCCAGTCCGACGCCGCTCAGGCCAAGGGCCAGCGGCGGGTTGCCGATGCTCGGCAACAGCGGTGCCGTCCCCAGGTTGAGCAGCAGGCCGCCGAGCAGCAGACTGCCACCGACGATGGTCTGCCGGGTAGCACGCTGACCGGCATGCAGCTCGCGGCGCAGGCGCTCCAGCTCGTCGGAGCGCCAGCGGATCTCCAGTTCGCCCTCGTTGGCCTTCTTGAGCAATCGCCAGGCCAGGTGCGGGATCTCGGGCAGTTCCTCGGAGAGTTGCGGCAGCGACTCCTTCACTCGGCGGGCGAACGCGCGCGGACCGACCTGTTGCGCCATCCAGCGTTCCATGAAGGGCTTGGCGGTGCTCCACAGGTCCAGGTCGGGGTAGAGCATGCGCCCCAGGCCCTCGATGTTGAGCAGGGTCTTCTGCAACAGCACCAGCTGGGGCTGGACCTCCATATCGAAGCGGCGCGCGGTCTGGAACAGGCGCAGCAGGAACTGGCCGAAGGAGATCTCGGCAATGGGCTTCTCCCAGATGGGCTCGCTGACGGTGCGGATCGCCGCCTCTAACTCCTCGACCCGGGTGTTCGGCGGCACCCAGCCGGACTCCACGTGCAGCTCGGCCACCCGGCGGTAGTCGCGGTGGAAGAAGGCCAGCAGGTTCTCCGCCAGGTAGCGCTGGTCCTCGGTGGTCAGGGTGCCCATGATGCCGAAGTCCACGCTGATGTAGCGTCCCTCGGGCGTTACGAAGATGTTGCCCGGGTGCATGTCGGCATGGAAGAAGTTGTCGCGGAAGACCTGAGTGAAGAAGATCTCCACCCCATACTCACCCAGGCGCTTGAGATCGATACCGGCGCGCTTCAGGTCCTCGACCCGGTCCACCGGGATGCCGTAGACCCGTTCCTGCACCATGACATTGCGCCGGGTGTAGTCCCAGTACACCTGCGGCACGATGAGCATCTCGCTGCGCTCGAAGTTGCGCCGCAGCTGGGCGCAGTTCGCCGCCTCGCGCATCAGGTCCAGTTCGTCGTGGATGGTACGGTCGTATTCCTCGACCACCTCTACCGGACGCAGGCGACGCGCCTCGCGCGAGTAGCGCCGTGCCAGCCGGGCAATGGTGTAGAGCAGTTCGACATCACGCCGGATGGTCTTCTCGATGCCGGGGCGCACCACCTTGACGATCACCTCGGAGCCGTCGTGCAGGCGCGCGGCATGTACCTGGGCGATGGACGCCGAGGCCAGCGGCTCGACCTGGAACTCGGCGAACAGCTCGGAGACCGGCGCACCCAGGGACTGCTCGATGATGGCACGCGCCTGCTCGCCGGGGAAGGGCGGCACCTGGTCCTGCAGCTTGCTCAGTTCCTCGGCGATGTCGTCGGGCAGCAGGTCGCGACGGGTGGAGAGGATCTGCCCGAACTTGACATAGATGGGACCCAGGTCCTCGAGCGCGCGGCGGATACGCACCCCGCGCGGTGGTCGCCGGCCCAGGCTGGCCAGCCAGAAGGGCGAGAGATAGCGCAGGAAGCGGATCGGTCGGAACAGGTGGGTGGCGAGCAGGATCTCGTCGAGCCCGTGGCGCGCCAGCACCCAGGCGATATGCACCACGCGCAGGGCCTCGCGCAACGGCATCATGATTCGCGATCCCGCAGGCGTTGCTCGAGCCAGTCGATGCGCGCCAGCTCGGTGTCGCCGTGCAGGCGCACATGGCCCGCGAACAGCTGCGCCAGGCCCTCGCGCTTGTCCGAGGCGCGCATCAGGTCGATCGGACTGCCCTCGATGAGCGCGTCGGGCTCGCCCTCGTAGCGGCCGAGCAGTTGCAGGCGGCCGGCCGCATCGGGCACGAAGTAGAAGGTGAGCCCGGTGCCGCGCAGGGCGATGGCGATCACGCGGCCGTGCCAGGCAGCGAGCCGTTTGCGCGCTTCGGGATCGCGCTCGATCAGCGCGTTGAGCGCCGTCTCGATGGCCTGCAGGGCAAGCTCGCGCACGCTCATGGCGCCCGCCCTCAGAGCCGGAAGCCGCGATGGATGGCGACGATGCCGCCGGTGAGGTTGTGCACGTCGCAGCGCTCGAAACCGGCCGCCTCCATCATCCCCTTGAGGGTCTCCTGGTCAGGGTGCATGCGGATGGACTCGGCCAGGTAGCGGTAACTCTCGGCGTCGTTGGCCACCAGCTGGCCCATGCGCGGCAGCACGCCGAAGGAGTAGATATCGTAGAGCTTCTCCAGCGGCCGGCTGGTGGGGTGGGAGAATTCCAGCACCAGGGCGCGCCCACCGGGGCGCAGCACCCGGTACATCTCGGCCAGTGCCGACTCCTTGTCGGTGACGTTGCGCAGCCCGAAGGCGATGGTCACCAGGTCCACGCTGGCGTCGGCGATCGGCAGTTGCTCGGCATTGATCAGGGCGAAGGCCATGTTGCCGGCGTGCCCACGGTCGAGCATGCGGTCGCGGCCCACCGAGAGCATGCTGGCGTTGATGTCGGACATCACCACCAGCCCCTGCGGACCGACCAGGCCGGCAAAGCGGTCGGCGAGATCGCCGGTGCCCGAGGCCAGGTCCAGCACCGTCTGCCCGGGACGCACCCCGGCCAGCTCGATGGCGAAACGCTTCCACAGCCGATGCACACCGAAGGACATCAGGTCGTTCATGATGTCGTATTTTTCGGCCACCGAGTCGAAGACCCCGCGCACCAGGCGCGCCTTCTCCTGCTTGGGTACCTGGCGGAAGCCGAAATGGGTGGTGTCCTGCTCGCTCATGCCCTGGTTCCTGCGTCGGGTTTCAGGACGACGGGTCCTTGCGGGTATAGCCCTTCTCCTTCAGTTCTTCGAGGTAGGCCGCCCAAAGGGCGTCGTAGTGTTTCCCCAGATTGTACAGGGTTTCCCAGGAATAGATGCCGGTGTCGTGACCATCATCGAACACGATCTGGATGGCGTAGTTGCCCACCGGCTCGAGGCGGTCGATGCCGACGCCCTCCTTGCCCAGCGGCACCTTGCGCTGGCCCGGGCCATGCCCGGCCACGTCGGCCGAAGGCGAATAGACGCGCAGGTACTCGGCCGGCAGCTTGAAGTTGCTGCCGTCGTCGAAGCTGATTTCCAGCACGCGCGACAAGCGGTGCAGGTTGAGTTCGGTGGGATTGGGCGTGTTGAGCATGTTCATTGATCCACGATGAATTGGAAACCCGTCTATTGTGGCGAGACCCCGCCACCTTTTCACCCCCCGCAAGGGGAGGTAGTCACCTGCCGCCACGCATTCCCGGGACTTTCTTGCTCCTGCTCAAGCCGATGGTGTTCAGACCGGTGCCTCGCCCGGGCCTGTGCTATACCGGGAGACAGACCCCGGGAGATCGACATGGCGCAACCACGCTTCCTGCCGCGCGAGCAGCTGCAGACACTGATAGACCGTCTGCGCGCGGAGCATGGACGCTGTATCGGCCCCGTGGCAGAGGGTGGCGCCATCGTCTACCGCGAGATCATGCGGGCCACCGAATTGCCCGTCGGCTGGCACGATCGCCAGGGGCCCGGCAGTTACCGACTGCTGCGGGACGAGGGACCACGATGCTTCGCCTGGGCCAATGGCCCCGGGGCCCTCAAACCCCTGCTGCTTCCGCCCGAGGCGCCGATGTGGGAGGTCGGCCGCGATGCCGATGGCCGATTGCATTTCACCGCCGCGAAGGCGCGCGCAGAGCCGCTGGCCGTACTCGGTGTTCGCGCCTGCGACCTGGCCGCCCTCGACCTGTTCGACCGGCATTTCCTCCGCGAACCCGCCGACACCGACTATCGCGCACGCCGCGAGGCCCTGTTCCTGGTGGGCATGCACTGCTCCCATCCCGCAACCACCTGCTTCTGCGCCGATACCGGTGACGGCCCGGAATGCCAAAGCGGTTTCGATCTGGCATTGCACGAACTGGACGACGGCTTCGTGGTACAGGCCGGTTCCGCGGCCGGCCGGCACCTGATGCACACCCTGGCGCTGCCCGCCGCAAGTGCCGAACAATGCCAGGCCGCGCACCGCGAGCACGAGGCCGCGCGCGCCGCGCAACACCGCCAACTGCCGCCGGACCTGCCCGGAAGCCTGCTGGCACTCGCCGAGGACGCACGCTGGCAGGCTCTTGAGGGACGTTGCCTGGCCTGCGGTAACTGCACCGCCGTCTGCCCCACCTGCTTCTGCCATCGGCACGAGGAGCGCCCGGCCCTGGCAGCGGACACCTCGGCACACTGGCGGCTCTGGGACTCCTGTTTTGCCGACGGTCACAGCCTGCTGCACGGCCGGCCGTTGCGCACCCAGGTGGCCATGCGCTACCGGCAATGGCTCACCCACAAACTCGATACCTGGGTCGCACAGTACGGACGCAGCGGTTGTGTCGGCTGCGGACGATGCATCAGCTGGTGTCCGGTCGGCATCGATCTCGTCAGCGAGGCGACGACCCTGATGGAGCCGCCCCATGCCTGAGACCCCACCCGCGGAGGTAGAAGTGGTCGAGCACATCGCCGAGGGACGCGATATCTTCACCCTGCGACTGCGCTTCACCGATCCGGCACAACGCACGAACTGGCGTTTCGCTCCGGGACAGTTCGACATGCTGTACCTGCCGGGCGTGGGCGAGGTACCGATCTCCATCGCCTCGGACGTGGACGAGCGCGAATCGCTTGCACATACAGTGCGCGCGGTGGGGCGGGTGACCCGCGCCCTGGCACAGCTACGCCCCGGCGACCGGCTGGGCTTGCGGGGCCCTTTCGGACAGGGCTGGCCCCTGGATGCCGCCGGCGGGCGCGACCTGCTGGTGATCACCGGCGGCCTTGGATGCGCCCCGGCAGTCTCGGTGATCCGCCATGTGATGCGGCGCCGCTCACATTACGGGCGGCTCACCATCCTGCAGGGCGTGCGTCACAGCGACGACCTGCTGTGGCGCGCACAGTACGAGGCCTGGGCACAGCAACCCGACACCCGGGTGCTGCTGGCTGCCGATGTGGCAGGCCCCGGCTGGCCCGGGCACCAGGGGCTGGTGACCGAATTGCTGGACCGCCTCCCGGGTGGCTGCGCCGGCGCGCTGGCCATGATCTGCGGTCCCGAACCGATGATGACCGCCGTGGCCCGGGCACTGGAGCAGCACGGCGTGGCGGCCGAAGACATCTGGTTGAGTCTGGAGCGCAACATGCACTGCGGTGTCGGACACTGCGGCCACTGCCAGCTCGGCCCCCTGTTCGTGTGCCGCGACGGCCCGGTTCTGCCCTGGCCGACGCTGCGCCCCTTGCTGGGCATTCGGGGGCTGTGATGGACCGACTCCGCCTGGCGGTGCACAAGTTCAGTTCCTGTGACGGCTGCCAACTCGCGCTGCTGAACGCGGGCGAGGCCCTGCTGGAGCTGGCCAGTACGGTGGAGATCGTGCACTTCCTCGAGGCAGGACCGAATGCCCCGGAAGCCGAAGTCGACATCGCCCTGGTGGAAGGCAGCATCTCCACCGCCGAGGAGGCCGCGCGCATCCGCCAGGTGCGCCAGCACAGCCGTTGGCTGGTGACCATGGGGGCCTGTGCCACCTCCGGTGGCCTGCAGGCCCTACGCAATCTCGATGCAAGGGAGGCCGCCTGGCGCACCGCCCTCTATGCCCGTCCCGAGTTCATCGACAGTCTGGCGCAGGCCGAGCCGGTGCGCGCGCACGTGGAGGTCGATCTCGAACTGTGGGGCTGCCCCGTGACCACCCGTCAGGTGGTGTCCGCATTGGCCAGCCTGGTGCGTGGCGTGCCGCCGCCGGCCGAAACCGAGATCCTGTGCCAGGCCTGCAAGCGCGCCGGCCACGTCTGTGTACTGGCAAGCGCGAGCAAACCCTGCCTCGGGCCGGTGGTGCGCAGCAGCTGTGGCGCCCTGTGCCCGGGCCTCGGTCGTCCTTGTTACGGGTGGTGCTCCGGTCCGGTCGCCAGCTCGGCGGAGGTCACCAGCCTGACACGTTACCTGCGGGTACAGGGCCAACCCCCCGAAACCCTGGCACGCAGGCTGCTGTTCTTCCACAGCCAGGCCGAGGCCTTCCGCACACCCGGCCTGGCATTGCGCGACGAGGTGAAGGATGGGTGAGGGACGACGCATCAGTATCCGGGTGCCGGCGCTGACCCGTGTCGAGGGCGAGGGGGCGCTGGAGCTGGAGATCGACGACCGCGGCATCCGCGAACTCCGGCTGCGCATCTTCGAGCCGCCGCGCTATTTCGAGAAACTGCTCGAGGGGCGCGATCCCGGCGAGTTGCTGGACGCAGTGGCGCGCATCTGCGGCATCTGCCCCGTCGCCTACCAGATGAGTGCCAGCCAGGCCATCGAACAGGCCTTCGGCATGGTGCCCGATCCGTGGATCACCGCCATGCGCCGCGTGTTCTATTGCGGCGAATGGTTGCAGAGCCACGCCCTGCACATCCACCTGCTGGCGCTCCCGGATTTTCTCGGCTTCGATGACGCCATGGCCATGGCCGGGGAACACCCGGAGGTGCTGCGGCGCGGGCTGCGCCTGCAGGCACTGGGCAACGACCTCATCGCCCTGTTCGGTGGCCGCTCGGTACACCCCGTGGGCGTGGTGCCCGGCGGTTTCGCGCGCGCGCCGGCGGCCGCAGCCGTGGCGGCCTTGCGCGAACGCCTGCTGGATGCGCGGGACGAAGCCGAGGCACTGCTCGCCTGGTGCGCCACCCTGCCTCTCCCCGAAATACGCCAGGCCTTCGTGAGCGTGGCCCTGCGCCACCCCGAAGAATACCCGCTGTACGCCGGCAGCATCGTCTCCAGCGACGGCCTGGCGATCGATGCCGCCGACTTCGAGGCGCATTTCAGCGAGCGCCAGCAGCCGTACTCCACGGCCCTGCACGCACACCTGCACGGGCGACCCTACCTCGTGGGACCCCTGGCGCGCCTGAACCTCAACCACGACCGCCTGCCGCCGCCGGTGGCCGCCGCCCTGCGCGCCACCGGCCTGCGCGCCACCGGCCTGTCCTTTCCCAGCGCCAACCCCTTTCACGGTATCGTCGCGCGCGCGGTCGAGATCCTGCTGGCCGTGCACGAAGCGGCCCGCCTGCTGGCAGACTACCAGCCGCATACACCGGCACAGCCCTGGCGGGCACGCGAGGGCGTGGGCTTCGGAGCCACCGAGGCGCCGCGCGGCCTGTTGTGGCATCGCTACCAGTTCGATGACGCGGGACGGGTACGACAGGCACGGATCCGTACCGCCCACCAGTCAGAACCAGGCACGGATCGAAGAAGACCTGCGCCTGAGCCTGGAGGCCTTCGGCCTGCGACACCCGGCGGAGGATCTGCGCCATCACGCCGAGCAGGTGATACGCAACTACGATCCCTGCATCTCTTGCGCCACCCATTTCCTGCGGCTGAAAGTGCACCAGCGATGAGACGTCTGCTGCTGGCGGGCATCGGATCGCACCATCCGGGAGACCGCGCGGGTTGGCAGGCGCTGAAGCGGCTGGAGGAATGGCCTCCGGCTGACAGCGGCTGGGAGGGGGTGCATCGCCGCATCCTCCATCCCGGGCTCGATCTGCTGCCCGCGCTGCGTGAGGTGGATGCGGCCCTGCTGCTCGATGCGCTGCCACCCGGCGCCACCGCTTCCCGGCTGCTGCGTGACCACGACCTGCTGACCGCCCCCGTCACCGGCTCCGCGCATGCACTGGGGGTCAGTGAGGCGCTGGCACTGGCGCAGCCACTGGGCCTGTTGCCGCCACGCCTGGTGCTGCTCGGTCTCGGCAATGACTGGGAAGCTTGCCTGCTGCGCCTGGCCCAGCAGGCCCTTCAGAGGATGTAGCGGCTGAGATCCTCGTTTTCCGACAGGGCCTCGAGGTGACGGTCCACGTAGGCGGCATCGATGGTGATGGTCTGCCCCTGGTAACGCGGGGCCATGAAGGAGACTTCCTCGAGCAGCCGCTCCATCACCGTGTGCAGGCGACGCGCACCGATGTTCTCGGTGCGTTCGTTGACCTGCCAGGCGATCTCGGCGATGCGCCGGATGCCGTCCTCGGTGAACTCCAGGTCCACCCCCTCGGTAGCCATGAGCGCCTGGTATTGCTCGGTGAGCGAAGCATCGGGCTCGGTGAGGATGCGCACGAAGTCTTCCACCGACAGGGCGCTCAGCTCCACGCGGATCGGCAGGCGGCCCTGCAGCTCGGGGATCAGGTCCGAGGGTTTGCTCAGGTGGAAGGCGCCCGAGGCGATGAACAGGATGTGATCGGTTCGCACCATGCCGTGCTTGGTGGTGACGGTGCAGCCCTCGACCAGCGGCAGCAGGTCACGCTGCACGCCCTCGCGCGAGACATCGGCGCCATGCGCCTCGGCGCGGCTGGTGACCTTGTCGAGCTCGTCGATGAAAACGATGCCCTGCTGCTCGACCCGTTCGATGGCGCGCAGCTTCAGGTCTTCCTCGTTGATCCGGCGCGCGGCCTCCTCGTCGGTGAGCAGCTTCATGGCATCGCGGATGCGCAGCTTGCGGCGCTTGCTGCGACCGCTGCCGATGTTCTGGAACAGGCTCTGCAACTGGCTGGTCATCTCCTCCATGCCGGGCGGGGCCATGATCTCCACGCCCAGCTGCGGCCCCGTTACCTCGATCTCGATCTCGCGTTCGTCGAGCTCGCCGGCACGCAGCCTCTCGCGGAACTTCTCGCGCGTGCCCGAGGCCGGCGGGGTGGCGGCCTCGGCCTCCCAGCTGGTGGTGCGCGGTGGCGGCAGCAGGGCGTCGAGCACCCGCTCCTCGGCGGCCTCGCGGGCCACGTCGCGTACCTTTTCCATCTCCTGCTCGCGCACCATCTTCACCGCCGAATCGGCGAGGTCACGGATGATGGAATCGACCTCGCGGCCCACATAGCCCACCTCGGTGAACTTGGTGGCCTCGACCTTGATGAAGGGCGCATCAGCCAGGCGCGCCAGGCGGCGCGCGATCTCGGTCTTGCCCACCCCGGTGGGACCGATCATGAGGATGTTCTTTGGCGTGATCTCGTTGCGCAGTGCCGGATCGACACGCATCCGCCGCCAGCGGTTGCGCAGCGCGATGGCTACCGCGCGCTTGGCCTCCTGCTGGCCAACGATGTGCTTGTCGAGCTCATGGACGATCTCTTCGGGAGTGGTATCAGACATTGCTGTCGAGTTCCTCGATAACCAGGTTGTGGTTGGTGTACACACAGATGTCGGCGGCGATGTTCAGGCCTCTCTCGACGATCTCGCGCGCGGACAGCTCGGTGTTGTCCAGCAGGGCGCGCGCTGCGGCCTGGGCGTAACTGCCGCCAGAACCGATGGCCATCAGGCTGTCCTCGGGCTCGACCACGTCGCCGGTGCCGGTGAGGATCAGCGAGGCCTCGGCATCGGCCACCACCAGCAGGGCCTCCAGGCGGCGCAACATGCGGTCGGTGCGCCAGTCCTTGGCCAGTTCCACGGCGGCGCGCACCAGGTTGCCGGAATGTTTCTCGAGCTTGCCCTCGAAACGCTCGAACAGAGTAAAGGCATCGGCGGTGGCTCCGGCGAAACCGGCCAGCACCTGCCCCTTGTAGAGGCGCCGCACCTTGCGCGCATTGCCCTTCATGACGGTGTTGCCCATCGACACCTGGCCGTCGCCGCCGATCACGACACGGCCGCCTCGACGGACCGAGAGAATGGTGGTTCCACGAATCTCCTGCACGGGAATGTCCTGAAGCCGGTTGAAGAAGAGAGGATTCTACCGCGACTCGACCCGCAGGACCTGCGCCACGAGGCGCGGACAGGGAGAATCAGCTCGAATTCTCGGCCGAGGCCTCTCTCCCCGGGATGGCGGGATGGTCGGGCCGGGGCTTGTCGAGGTAGTAGCCCTGGGCCAGATCGATACCGAATTGGGCGAGCATCTCGAACACGGCCGGACTGTCCACGAACTCGGCGATGGTGGTCTTGTGCAGCCCGGTGGCCACGTCGAGCATGGCGCGCAGGAAGATCTGGTTTTCGGGATTGTTGGGCAGGTCGTGGATGAACTGGCCGTCGATCTTGAGGATATCCGCGGTGATGTGCTTGAGATAGGCAAAGGAGGAAAAGCCGGCGCCGAAGTCGTCCAGGCACACCCGACAGCCGGCCTGGTGCAGGCCTTCGATGAAACGCTGCGCGTCCTGGATGTCGGACACTGCGGCGGTCTCGGTGAGCTCCACCAGCAGGCGCTCGGGAGCCACGCCCGCGTCGTTGAGCCACCGGCGGATGCGCTGCGGCAGCGAGGGGTCGTCGAAGGAACGGCCAGAGATGTTGACCGCCACCGGCGGCATGGCCGGATGCTTGGCCAGCAGACGGATCACCTGGCGCACCACCCACTGGTCGATGGCCAGGATCTTGCCGTTCTTCTCGGCGATGGGGATGAACTGGCCGGGCATGTAGAGGTTGTCGGGATCGTCGCTGTCGCGCAGTCGCACCAGGGCCTCGAGGTGCGCCAGCTCGCGCGAGGGCACGCGGTAGACGCCCTGGAAATGCAGCTCGAACAGGTTGCTCTCCAGGCCGTATTCGATGCGCTGCGCCCAGGTCATGTGCGCCATCATGGTGGAGGTGGCGTCGCGCGAGCGGTCGTACATCGACCAAGTGTTCTTGCCTTGCGCCTTGGCCTGGTACATGGCCGCATCGGCCTGCGCCACCAGGGTCTCGATGTCGCGCGCCAGATCGGGATACACCGAGATCCCGATGCTGGTGGTGATGCGGATGTTCTGACTGTGGAAGCGGAAGGGGATGCGCGCGACCGCGTTGACAATGCGGTGCGCCAGTTGCTTCACCTCGTCGAGGTCCTTGTTGACCAGGGTGATAATGGCAAACTCGTCGCCGCCCAGGCGCGCCAGCACGTCGTTCTTGCGCACAACCTGGGCCAGTTCGCCGGCAATGCGCGTGAGCACGGTGTCGCCCTCGCGGTGGCCGAAGGTATCGTTGATGTACTTGAACTCGTCGAGGTCGAAATACAGCAGGGCGAAGCGGTGGCCGAAGCGTTGCGACATGCCGATCATGCGTTCCATCTCGATCTGGAAACGATGCCGGTTGTACAGGCCGGTGAGCGAATCACGCTCGGCCAGGTAGATGAGCTGCTCGGCGGTCTGGCGCTCGTTGGTCACATCCTCGTACAGCCAGAGGCGACCGATGGTGCGGCCTTCGTTGTCGTGCACGGGATAGGAGACCTGGGTGAGGATACGGCCGTCGCCAAGATGGATCTCGAACTGCTCGCTCACCTCGTGGGTGTTCTCGACATGCAGCACGCCGTGCGAACCGCGCATGGGATGGGCGAACTTATAGCGGGACAGTTCCAGCACCTCGTTCACCGGGCGTCCGACCAGGCTGACTTCGGGATCCAGTGCCCACATGTCGATGAAGGCGGGGTTGACGTATTCCACCCGTTTTTCGGGGGTCTCGAACAGGATGCCCAGGTTCATGGCCGAAAGCAGGGCGCGGAAGCGGGCCTGTTGACGCTCGGAGCGGGCCAGCAGTTCCTGCTGGCGCAGTTCGACGGCACGCAGTTCACGCAACGAGGCCTCGAGAGACTCCTGGGCACGCCGTCGCTCGCTCACGTCGATGAATGAGGCCCGCTTGCCGAGCAAATGGCCATCGGCATCGAGCAGTGGCTGCCAGTACATGGACACCCAGATACAGTTGCCGTCACGGCGCAGTAACGGGCATTCCACGTCGCCGCCCTCGGGTTCACGCAGGATGCGCTGCCAGGTCGCCTTGTCGCAGGCGGCATCGTCGCTCATCAGCGGGCGGGGAAAGTCTTCCATCACCAGCAACTCTTCCGGGGTGTAGCCAGTGACCCGCAGGGCCGAGGGGTTGGTCCAGATCAACCGGCCCTCGGGATCGATCCAGATCTCCCAGGCGAAGGTATAGTCGGCGATGGCGCGCAGCCGGCTGCGTTCGCGGTCGTGGGCCTGGCGGCGTTCCTCGATCACGTGCGCCATGGTATTGAAGGCGCGGGCCAGGCGCCCGACCTCGTCGTCGTGCCCGTGGGTCACCACCTCGGGCACCTCGCCGCGGGTGAGGGCCTCGGTGGCCTCGCCCAGTTCGCGCAACTGGCGGGTGCGTTTCCACACGGTGAGACCGGTGAGCAGAGCCGACAAGGCCAGGCTGACCAGGCCGATGCCCACCAGGGTGCGTTCAAACGATTGCACGAAAGCATGCAGAGAGTCCAGGCGCACGCCGACATGGACGAAGCCGACGTCCTCGCCGCTCAGGCGCAACGGGAAGCCCAGCCGATAGGTCCCGTCGGCAAAGCCCTGGTCCAGGGTAGCGGAGGGTTCGGGCTCGATGTGCGGCGCCGGACCAAGCTCGACCAGCACCCGGTCTTCGGTATCGTCCACCACCAGCCAGGCCAGTGAGGGGTTGGCCTCCATGATTTCGTTCGCGCGGCGCTTGAGCGACCCCATGTCCTCGGCAAACAGGGGCGGCGCGAGCACCGTATTGATCAGGGCGCGAATCGGCTGGATCTGGGTCTCGAACTGGCGCTCGGCGTGGTGCTTCATGCTCGAATCGAGCACCCAGCCACCCACCGTGAACACCAGCAACTGGACCCCGATCACCGGCAGCAGGATGCGCAGGGTCAGAGAACGGGCCATGCGTACCTCACTCCCCCTTGAGCGCTGCCTGAATACGCGCCAGGTAGTGATCGAGCAGTGCCCGGTCGGCCGTCTCGATCGCGCGCACCCCTCCCAGCCCCGTGCTGCTGAAATAGGCCTTGCCCTCGCGCGTGCCGGCGAAGGCGTGAAGCGCCTTGCGCAGGCGTTCGCGTAGTTCAGGGGCGAGTCGGGAATGGGCCATCACAGCGAAACCAGGGATGGAGGCGGAGCGCCCGATGACCTGCAGGCGCTCTTTTCCAGGGGCATTGTAGCGCAGCCAGGTGGGGCGAGCGATGGCGGCGGCATCGGCATCGCCCCGAATCACCGCGTACAGGGCCTGGTCGTGCGTGCGGCGGGGCATGATGGTGAGATCCCTGCCCGGCTTCAGCCCCACGCCCTCCAGGGCCTCGAGCGCCATCTGGTGAATGATCGCCAGGCGCGGCGGAAGAGCCAGGCGCTTGCTCCGCAGATCGGCGAGCTGTCGGATATCGGTGTCCCGCGGGGCAACAAACACGGCTTCCGAGCGATTGATCGTCACCCCCAGCCAGCGATAACCCGCCCGCTGCTCGGCCACCCGTCCGAGATGGGGGGCGGTGATGAGCAAGTCGTAGTGGCCTTCCAGGGTACGACGCTTGAACGTGTGAAAGTCCGGTGCTGACACCAGGCGGATGTGCAACCCGGTGGTCTTCGCCAGGTAGTCCTTCAGCGGGCGGTGCAGGGCGACCAGTTGCTCGGCGGAGAAATAGGGGAAGACGCCCAGGCGCAGGGTCCCGGCCAGGGACGGGACACTCAGGCAGAACAACAGCAGGCCCGTCACGAGTCGGCGGCAACGGCGAGTATCGATGAGAGCCATTTGCGCTTCTCCCGGTGCTTCAGTCGCTCCGCCTGCGGGCGCGCGGATGCGCCTGGTCATAGACTTGAGCCAAGTGCTGGAAATCGAGATGCGTGTAGATTTCCGTGGTCGCGATATCGGCATGCCCGAGCAGTTCTTGAACCGCGCGCAACTCGCCCGAGGATTCCAGCAGATGACTGGCGAAGGAGTGTCGCAGCATGTGCGGATGAACGTGTACGGGCAGCCCCTGTCGGCGAGCATGCAGGGCGACCCGCTGCTCGATGGCACGCGGGCTCAGGCGGCGGCCATGTCGGCCCACGAACAGCGCCGGCTCACCCTTGTGCGCCAGTTGTTCACGGACCTGCAACCAGTCCTCGATAGCCTCGCGCGCCTGTCTGCCCACCGGCACCTGGCGGTCCTTGCGGCCCTTGCCGGTCACCCGCAACAGCGCGTCCGGGCCGGGCAGGTCACCGACATCCAGCCCCGCCAGCTCGGACAGCCGCAGCCCGCTGGAATAGAAGAGCTCGAGGATGGCGCGGTCGCGCCTCGCCAGCGGGTCTTCGCCCGGAACATCCATCAGG
Organism: endosymbiont of unidentified scaly snail isolate Monju; assembly: GCF_000801295.1. Classification (NCBI taxonomy): domain Bacteria; kingdom Pseudomonadati; phylum Pseudomonadota; class Gammaproteobacteria; species endosymbiont of unidentified scaly snail isolate Monju. The sequence continues at coordinate 37,285 of NZ_AP012978.1, read as the reverse complement.
CGGCCAACCTGGTCCACGTCGAGGGCAGCGGGCAGACGGCGGACAGCCCGCGGCGCGCGTACCTCGGCGACGGGATTGATACGCACCCGGGATTCGCGCAACAGGAAGGTGAACAGGCCACGCAACGCCGAGAGCCGGCGCGACAGGCTGCGCGCCGACAGGCCCTGTCGGTGACGGGCCGCGGCATAACGGCGCAGCTGCTGGGCATCGGCACCCTCCCACGGCGGGCACCCCTGGTCCCGGCACCAGGCGAGGTAGTCTTCCAGATCGCGACGGTAGGCATCCAGGGTGCGCGGCGACAGGCGGCGCTCGTAACGGAGGTGGTCCAGGTAGTCCAACAGCCAGGTGTCTTCCGCCTGGGAACTCATGATCCTGGACTGGAGACGGCACTCAGGGTGGCACTGACGATATCCGCCAGGCGCTTGAGGAAATCCACGCTCTTCTCGGCATGAAAACGCTGCGGATCGTGGCTGCCGATCGCCAGCACGCCGACCAGTGGCGGGGCATGCAGCGGGATCAGGGCCACCGAGCCGGTCTCGGCGGCCTGCGAACCGAACAGGTACTCCAGCTGCTCGGCCGGCAGCTTGCCGCAGGTCGGACGCTCACATTCAATGAAGTCGGTGAACATCGCCGGACCATGCTCGGCCTTGTGCGCGGCCAGCTCCTCTGCAGAGAAGAGCTTCATTTCCACCGCATCGGCATGAAACAGGTTGCGCAGCTCGTCCTGCAGGGTGTTGAGGACCTCGTCGAAGGCACGGGCCTCGATCAGCGCCAGGGTGAGCCGGTGCAGGCGCCTTGCCAGGGTATCGTTCTCGCGGGCGATGGCGACCAGATCGGCGAGCTGGTCGCGCATGTGGTGATTCTGCTCGCGCAGGATGCGCACCTGGCGCTCGATCAGCGAGACCGCGCTACCAGTGGGGTGCGGGATGTCGATTTCGGCCAGCACCTCGGGGTGGCGGACCAGGAAGTCCGGGTGAGCGATCAGGTAGTCGGCAACCACCTGCTCGAAATCGGTGTCCGCCGGCTTGTCGTCGTGCTGCAGACTCATAACGCGATGTCGCCCTCGAATACCTCGGTGGCCGGACCGGTCATGCAGACGGGCTGGCCTTCTCCGTCCCAGCTTATCACAAGATCCCCACCCGGCAGGTGGACCGTCACCGGCTCCTCCAGCAGTCCGCGCAGGCGGCCGGCGACCACCGCAGCACAGGCCCCGGTGCCGCAAGCCAGGGTCTCGCCGGCTCCGCGTTCCCAGACACGCAGGTCGATCTCGTGCCGGTTGCGCACCGCCATGAAACCCACGTTCACCCGCCGGGGAAAGCGCGGGTGATGCTCGATTCGCGGGCCCAGGGTCTCGACCGGGGCATCTGCCACCTGGTCCACGAGCAGCACGGCATGCGGGTTGCCCATCGACACCGCGCTGAGGGTGACCGCTTCGCCGTTATCCAACGCCAGGGTGTAGGTCGAGGCGCGCTCCTCTGCCTCGAAGGGCAGATCGGCCGGCTCCAGGGAGGGTGCTCCCATGTCCACCCGCACCTGGCCGTCGTCGAGCACCTGGAGCGTGATGGGACCACCGGCGGTGCCGACCGGGATCACGTCCTTGTCGGTGAGCCCGTGGTCGCGCACGAAACGGGCGAAGCAGCGCGCGCCGTTGCCGCACTGTTCCACCTCGGAGCCATCGGCGTTGAAGATGCGGTAATGAAAATCGGTACCCGGCAGGCGTGGCGGCTCGACCAGCAGGATCTGGTCGCAACCGACGCCGAAGCGACGATCGGCGAGGTGACGCAGCTGCCCGGGATCCAGTTCGACCGGGCGGCGCGTGGCGTCGATCACCACGAAATCGTTGCCCAGACCCTGCATCTTGCTGAAGTGCAGTCGCATGTTTTCCTCCACTCAGTCCGCTCCGGCCAGATGGCCGCGCGCCGCCCAGTGCCGGTCGCTGACCATGCTCACCTCCAGCCCGCGCAGGCCGAGCTCGGCAATCTGTTCCCGCACTTCGTCCACCGTCCAGGCCGCGCAAAGCGAGTTGCGGAAATCGCGGCGCAGGATCTCCGGCGCATTCAGGGCATAGGTCTCGACCAGGGCATCCAGCGCCAGGGGGGACTCCGGGCGCGCCAGGTCCATCACCAGCACGGCCGCGCCGCGCGCCGCGCAGTGCGCGATGTTCAGCCACAGATCCCCGAGCTCGCGCAGGTGATGCAACAGGCTGTTGCTCATCACGCAATCGTAACCGCCGGCGGGCAGTTCGGCGCTGGGAATGCGCTGGCAGGAGAGATGCAGGCGCTCGCCCACCCCAGGGTGCAGCGCCAGGCGCTGGCGAGCCTGTTCGAGCATCGACGGCGCGCCGTCGATCGCGTCGATACGCAGCGCCGGGTACTCGCGCAACAGCGCGATGGGAATGTCGGCCGGACCGCAGCCCAGGTCCAGTGCACGTCCGCGCAGGCCCTGCGGCACCAGTTGCCGCAACAGGCGGATGAACAACTCGTTGGCCTCGCTGAAATCGGCCCCGGCATAGGCGGCGGCCTGCGCCGGGTCATCCATCAGCTCCTCGGGTTCGGGCACGCGCTGCATCAGGGGAGCACGGCCTCGCGCCCGAACAGGTCGTCGAGCGTCTCGCGCGGGCGCGCGACATGCACCCGTTCGCCATCGACCAGCAGCTCCGGCGGGCGCGGCCGGCTGTTGTAGTTGGAGGCCATGGTGAAGCCATAGGCACCGGCCGAACGCACCGCCAGCAAGCTGCCCTCGCGCAGGGTGAGCCGGCGGTCCTTGCCCAGGAAGTCGCCGGTCTCGCACACCGGGCCGACCAGGTCCCAGGTGTCGGTCTCGCCCTCGGGGTGCTGTTCCACGGTGACGATTTCCTGCCACGCCTGGTACAGCGCGGGGCGCAGCAGGTCGTTCATGGCCGCATCCACGATGGCGAAGTTTCGTGCCTCGGTGCGCTTGAGGTATTCGACACACGTGAGCAGCACGCCCGCGTTGGCGGCAATGGCGCGCCCCGGCTCGACGAACAGCTCGCAATCGAGATCACCCAGGCGCTGTGCCAGCGCCGCGGCATAGTCGCCGGGCTCGGGCGGGGTCTCGTCGCGATAGCGCGCCCCGAGACCGCCGCCCAGATCCAGGTGGTCGATGGCGATACCGGCATCGCGCAGGCGTCCCAGCAACTCCAGCACGCGGTCGAGGGCGTCGAGAAAGGGCGACAGCTCGGTGAGCTGCGAGCCGATGTGGCAATCGATGCCCGAGACCTCCAGGTAGGCGCTGTCGGCGACGCGCCGATAGATGTCCCCGGCCTGTGCGATGTCGATGCCGAACTTGTTCTCGCGCAGGCCGGTGGAGATATAGGGGTGGGTCTTCGCATCCACGTCCGGGTTGACACGCAGCGCCACCGGGGCCTGTACCCCGTGCGCCGCGGCAACGGCTTCCAGGCGCGCCAGCTCGGAGACCGACTCAATGTTGAAGCAGCGGATGCCGACCTCCAGCGCGCGCGCCATCTCGTCGGCGCGCTTGCCCACGCCGGAGAACACCACCCGGTCCGGATCGCCGCCCGCGGCCAGCACCCGCTCCAGCTCGCCCACCGAGACGATGTCGAAACCCGAACCCAGGCGCGCCAGCACGTTCAGCACCGCCAGGTTGGAATTGGCCTTCACCGCGTAGCAGACCAGGTGTGGCCGGTCGGCAAAGGCCGCGTCGAAGGCGCGCCAGTGACGTTCCAGGGTAGCGCGGGAATACACGTAGGCCGGGGTCCCATGGCACTCGGCGATCGCGCGCAAGGGGACCTCTTCGGCATGCAGCTCGCCGTCGCGGTACGCGAAGTGGTCCATCTCAGCGCGCCTCCTGGGGGGCGTCCGTACGGTCGGGCAGGTACAGGGGTCCGCGCTGGCCACAGGCACTCAGCAGCACGAGGCTCAGCAACAGGAGGGACAACAGGCGCATGGCGGCGATCCGTGAAAGATTGAACGAAAGCCGAATTATAGAGGAAGCTTCGACGGTGATTGCGCACAGGAAGCCTGGCTTCCCGTACAGGAGACCCAGCCCCCGGCGGAAGAGATGGTGCCAGGTCAGGACATTGACCTCTGAATATTAGAATGTTCTAATGATTAAAACCAACCTCAGGGTCCCCACCATGCTCAAGGCCATCCGCCGCACCTTCTCCTTCCGCTTCCGCAACCGCGTGATGGTCTGCCTGCCCAATCGGCAGATGCCCGAGGCACTGCGCAAGCGCGTACGCCCCCGGGTGCTGTTCTGCATGGCCTGCTGGGTCGATCGTATCGAGACGGGGAAACCCGCCTGAAACCGAGAAATCAGCTCGCCCCATCCCACCCGGTCCGGGCGGGATGTTCATCACGCTATTCCTCCGCCGCCCCCACGAAACCCTGCTGACGCCACGCCTCGAACAGCATCACCGCCACCGCATTCGACAGGTTCAGACTGCGCTGTCCCGGGCGCATGGGAAGGCGCAAGCGGTGTTCCGCGGGCACGCCGTCGAGCACCGCATCGGGCAGGCCGCGTGTCTCGGGACCGAACAGGAAGGCATCGCCCGGACAATAGGCCGGCGCGTCGAAACGCTCCTCGCCGCGGGTACTCAGGGCGAACAGCCGAGCCGGCCGCACCCGTTGCAGGAAGTCGTCCAGCCGGGGATACTGCACCACCTCGGCATACTCGTGATAGTCCAGCCCCGCACGCCGCAGGCGCCGGTCGTCCAGTTCGAATCCGAGCGGTCCGACCAGGTGCAGGCGCGCGCCGGTGTTGGCGCACAGGCGGATGATGTTGCCCGTGTTGGGCGGAATCTCCGGTTGATACAGAACCACGTGAAACACTCGAGGACACCCCGCTGATGACCACCCCCGACCCTCGCCTGCACGTCGATTTCTGCGGCCTGGACTTTGCCACCCCGCTGGTGCTGCTCTCGGGCTGCGTGGGCTTCGGCGAAGAGTACACGCGGGTTGCCGGCTTCTCCAACCGGGATGCCGGCGCGGTCTGCCTGAAGGGCACCACCGGCAGCCCGCGCCCGGGTAACGTGCCGCACCGGGTGTACGAAACCCCGGGTGGCATGCTCAATGCCATCGGCCTGCAGAACCCCGGGGTGGACCGGGTGGTGGACGAGATCCTGCCCACCCTGGATTTTTCGGAAACCCGCTTCATCGCCAACGTTTCGGGCTCGACCATCGAGGAGTACATCGCGGTCACCGAACGCTTCGACGACTCGCCCATCGACGCGATCGAGATCAACATCTCCTGTCCCAACGTCAAGGAAGGGGGCGTGGCCTTCGGCAACGATCCGGCCATGTCGGCGCGGGTGGTCGAGGCCTGCCGCAAGGCGACGAGCAAGCCGCTGATCACCAAGCTCTCGCCCAACCAGACCGATATCGCCGAGAACGCACGGCGCTGCATCGAGGCCGGGACCGATGCCTTCGCGGTGATCAACACCCTGATGGGCATGGCCATCGACATCGAGTCGCGTACCCCCTTCATCGGCAACAACCAGGGCGGGCTGTCCGGCCCGGCGATCAAGCCGGTGGCCGTGCTCAAGACCCACCAGGTCTACCAGGTGGCGCGCGAACACGGGGTGCCCATCATCGGCCAGGGCGGGGTGACCTCTGCCTCGGATGCCATCGAGTTCCTGCTCGCCGGCGCCACCGCGGTGGGTGTGGGTACCGCCCTGTTCTACGACCCGCTGATCCTGCCGAAGATCAACCAGGGCATCCTCGACTACCTGGATCGCCACGGGCTGGAGTCGGTCTCCCGGCTCACCGGTGCGCTGAGGCTCAACGAACCGCCGGTACGGGGTTGCGGCTGCTGAACGGGCGTTCAATCCTTTTCGCGCAATCATTTGACACGGCCGGACACAAGCGCCGCTGCGCGGCAGCCCGCAATGCGGGGCCGACTTGCCGGAGCGGAGCGCGTTTTACGAGTTTTGGCGTGTCAAAAGTCACAGAGAACCTCTCCCTCGACAATGGTGGCTCATCTGTAGTTTGACTCAATTGTGCTTTTCAACGGAGTTTATCGGTCTGGTTTGGCTACAAAATGGCGCAGGATCCGTCCAGACACACCACCGTATAACGGCACCCCCCCGGAACTATCCCATCCGGGCAGGTTTGTCGAATATCAGCGTCGTGTTATATTCGCGCTCCGTGATCAATCCCGGTCACGGCATGCAACGACGTTCAGGAGATCCACAATGAGCGACGTGGAAGCACTGAAGGCCGAAAAGGAAAAGCTCATCAACGAAATGCTCGAGCTGCAGAAGAAGTTCATCGAGCGCGAGCACGACGGGGGCATTTCCGGCAAGGACTACTGGGCAAGCAAGGACGGTCTGCTGAAGGACTACCGCCAGGTGTACATGGAAAAGGCCATGCGCGTGGTGGAGCTGTCGCACCAGATCGTGGGTTCCGAGCCCTGATCGGCCCCGGGCATTTCGCCTGAAAAAGACCCGCCTATGGCGGGTTTTTTCGTGTCCGGGAGTTCAAGTTTGCAGCGTCATGGTCGCTAGACGAAACAGGAAGAGTCCCAAGGTCCCGGCACCATGCTGCAAACCGTCATCCCCGACACCCATCCCACGACCACCCAGCTTGCGCGTCTGCAACTGCTCGACCGGCTGGAGCCCGAGGCCCTCGCCGCGCTGGCGGCCGTCACCCCCTTGCAACACGCTCCCCGGGGCAGTGTCCTGCTCGATCTGGGCGAGACCGACGACCACCTGCTGTACCTGCTCGAGGGCGAGATCGAGCTGCAAGCCGCGGACGGCGGCACCCGGCACATCCGCCACGACGAGCCTTCGGGACAAGTACCCATCGCCCGTCTGCGTCCCAGCCGCTATCGCGTGGTGGCGAAAACCCCGGTCACCTACGTGACGCTCCCTGCCGATGCGGTGGCGGCAGGACAGCCGCCAGAGACACCGCCCACCATCAGGTCCACGAAATCATCGAACCGGCACCTACTGGCGGCGACGAAGTGGAAGATCAGCTGACCTACCAGCTCTACGAAGACCTCAACAGCCAGCAACTGCTGCTGCCCAGCCTGCCCGATGTGGCAATCCGCGTGGGCCAGGCCGTGCAACACGAACTGGCCGATGCCGGTCGGGTGGCCCATGTGATCGAGAACGATCCCGCCATCACCGCCAAACTGATCCGCGTCGCCAACAGTGCCCGCTACGGGGGCACACAGCCGATTGCCACCCTGCCGGAAGCGATCGCCCGCATCGGACTGGAGACGACCCACCGGCTGGTAGTCTCCTTCGCCTTGCGTGAACTGTTTCGCTGCCATGCCCCCTCGCTGGCCCGGCGCATGCAGCAATGCTGGGGACGCGCCCGCCAGGTGGCGGCCGTCTGCCACGTCCTGGCCCAACGTTGTTCTGGCCTGAACCCTGAAATCGCCTTGCTGGTCGGCCTGGTACACAACCTCGGCGAGGTGGCGCTCCTCGCCTACGCGCGGGACTTCCCGGAACTGATCGAGGACGCCGTCCGCCTGGATGGCCTGCTCCGCCGGCTGGGGCCACGCCTCACCACCACCATCCTGTCGCGCTGGGAGTTTCAGTACACCCTGGTGGCCGCCACCGAGGCCCTGACCCAGGCAGACACCGAAACCGCCAGCGAATACGGCGACCTCCTGCTGATCGCGGTCAGCCGACTCGATTCGCCGGCTACCGATACACCCAGGGTGACGGCCGCCTGCGAGCGCCTGCAATTGCCGGACTGTTCGCCCGGCGCACTCGCCGGCTTGCTCGAAGAGGCACGACGCGAAGTGCTTGATCTGCTGGAACTGCTCGGTGACTGAGTCGGGAAAACGACAACTTTCAGAAAATTCCTACATGTAAATCCACTCTGCTCGAGAGGGCTTGTGGTTCAATAAGATTACGGAAAAACGTGATCCGTGATGACCATCGCGTTTTCCAGCGGGCCACGAGGAGTACAAGGACGCTCATGCCTGAACCAGGAATCCACCCCAGCCCCAGCGTGCTCGCCCATTTTCAGCGCTTCCAGGCCCTCAGCCCGGTCGAGCGTGAAGACTTGGCGCGACAACTCAGGATAAGCACGGCCAAGGCCGGCACCCGCCTGCTGGAACTCGGCAGCACCGAAAATACCACCCTGTACCTGCTGGAAGGAGAGGTTGAACTGCGCGCCAGCGATGGCCATACCCGGATCATCTCCGCCGACGACCCGGCGGCGCGCATGCCCATCAGCCGCCTGCGGCCATCGCTCTACCGGGTAACCGCTCGCACGCCGGTCAAGTACATCCGGGTGTCCAATCAGCTTCTCGAAGACCTGCTGCAATTCGAGCGTGCGTCCTCGATCATCGTGGACGAGAACTACCTGGTCGAGGAAAGCGAGACCCTCCTGAACAGCAGCTCGGAGACGCTCTTCATCAGTAGCATCCTGTCCGATCTGGAGGCCGATCGCCTGGCCATGGAGTCACCACCGGAAGTTGGCGCCATGATCGGACGCGCCATCCTGGACATGGAGAACGATCCGGAGCAGATCGCCCAGGCACTGATGGTGGAACCGGTACTCTCGGCCAAGCTGATCCGCGCCGCCAACCACGCGACAGGCAGGGACCGCATCGATCACGTCGGCCAGGCAGTGCGCCAACTCGGGTACGAGAGGACCATCTCGATCGTGTTCAGCTGCGTACTGCGCGAGACGCTGCGCTCCCGCACCCCCGCCATCCTGGCGGCCATGCGCAGCTGGTGGGAACGCAGCCTGCGCGTCTCGGCGATCGCCTATGTGCTGGCCCGTCTCGGTGAACGCCTGGATCCCGATGTGGCCGCCAGCGCCGGCCTGCTGCATCGCCTGGGGGTACCGGTGCTGCTCACCTATGTCAATCGCACCGACCGCAAGATCGACGCCCGGAGCCTGAAACAGGCCATCGACGAATACGCCAACGAGGTCACGCGGCTGATCGCCTCGATGTGGCCTCTCGGATTTCAGTTGCGCCATGCGCTGCACGATGCCCTGGATCCCATGCGCGATCACAACGGACCCGCGGATTATGCCGACGTGGTGATCGTCGCCGACCGCCATGCCGACATCGGCCAGGGCGCCCTGCTCCAGGGCCCTTCGCTGGACGAGATGCCCGCTGTGGCGCGGCTCGGCCTGCGCGACGCGCCGCCGGAGATCAGTCTGCGGATCATGGAAGCGGCCAACGGCGCACTGAATGGCGCCAACCATATTCTGGAAGGCTGAGCGGGAAGCTTGCCCGCCGGCCCTATTCGGGACGGATGTGCTCGATGTACCTGGCGACGTCTTCCAGGTCGAGACGCACCGCCGCTGCGTTCACCTTCAACAGGTGCTCGCTGCCGGCCAGCTTCAACGCGCAATGCGCCTGTCCATGACTCTCCAACGGCACCGGCAACATGTCACGGTAGGTGTAGATGTTCTCGCCCACATCTCCCCCGGCGCACTCGGCCGGCAGGGCATCGAGCACCGCGCTGTCCTCCAACTCGGCGCCCTCGAACACCAGCCAGCCATTCTGCCACCAGCGGGTACGCTCCACCGAGCCGGTCATGGTCTTGATGAGATAGGCCGGTTCGAAACGGATGGCCACGGTGTCACCCTCGATCTTCACCTGGCTGATCTTCGACCCAACCAGGTCGATACTGGTGCTGTCCATGGATTCCCCTCGTGATTGAGACAGAGATGCTGCGCGCATTATAGGGTCGCCGGCCGCGGTGATTCCGCTGCATTCCCCCGGGTTGGGGGCTCAGCTGGCGTCCTTCAGATCCTCTTCCAGACCCAACTCCTTGATCTTGCGCGTGAGGGTGTTGCGGCCCCAGCCCAGCAGGCGCGCCGCCTCCTGGCGCCGCCCCCCCGTCTGCTCCAGGGCGACGCGGATCATCACCGTTTCGAAGGCCGGCAGGGCCTCTTCGAGCAGATCGCGGCGACCGCTGGCCAGTTCGGCACGGGCCCAGGCACGCAAGGCGTCCTGCCAATCGCCGCCGCCAGGGGCCTGGGACGTGGCCTCGCGCAGTTCGGGCGGCAGATCGTCGGGGTGGATCTCGCGGCCCGAGGCCATCACCGTGAGCCAGCGCGCGGTGTTCTCGAGCTGGCGCACATTGCCCGGCCAGTCGAGCCTGCGCAACAGGGCCTCGGTCTCCGGCAGCAGGCGCTTGGCCTCGACATCGAGCTCACGTGCCGCCTGCTTGAGGAAGTGCCGCATCAGCAGGGGGATGTCCTCGCGTCGCTCGCGCAGGGCCGGGATGTGGATACGGATGACATTGAGACGGTGGAACAGGTCTTCACGAAAACGCCCCTCGGCGACCAGGCGCTCCAGGTCCTGGTGCGTGGCGGCGATGATGCGCACATCGACCTTCACCAGCTCGTGCCCACCCACGCGGTAGAACTCGCCATCGGCCAACACCCGCAGCAGGCGGGTCTGTAACTCGAAGGGCATATCGCCGATCTCGTCGAGGAACAGGGTGCCTCCATTCGCCTGCTCGAAACGCCCGGGGCGGCGTGCCTGCGCTCCTGTAAAGGCCCCCTTCTCGTGGCCGAACAGTTCGGACTCGAGCAGATCGTGCGGGATGGCAGCCATGTTCAGCGCAATGAAGGGGCCACTCGCGCGCGGGCTGTGATGGTGCAGTGCATGTGCCACCAGCTCCTTGCCGGTGCCCGACTCGCCATTGATGAGTACGGTGATATTGGAGCGCGCCAGGCGACCGATGGCGCGAAACACCTCCTGCATGGCCGGGGCCTCGCCGATGATCTCGGCGCCGCTCTCCTCGCTGCTGCTGGCATCGGCCAGGCGCTCTCGACGCAGGCGGCAGGCGCGCCTGACCTGATCGACCGCCTCGGTGACATCGAACGGCTTGGGCAGGTATTCGAAGGCACCGCTGTGGTAGGCGGACACGGCGCTGTCGAGATCGGAATGCGCGGTCATGATGATCACCGGAATCTCGGGGTGACGCGCCTGAATCTGTTCCAGCAGGGCGATGCCGTCCATGCCGGGCATGCGGATGTCGGAGAGAATGGCGTCGGGTTTCTCCCGCTCCAGGGCCTCGAGCACACCATCGGCGCGCTCGAAGCTGCGCACCGTCATACCGGCCTTCTGCAGGGCCTTCTCGAGTACCCAGCGGATGGAACGGTCGTCGTCGATAACCCAGACGGTGTTCGGGGTGTTCATCTCAAGCCTCCTGCGCATTGCGGTTGCCGGGCAAGGGCAGCAACAGGGTGAATACGGTCTCTCCCGGCCGGCTGCTGCATTCCACCAGCCCCCTGTGCTGGGTGATCAGTGACTGGGCAATGGACAGGCCCAGGCCCGTGCCGCTGCCGGAGGTGACCATCGGCAGGAACAGGGTGTCGGCAATGGCCTCGGGGATGCCCGGTCCGTTGTCACGGATCTCCACACGGGCCACCAGGCGGTGACGTACCGCGCCGATGGTGAAATTTCGTGCAATACGCGTCTTCAGACGAATACGCGGGCGCTCGACGCCTTGCAGCGCCTGTACGGCGTTGCGCACGATGTTGAGCACGGCCTGGATGAGCTGGTCGGCATCACCGATCAGCTCGGGGATGCTGGGATCGTAGTCACGCTCGATCACCAGCTCGCGGTCACCGGCCTCGGCCAGGACCAGGCTGCGTACCCGCTCGAGGACCTGGTGGATATTCACCGGCCGATACTCGGGTCGGCGGTTCGGTCCCAGCAGGGCATCGACCAGGGACTTCAGGCGGTCGGCCTCCTCGATGATGATGCGGGTGTACTCCTCGAGTCCCGGCTCGGGCAACTCGGCTGCCAGCAGCTGTGCTGCCCCGCGCAGGCCACCCAGGGGGTTCTTGATCTCGTGTGCCAGACCACGCAACAGGTCCCGGGTTGCCGCCTGCTGGGTGATGAGCTGGTTCTCGCGACGTATACGTAACTGCCGGTCCACCTGCTGCAGTTCCACAATGGTGCGCGGCGGTTCCTCGGGCGCGTGAGTAATGGTGCAATCCACGGTGATCAGCTCACGGTCGGCACGCACCAGGGTGGCGCCACGCTTGCCGATCACCTCGCCCTCACGCGCGCTGCCGACCAGATCGATGAGCGGTTGACCGTCGCAGCAGATATGGGGCTCCGGCCGCTGCCCGATCACGTGGCGTGCGCTCAGGCCCAGCATGGCCTCGGCCATCTGGTTCAGATACAGCACCCGGCCTTCCGAGTCGAAGACCAGGACTCCGGTGACCAGGTTGTCGAGAATGCGGGTCTCGGGACAGGGGACGGCGTTCATATGCAAAGAGAGAGCAAGTTTCGGGCCACCGTGGCCAGCACGGGCTGTGCTGCGATCCGGCCTGGCGTAACGAGGACATCCTGAACGGCTCATGACCCTGAATCCAGCGCCATCAGCCCCTGCAATGACGGTTCATGGAACGGCCGGGGCACGTCACCACGTCCGGCTCCGATTCTGACACTTTGCGAACGGACATGCACCAGAATGGTGCATGTCTCATGGGCGATAGTTGGGGGCAAAGGCGGGGTGGGTCGTGCCCGACGACGGCGGGATGGGTGTGGTGCTGGGTGCGTAATCCGGTTGCGATTGGGAAGAGTAGTCGGGTTTCTCGGGGCTGGGCTTGAACGGCTGTACGGGATTGGTCGGCTGAAAATCCGTCTTGCCGTTCGACGGAGGGACGTAACGTGGCTGGTAGGCACCTTCTGGCGGTGTCGTGGGAATGGTCGTCTCCTTCGCCTCGCGATGCAGGGTGAAGGGGATGGATCCGGTCGAATACAGCACGCGCCCCGCCGCGTCCACGATGCGAGCCCCCAGGCTGTGGGTGCCTGGAGAGACCCCTGTGAGGGTGGAGCCCAGGGTCGCCACCGGAACCTTGCCCTCGTTACTGCGTACCGTGCCACCGGCGGCCGGCTGCTCGATGCGCATCTCGGTATACCGCGACATTGGTCGTGCCATTATCGGCCGGCGGCTCGGCGCCGACAGGGGGCGGTGCGTAACGGGAGACCTCCGGCAACCTGACCGGATGCTTGCATTCGGCTGCCGGCACATCGGAATAGGCGACCCCACCCTTGGCGTCCACCGACTTGCAGATCACCGCCTGCGCGGACCACGGCAGGAGGAGCAGCAACAGGAGGGAATACCTGGACATGCTCCGAGCATAGAGCAGTCCCCGCCCACTGCCAAGCGGCAGACCGTTTGTCCCCGGAGACGGCGGGCATTCGGCCCGGGGACGGGCCTCCTGCACATGGGAGCGGCGCCTCCGTCGCGAACGATGACACCACCACACCACGAAAAAGGCCCGCAGCCTGACGGCTGCGGGCCTGCTACGACCCGTGTACGGGTGCCTGGCTTACAGGCTGTAGTACAGATCGAACTCGATCGGGTGGGTGGTCATGCGCAGTTGCGTGACCTCCTCCATCTTCAGCTCGATGTAGCCGTCGATCAGGTCGTCGGTGAACACACCACCGGCCTTCAGGAAGTCACGGTCGGCGTCCAGGGCCTCCAGGGCCTGATCCAGGCTGTGGCACACGGTCGGGATGGCTGCTGCCTCTTCCGGCGGCAGGTCGTAGAGATCCTTGTCGGCGGCGTCGCCCGGGTGGATCTTGTTCTGGATACCGTCCAGACCGGCCATCATCATGGCCGAGAAGGCCAGGTAGGGGTTGGCGGTCGGGTCGGGAAAGCGCACCTCGATGCGGCGTGCCTTGGGGCTGGCGACCCAGGGAATACGAATGGAGGCGGAGCGGTTACGGGCCGAGTAGGCCAGCATCACCGGGGCCTCGAAGCCAGGCACCAGGCGCTTGTAGGAGTTGGTCGAGGCGTTGGTGAACGCATTCAGCGCACGGGCGTGCTTGATGATACCGCCGATGTAGTACAGCGCGGTCTCGCTCAGGCCGCCGTACTGGTCACCGGCGAAGATGTTCTCGCCGTCCTTTGCCAGCGACTGGTGGACGTGCATGCCGGAGCCGTTGTCGCCCACGATGGGCTTGGGCATGAAGGTCGCGGTCTTGCCGTAGGCATGGGCGACGTTGTGCACGCAGTACTTGAGGATCTGATTCCAGTCAGCGCGCTTGACCAGGGTGTTGAACTGGGTGCCGATCTCGCATTGACCGGCGGTGGCCACCTCGTGGTGGTGCACCTCGACGGTCACGCCCATCTCCTCGAGGGCGTCACACATGGCCGAACGCAGGTCGTGCAGGGAATCGACCGGCGGCACCGGGAAGTAGCCACCCTTGACACCCGGACGGTGACCGATGTTGCCGTCCTCGTAGACCTTCTCCGAGTTCCACTCGGCCTCTTCGGAATCGATCTGCACCATGGAGCCGGCCATGGTCACGCTCCAGCGCACGTCGTCGAGCACGAAGAACTCCGGCTCGGGACCGAAGTAGGCGGTGTCGGCAATGCCGGTGGACTTCAGGTAGGCTTCGGCGCGCTTGGCCACCGAGCGCGGATCCCGCTCGTAGCCTTCCATGGTGGAGGGCTCGAGGATGTCGCAGCGCAGGATCATGGTGGACTCGTCGGTGAACGGGTCCATCACGGCAGTATCCGCATCCGGCATCAGGATCATGTCGGACTCATTGATACCCTTCCAGCCGGCGATGGAGGAACCGTCGAACATCTTGCCATCCTCGAACAGGTCCTCGTCAATGGTGGAAGCAGGCACGGTGACGTGCTGCTCCTTGCCGCGGGTATCGGTGAAACGGAAATCGACGTACTTGACGTCATTGTCCTTGATCATCTTCAGGACGTTTTTTGCGGCCATCTCGATCTCTCCAAGAAGGTTAGGGGAAGGCTGTCTTCAGGCAGCCTGTTCAAAATTCCGGTCCTGATCGGTGCAAGACCGACAGGGTGTTCAGTATAAAGGCAAACAATATGCCACCAGACGGATGCTTTGCGGCAACAACCCCTGCAGCCGGTCATCGTTGCCGATATGGCTGCGAACTATAGAGGATCCGGCACGAAATGGCATGCCCATGGCAGGGCATTTTCGTCGCCTCCGCGCCCGACCTCGGCGATAGTCGCACCGTTATGGTGCCAATGCGACAGGAACGCGCTATTCTGGTGCATCCAGGCGGTACTTGACATGCACATCCCCGAAACGGGGATCGACTTCGAGAGCCTGTTGCAGGTACTCACGCAGCGCCACCGCCTCGTCCCGGTCACAACGAGCGAGGGGCAGCTCGAGGTCCACGTCTATCCGGCCCGACAGATAGTGCAACACGATGTCATGTCCCTCGGGCAGATCGGGCCAGTAGCCTCGCAGCAGGCGCAACGCTTCGCTGCGCAGGGGCAGATTACAGCAGGGCGGGCCGACCTCGTCGTTTTCCGGGTCGATGTGCACGGTCACGTCGTTGATCGCCTCGACGGCCTCCTTCAGGCGCTCTTCCACGGCGATGCTGATCATGTGCCCCTCGGATACCGAGAGCCGGGGATCCACCTGCACGTGCACATCCGCCGCGGCCTGGTGCCCTTGCCGGCGGGTGCGCAGCATGTGGATGGAGCGTACCCCGTCCACCGAGCAGATCGCGACTTCGGCCGCACGCACCTGTTCGGGGTCCAGCGCGGCGTCCACCAGCTCCTGCATGGCCTCCCAGCCCAGGTCCCAGCCGATCTTGGCCACCATGGCGCCGACCACCACCGCGGCCACCGCGTCCAGGTAGGGCCAGCCGGCCATTGCGCCGAGGATACCGAGCAGCACCACGATCGAGGAGATCGCATCGCTGCGGTGATGCCATGCGTTGGCCGCCAGCATCCTGGAGTTCACCCGGCGCGCGGTGAGGATGGTGTACCAGTACAACGCCTCCTTCGCGAGTATGGAGATCGCCGCCGCCCACACCGCCGCCAGTGCACCAGGCGAGGGATAGTCGCCCTTGGAGACGCGTTGCACCGCGTCCCAGACGATCCCCAGGGCCACCAGGCCGAGCAGGATCCCCAGGCCCAGGGTGGCCGCCGTCTCGAAGCGGCCATGACCGTAAGGGTGTTCCTCGTCGGGTTCCTGTGCGGCATGGTGCGCCGCGAACCAGACCAGGGCATCGGACACCAGATCGGACAGTGAATGGATGCCGTCGGCGACCAGGGCCGCGGATCCCGCCAGCCAGCCGGCCACCAGCTTGAGCACGGAGAGCAGCAGGTTGATCACCGCACCAACCAGGGTGACCCGCTGGCTGGCCCGGGTGCGCTCCTCGAGCATGGGTGTGGTCACACCGTTCATGCCGGGTCGCCCCCTACACGCAGCACCACCACGTATTCACCGTCGTTCTCGCGGGTCTCGAGCACCTGGTGGCCGTTGAGCCGGCACCAGGCCGGAATGTCGCTGAGCGCACCGGAGTCGGTGCACACCGCCTCGAGCTCGTCGCCGGGGGCAAGCTGCGCCACCCGATCCTGCACCCGGATCACGGGCAGGGGACAGAGTAGGCGGTGGCAATCGAGGACATGGCGTTGGGACATGGCGCAGGACCGGGTGCTGGGACTGCGCGCATTATAGCCGGCCGATCGCGCCCCGCATGCGCGGGGCATCGGTAGTTCAGGGATGGAATTGCGGCCCTCGCGGCCAGGAGGCCCCCTTCGCCAGCAGGCGGTTGCCCGGCAGGAACTGGCGATAGCGTACAGCCCGTCCCTTCCTGGGAACCACCTTGTAATAGACGCCACCCACGCGCTCGATGGGACGGCAACGCTCGCGGGTGAATTTCAGGCAGATGCGTCCGTCCGGCAACACGCGCCAGCTGCCGGCGCGATACGACCAGAAGCGTTGTTGCAGCACCCGGCCGTCGGGGTGGTAATAGGTGAAGGAAGTGAGCTGGTTGTTGCGGTTGTAGGACTCCACGGTGTGGTCCGCGAACAAGGCACGCACTGCACTGGCATCCAGACGTTGCGGCGACGAGGGCAACGACGGCACCGAACTCATGCAACCGGCGAGCAGCGCGGCGGCGATCCAGGGCAACACGCGTTTCATTGGGCGGTACCTCCGTGTTGTGCAGCAAGCAGCGATCGCAGATCGGCGTAGCGGTACTTGCCCGGCGGGATCAATGCGACCAGACGGCGTTCGCGCACCGTGCCCTTGGCGGGGCGACGCCGCACTTGATCGACAATCAGGCGCAGGCGCGGGCTGTAGGCCAGTTCGCGGATCTCTTTCACCTGCCGGGTCCAGAGCTTGTGGTGCACGGTATAGCGCTCGCAGCGAAATCGCCTTACCGGTTCGTCGCGACCCAGTACGCGGACACGGTCAGGTCCCAGGGCTGTGCACTGGTAGTTGCGGGACGAGGTCACGCCCTTCGCATTCACCCGTTGCGTGCGGAAGTCCACCGTGGTGCCCGGAGCTGCCTCGAGCAGGCCGGCCGGATTGCCCTGGTCGAGGATCTCGCGGTATTGCAGGCGACCATCCAGCCCGATGCGCTGACGCGGCGGCAGCACCGGATTGGCGGGATAGGTGATGCGGCGCAGGCGATGGTCCTGCCAGACCGTGGCTTTCTGCCTGGTTTCCAGCAGCTTGACCACCCGGCCATCGGAATACACCGCGATGGTGCCTGGTGCCGGTGCCCCCCAGGCCGGGGCACCGGCGACTGCCAGGCACCCGAGCCAACCCATCGTCCAAAGGAAATTTCGATTCATGTCGTGTCCTCGCCAGTCGGAGAATCATAGAAGTCGTCGAACACCAGCCGGCCGATGCCGCCGATCCGATCCGCCTCCACGAAGGCATGGGTGACGCCCGGCAACAATTGCAGGCGGATTTCTGTGCGGATGCCGAGGCGGAGGCCGGCTTGACGCATGGCCCTCACCCAGTTGACGGCACGGGCGACGCGGTGACCGCCCTGCATCCGATCGATGCGCTCACTGGTATTCAATGCCGAATCGCGCTCGCGGTCCCGGTCGCCGACCCAGACCAGTATGGGGGTACGCAGCAGTCCCGCGAGATCGAATCGCTCGCCCGGCATGGCGGCGGTGGCGCCCGTCCCCCTGGGGTAGGGGACCCGCGGATCGGGCCAGGTGTACCAGCCGGCTGCTCCCAGGCCGATGCGCCGCACGCGCTGTGGGTGCAGGAGGGCAAAACGGTGCGCGAACTGGGCACCGCCCGAATATCCCAGGAGATCGAAGCGCTCGTCACGCAACGCCAGGTAGGCCCGGGCCTGCTCGATGGCCTTCAGCAAGGCGAGATCCGCCCGCGGCCCCCGCCCCTTTCGTCCGAGACGCTGGTAGTCGGAATAATCCCGTTGCGAGAACAGCGGGAGCAGCAGGCCGCGCGGGGCCTCGTCCCCCGGCGGACGGTGGACCAGGCAGGGCAGGGGCGGTTGCGTATCGGCAATGTACTGGAAGGTCGTGCCACTGCATTCTCCAGAAACCTCCTGGGGGGGTCGACAATGAATGATGCCGTTCATTTCCGGTCCCTCCTGCGACGCTGCCCCGAACCTTCATGGGTCTCGCGCCATGGACGGGGTCCACTGAACAGCTGACGGGTCGGGCCATCGCCCTGCAGGAGTTCGTCCGGACAACCACGTGCCACCAAGCGCCCGTCCTGCAGGTGCTAGACGATATCCGCCTGGCGGACGGCATCGCGTCGGTGCGTCGCCATGATCACCGTACCCGGGAAATCCGCCAGCACCTGATTGAATGCCTTGACCGCGACCAGATCCAGATGGGCATCGGCCTCGTCGAGCAGCAGGATACATGGTCGCCTCAGCAAGGCCCGCGCCAGGGCCACGCGGGCACGTTGGCCCTGCGAGAGATTGACGCCACCTTCCTGCAGACGCACATCCAGGCCCTCGGGCAGGCGTCGAACCAGTTCGTCGATACCGCAACAGCGAATGACCGCCTGCAGGGCAGGGCGTCCTCGGACACCTGCCTCGTCCCGTACAACAGGTTTTCACGCAAGGTGGCCCGCAACAGGGGGACATCGTTACCGACATAGGCCACAAGACCGTGCAGCTGTTCCAGCGGCAGATCGCGGATCGACACCCCGTCGATACGGATGTCGCCCCCGTCGGCCTCGCGCAGGCGCACGATGGCATGCAGCAGGGAGGTCTTTCCCGCCCCATTGGGACCCACCAGAGCGACCCGCCGTCCGACCTCGACACTGGCGCTGAAGGAGGTCAGGCTGCCCTCGAGAGAGAGCTCGTCGAACACCAGGGTCCCGGAAAACGCGCTGTCCCGGTAGGCAACCTCGGCGAGTTGCAGCGGGCGGATGCGGCACATCAGTCGCTGGATGTTCGCCAGCGCCACCCGGTTGGCCAACCAGTACTCGTGCACCCGGCTGATATCACGCAGGGGCGTGGAGAGAAAACCGATGAGGGCGAACACGGCGACGAAGGTGCCGGCGCTCGCCTGCCCCTCCGAGACGAGAAGGGCCGTCACCAGCAACCCGGCGGCAAACGCGAGCCCGGCGCCGATCTCGGTGATCGCCCGCAGGCTGCCGATGGCAGCGGCCTTCTCGCCAGCCGCCTGGATCACCCGACGGTTCTGCCGCGCCAACCGGCGACGTTCACGTTCTGCCTGCCCAAACAACTGGATGGTGGAGACTGCGGCGATCTTCTCGGTCATGTTGGCAGCCAGGTAGCCCTGACGACGCCTTACCTCAGCGATCGCCTGGCGCAAGGTGACACCCTGGCGCCACAAGGCGGCAGTAGTCAAAACGAGACTGCCGCCGACCGTCAGCATGAACAGGGGATGCAGCCACCACAGGGCCACCATCACCAGGGAAATCACGATCGCAGCGACACCCAGGCGCGCAAGCCCCAGGCTGACCCACTGGCGCACCGCATTCAGGTCGCTCACAAAGCGGATCAGCAATTGACCACGGCGCTGCGCGACGATGCTCGCGTGTTGACTGCGTAACAATCGGGCAAACAGGCGCTTGCGCAGATCGCGCACATAGAGCTGGCCGAGCAGTTCGGCGTCGATGCGTTCGCGCCGACGCAACAGCGCGATCAAGACCGACAGCAACAGCAGGCGGGCGGCGTATTCCAGGGCCGACCGGTAATCCCCAGCCGGTGCCAGCACCTGCCCATCGAACATGGCTTGCGCCTGCCAGGCCAGAGCCGTGGCCAGCAGGGCCTGGAGCAGACCATTGCCGAACAACGCCAACAGGTGACGCCGGCGGCGCCCCTTATAGAGGACCGGTAGCCTCATGTCCCTGCAATTCGGACCTCAGCAGGTCGAGCAGTCCCCCGGCCACCTGCGGGTCGGAGAGCTCTGTCTTCAGCAGTACCGGCACCTCGAGCACAGGCACCACTTCCTGAACCGCCAGCGGCGAGGCGGTGAAGCTGCCGGTCACCGCCAGCAGCGGCAGTTTTTTATCCTGCAGGCGTTGCGCACCCGCTACCGCTCCCATGGCATCGCTGGCGGCGAATACCACACCGTCGACCCGTTCCCGGAAGCGGGGGTTTTCCACGAGCTGGCGGGTCTCCGGTTGCAGCAGGCCATCGGCCACTTCCAGCAGGATGACATCCGGAACGGCCGTCACCGCATGGCTGACCAGGCCCTCCAGGATGGCCTCGATCTCCTGTCCGTTCAGACCATGCGTCGTCGCGTAGCCCATGTCGGTGAAATCACTGACCAGCACCGCGCCGGCATCACGCATCATCCAGTAGTCTCCACCAGCCCCGGTCCCGGTGACCTTGCAGGCCTCCGCGCGCAGACCCGCCCGTCGCAGCCCCAGAACCAGGCGTGACAGGGCGGTGGTCTTGCCGGCATTCATGGAGGTGCCGAGTACCGCGATCACTGGCGGATACGACGGCGCGGGTGTCGCCGTACGCAGCCCATAGCGCCGCAGGTTGAGCACCTTGCCTCGGGCATCCAGCAACACCCCCAACGGGCGAATACGCGTGGCCTCCGAGGTATTGCGGTGCTGCGAGACCACCTGGGCGGCGATGCCGCCAGCGGCTACCAGGTCACATTCACCGAGATCGGAAGGCACCACGACCTCGAATTGATCGGGTGCATAACGGTTGCCATAGGCCAGCAGAATCTCGTCGCCGGCAAACAGGTGCGCTCGCCGTCCATCCGGTTGTTCGATGCGCTTGTGGTGGCCGACATGGACCACTTGCGCCAACACCAGATCGCCTGCACGAGGACGATAGTTCCTGCTCGACAGGCCATGCGCCGACGCCGGATCAAAACGACGTGTGGAAAAACCGCGCTTGGCCCGAAGCAGGCGTTCCTGATCCAGCAGTTGCTGCTTCCGCCCGCTGTTGGCTCCGGGATTGATGACTTCCACCGACATGTTTTTTCTCCAGTACCTGGTCGTTCATTATATATGTGATATTTTCCCACGTAATGGAAGAAAAGAGACCCAGGTCACGTTTTGCGTAAGGAAGGAGAATAGATCAGAACGCCTTGATCAACGACAGCCCGCCAGCCCATTCGGCGGTCGCATCCGAGAAGCCCCGAATGAGATAGGTCTGGGTCCGCCAGCCCTGCTCCAGGCGCAGGTCGTGAAACAACATCAGGCTCTGCTGATCGTCACGACCCGCCCGATTGCTCTGGCGAAAACGCTGGCTCAGACCCATGGCCTGATAGTCACTCAAGGGGCGCGACAGCCCCAGTCGCAGCAACCACCCGTCCTGATAGTCGGTCGTCGGCGTATCACCGTACTTGCGATAGCCGAGGGCCGCGAACCAGGTATGGCTGCCCAGATAACCATAAGGTGCCAGCTCCATGGTGAAATCCGGTTCCCCAGTACCCAGGCCCTGATTGCGACTGGCGGTCGGCAGCTTCACGGCGACCCGGGCCGAAAGGCCGGCTCGCAGTTCCTGGTCGTAGTAGAACAGGCGGCGAGCTACCGAGAGGTTCACGTCTCCCAGGCCTCTGCGCGAGCGGCGTGTCGTGCTCCCCGCGGTGGTCGCTCCGTCAGGCAGGACGTTGGCCGCACCACGGATGTACAGCCAGGGGATGCTGGCCCGCAAGGTCCAGTGTCCCGTGCGATGACGCAGACCCAGTGCCACACTCTGGATCGTGGTCCGGACGGGACTTCCATAGTGGCCGGTGGCCTCGTAGACGCTCAACGACAGGCGGGTACCGTCTTTCGCCACGGCAACCAGCGGCAGAGACAACAGCATCAGTGGCAAGGCGATTCGCATGGGAGGTTCTACTTGTTGCCATCCGGGAGAAGAAAGCGGGCTTGTTCCCTCGGGAATCGTCCGGCCAGTGCGGATGTTTCGCCGGCATCCCGAGAGCCGGCGGTATTCGCGGCCGCTTCGGCGCCGATTTGGAGCGGAAGCGATAGCGGAGCTATCGCTCGAGTGAAAAACAGGCCACAACGAGTGATAAACCGCTGGCATCGGGATAGAGCAACGTGGAGTACAAACCGTGACCGTCGCTTGGCGTCCCTTTTTGCCATTCTTGTTCGATCACGCAACAGCCCGGACTTCAAACGCTGTTCGGCCGGTGAAACATCCTGACTAGTCCACTTCGTCCGGAGGCTCCGGTACATCGGGTACTTCGGGCTGCTCCGGAAGATCGGGTGCCTCGGGCACCTCGGGTTCATCTGGTGACTCCGGGGGCTCCGGGGCCTGGGGAAAATCCGGCTCATCGGGTTCATCCTGCAGTTCCGGGATCTCGGGTGTTTCGGTGGAATCCGGTTGGTCGGCGAGTTCCACCTCGTGTGAACCAGACTCGGTGTCGAGGTGCATCCCTGCCGTGTCTGCCGCATTGTACTCTGTATGTGACGGAGTCCCCCGTTCGTCGTCACCGGCCCGGCCCGGCTGGTCGGCCAGGGTCGGGACTTCGGGCTCGGGGCGTCCCGTCAGGTGGTGCAGATCGTCAATGTCGGTGACCGCCAGGGCGCGCGACACGACGTCCGGCCGCCCATTCACCTCGACCACCACCGTGGCCAGGGAACCCCGGGACAGGGCCGGAACCTCGCCCGGCAGGCGAATCGAGGGTCCATCCACCAGTCGAATGTATCCTTCCCGTACCTGTGCCACCACGCCCTGGAGTACCGCCAGGCCATGGCGCAATGGCCGTGGCGGCTCGGTCACCATGTCGTGCCGTGGAGCCGCTTCGATGCGCGTGGCGTGCAGGGCGCCATCCGCACGCCACACGCCGCTGACCATCACCGGCTGGCCGGAACGCAGATCCGGGATCCGCAGTCCGGCAACACGCTCCGGTATGTCGACCAGGGTACCGGCCACACGCACACGCCCGCCGAAGACATCGACCTGTTCCACCGTGCCCACGAGCTGACGCAATACCCGCATCTGCTCGGCATGAATGCTGCCGCCCTGCAGACGGGCCTCGATATCCACGACCTGACCGACGGCCAGGGCGCCGGCGGTGGCCTCCATGCCGTCGATATGCACCGGGGTTGCCGGCGAATACTGCACTTCGAGACCATCCACACAGACACTGCCGAAGCCGGTGACCACACCGCGAATACGCAAGGTCTCGTATGGACGGCCGGTCCCGCCCAGGCCATCGCCGCTGTGCCCGGTTCCGCCCAAACCATCGTGCAGGCCGGCCAAGGGACGACCGGTTCCACCGACACCATCGCCGGGTACCAGCCCCGTGCCACCCAGACCTTCTTCCCCGTCGCCACCCGTGTGACCGGTCCCACCCAGACCGTCGTGGATCGGTGCCAGGCCGGGCAGGGCACAGACATTGCGCGCGGCAGCTGCACCATCGACCAGCAGAGGCCAGAACGCCAGGCAGCAGACCAGGACGCAACGACGCCAGATCCCAGCCCGGAGATGTCGCCTGGATCCCGACAGCCGGCGGAATCGGGAGAGAACAGCGCCAGGTACACCAGGTACAAACGGTAGCCGGCCACTGCCGCGCGTGCCCGAGGTTTGCCCTCGAGCAGCCAAGCGCCTGCTATCCCGGCGCTGTTCGACGCGCGACATCTCCGGTCTAGTCATCGTTACCCATCGAAGGTTCGTGGTAACAGTAGAGCCCGACCAGAAAGGAGTGCCGCTTCGATGCCTGCGAATCGTTGACCTCGCGTGCCGCACGGTTGATCTCGCGCAACAGCGTCATGCCTTGTTCTTCCACCATCTGACGCAAGCGGGGCAGGGCAGTCTCCGGAATATTGTGGTACTGCACCACGCGGTCGAAGAAGGGTGGCTCGGTACCTTCCAGGTTACGCACGCCT
The DNA here is from genome assembly GCF_000801295.1 of endosymbiont of unidentified scaly snail isolate Monju. Classification (NCBI taxonomy): domain Bacteria; kingdom Pseudomonadati; phylum Pseudomonadota; class Gammaproteobacteria; species endosymbiont of unidentified scaly snail isolate Monju. Next base: position 13,304 of record NZ_AP012978.1, on the reverse strand, counting down.
GCCATCAAGTGTGCATGGCCGGAACGCTCGAAATAATAGAGCTTCTCTTCCTCGGACAATCTTGGCACGAAGGCCTCGGTGTGCAGGGCGACACGATTGTCGCGCTCTTCCACCACACCCACGCGGACCAGTTCGTCGAGGATCGCACGTGGACGCACATCGCTGCTGATGTGGTTGGCCAGGGTCTCGAAATCGGGCCGACCGCTTCCGTCGGCCAGTCGCAGCAATACCCTGGGCCGGCCCTGTTCGTCCAGCCAGCGCGGTTCGGTCATCCAGGCGTTGACCAGCTGCATGCCCAGCGAGACCTTCTTGGGCACGTCGTTGCGCTGAAATCCCTGTTCACGGAAACGCTTGACATCCTTGCGGTGAACCCCGGTAAGCACGCTGACCCGGCTGTCGGTGGTGCGCTTGCCTTCTACCGGGAAATCCTCGATGGCAACCTCCACCATCACCTGCTTCAGCAGTTCGACGATGGAAGGCAGGGTGATGCCATGACGGATCATCAGGCGCACGAGCGGACGCAACAAACGCCTGACGGCGCCCATCACGACGGTCGGCAGACGATCCAGGGCTTCCTGCATGCAGGCAGTCTAGCAAAGGTGGGAAATTGTCACAGTATCCAGGCCCTGGGGATCTCGTGGGCTGCCAACGGCTTCACCTGCAGGGTGTGAGCCACACCCTGGCGATCGGTGTACTCCACCTCCACCACATCGGCCTGCTTGCCCTGGCTGTAACGGGCGACAATGCGCGCGGCCAGCTCGATGTCTTCCTCACCGGGCTCGCCGTCGATGAGGGTGAAGGGACCACCATGGCTGACGGTGCGCAGGTGGGGGTACTGCTTGCGGTAACCCTGCAGGAAATTCCCCTCACCCTCCTCGCGTGCCACGATCAATTTATAGTGTGGGGCAGGGCGGATGTGCCGGCCGACCTTGAGCAACAGGATGTCGTCGAGCTCGTACTGGCGATCACCTCGGGCCTTCCACAGGTCGGCCAGCTTTACCGAGTATTGTTCGTCAGTCAGGAAACAGCAGCCGCCAGCCGGCTGGGCATAGTCGGTGAAGCCATACCTGGCTGCCAGTGCCATCTGCGGCTTGCGCGAACGGCCGGAGAAATCGAACAGCTTCTCGCGGTCGACCCACCCCTCGCGCTCGGGCAGGGTGGGGGGCAGGTTCTTCGCGCACAGCGGGCGCAGCAGGCGGTCACCAATGCCGGAGTCACGCTGCACCACCGGCATGGTGTCCTTGCGCTGTGACTTGGGTCGCTGGCCGACCACCTCACCGGTGATGACAAAATCGAAGCCGTGCTCCTCGATCCACTCCGCGGCCTTGCGCACCATGAAGATCTTGCAGTCCAGGCACGGATTGAGATGGGCACCGTAGCCGTACTTCGGATTGAACACCACGTCCTTGTATTCCTCGACGATGTCGATGATATGCAGCTTGATCCCCAGCTGCTCGGCCACCCAGAGGGCGTTGTTGCGTTTCGGCTTCGCCCGGTCCTTCTTGCGGATGGCATGGGTGTGCCCCTCCACACAGAAGCCGGTGAAGAAATTCACGCCTTCCACGTGGATGCCCTGTTCCTGGATCACCTTCGCCGCGAGCAGCGAATCGAGTCCGCCGGAGATGAGCGCCAGTGCCTTGCGTTGCCGGGTCATGGAGATGCCTGTCGATGTCGTGAAACGGGACATTATAAGGAGTGGACAGACACAGAGGCTGTATAATCCCCGGTTTTTATCCGGGGTCCGGCGCCGGCCGGCGGAGAAACATCAGACATGAGCCAGGATACGGACGTATCGACCTTCCAGGGGCTGATCTTCGCCCTGCAACGCTACTGGGCGGATCAGGGCTGCGTGATCCTGCAGCCCTACGACATGGAGATGGGCGCGGGCACCTTCCACACCGCGACCTTCCTGCGTTCCATCGGTCCCGAGCCGTGGAACGCCGCCTATGTACAGCCGTCGCGCCGTCCCACTGACGGGCGCTACGGGGAGAATCCCAACCGCCTGCAGCACTACTACCAGTTCCAGGTGGTGATGAAGCCCTCACCCAAGGACATCCAGGAGCTGTACCTGGGTTCGCTGCAACTGCTGGGCATCGACCCACTGGTGCACGACATCCGCTTCGTCGAGGACAACTGGGAATCGCCCACCCTGGGCGCCTGGGGCCTGGGCTGGGAGGTCTGGCTGAACGGCATGGAGGTCACCCAGTTCACCTATTTCCAGCAGGTTGGCGGGCTCGACTGCCGACCGGTGACCGGCGAGATCACCTACGGACTGGAGCGCATCGCCATGTATCTGCAGGGCGTGGAATCGGTCTACGACCTGGTCTGGACCCGCGGCCCGCAGGGCACCGTGACCTATGGCGACGTGTTCCACCAGAACGAGGTCGAACAATCGGCCTACAACTTCGAACACGCCGACGTGGAATTCCTGTTCGGCCTGTTCGACCAGTGCGAAAAGGCATCGCAACGCCTGATCGAACTGGGACTGCCCCTGCCCGTCTATGAACGGGTGCTCGAGGCCTCACACGCCTTCAACCTGCTGGATGCCCGGCATGCCATCTCGGTGACCGAACGCCAGCGCTACATCCTGCGCGTACGCGCCCTGGCCCGAGCCGTGGCCCAGGCCTATTACGAAGCCCGCGAGCGCCTGGGCTTCCCCATGCTCCGCGAGCGTCAAGCGAAGGAGGCCAGCGCATGAGTGATCGCGCCGATCTGTTGTTCGAACTGGGCACCGAGGAACTGCCGCCGACCGCCCTCAAGCGCCTGTCCAGCGCCCTCGAGGAAGGTTTCCTGACCGGCCTGTCCGAGGCACAACTGGCACACGGCGAAGTGATCGCCTATGCCACGCCCCGCCGCCTGGCGCTGCTGGTGCGCGATCTCGAGCAACGCCAGCCCGACCGCGACGTGGAACGCCGCGGGCCCGCGGTGAAGGCCGCCTTCGATGCCGAGGGCCGGCCCACCAAGGCCGCCGAGGGTTTCGCGCGCTCCTGCGGGACCACCGTGGACCAGCTCGAGCGCCTGGAGACCGACAAGGGTGAATGGCTGGTGTTCCGTTCGCACCAGCCCGGCCAGCCCGCGGCCGAGCTGCTGCCGGCGATTGCCGAGCGTGCGCTCGAGCGCCTGCCCATCCCCAAGCGCATGCGCTGGGGCGACTCCGAGGCCCAGTTCGTGCGCCCGGTACACTGGCTGGTGTTTCTGCATGGTGACGCCGTGGTCGAGTGCACCCTGCTGGATACCCCGGCCGGCCGCGTCACCCGCGGCCACCGTTTCCATCATCCCGAGGGCATCACCCTCTATGACCCGGCCGACTATGCCGCCATTCTCGAGAATGTGGGAAAAGTGATCGCTTACTTTCCGGATCGTCGCTCACGCATTCGTGCGCAGGTCGAGGCCACCGCAAAGAAACTCGGCGGGGTAGCCGACATCGACGAGGCCCTGCTCGACGAGGTGACCGCGCTCAACGAGTGGCCGGTACCGGTTGCCGGCAGCTTCGATGCGGACTTCCTCGAGGTACCGCACGAGGCGCTGGTGAGCACCATGAAGGGCAACCAGAAGTATTTCCCGGTGTTCGACGCCGAGGGCCGCTTGCTGAACCACTTCATTACCATCGCCAACATCGAAAGCCGCGAGCCCGAGATGGTCCGTGCCGGCAACGAACGGGTGATCCGCCCGCGCCTGGCCGACGCCCGCTTCTTCTGGGAGCAGGATGGCAAGAAGCGCCTCGAGGATCACATCGACTCGCTCAGAGACGTGGTGTTCGAGAAGCGCCTGGGCTCCATGTACGAGAAGTCCGAGCGGGTGGCAGCGCTGGCCGCGCGCATCGCGGAACAGATCGGAGGTGATGTCGAGAAGGCAAGGCGCGCCGGCATGCTCAGTCGCTGCGACCTGATGACCGAGATGGTCTACGAATTTCCGGACATGCAGGGCATCATGGGCCGCTACCAGGCACTGCGCGACGGCGAGGACCCCGAGCTGGCGCATGCGCTGGACGAGTTCTACATGCCGCGCTTCTCCGGCGACCGTCTGCCCGAGACCCGCACCGGCATCGCGGTGGCCCTGGCCGAGCGCCTGGACACCCTGGTCGGCATCTTCGGCATCGGCATGAAACCCACCGGCGACAAGGATCCCTACGCACTGCGGCGTGCCGCACTCGGCGCCCTGCGCATCTTGCGTGAGCATTCACTTTCATTGAATGTACTGGAGCTCCTGGATCAGGCCCGGGAGCAACTCGGTGACCGCCTGGATGACAATGGCGTCGTGGAGACGGTATGGCAGTTCATGCGCGACCGTCTGCGGCGGCTGTATGCCGACGCCGGCGTCTCGGCCGACATCTTCGAGGCCGTGATCACGGTGGCGCCGCCGGACCTGGCCGATATCGAGCAACGCATCCGGGCGGTGCAGGCCTTCCTGAAACTGCCCGAGGCCGAGGCCCTGATCGCCGCCAACAAGCGCATCGGCAACATCCTGAAAAAGGCCGGTGAGAACATCCCCCGGACCGTCGATCCCGAGCGCTTCGAAGAAACGGCGGAACAGGTGCTGCTCGACGAGATCAAGACGGTCGAAGGCGGCCTGCTCCTGCGCACCGACGATTACATCAAGCAGCTCGAGACCCTGGCCCGCCTGCGCGAACCGACCGACCGGTTCTTCGACGAGGTGATGGTGATGGCCGAAGACCCGCTGGTGCGCAACAACCGGCTTGCCCTGTTGCGACGCGCGCGGGAATTGTTCCTCCAGGTGGCCGACATCGGGCGCTTGCAGGCCGGTGGAGGCGAATCCGCATGAACACGATGGATCGCGATTCCTGGGACGCCATGCTGGCGGCCGTACAGGCGTTTCACGACAAGCATGATTTCCGCAACACCGGGGGCGAGGAACTCGGCTACCGGGTGGCCTTGATGGCCGAGGAACTGGGCGAGATCTCCAGTTGCGTGACCAAGGGCAAGAGCACTGCGGCCCTGGCCGAGGAGGTCGCCGACCTTCTGATCCTGCTGATGGGCACCGGCATCGCGGCCGACTTCGATCTCAAGCAGGCCTTCTGGGAGAAGATGGACAAGCTGATGCAGCGCGAGTCACGCATGGTCAACGGGCGTATTCGCGTCTCCGAGTTTCGCGACATGGAGTGAACGACAGCCATGCAGCCACTGATCATCCTGGGTCGTGATGGCGTCTTGCTGGAGCCTGTCGCCGGCGGCCTGCTGTCGGTCAGCGGGCTGTGCATCATTCCCGGCAGCCTGGAGGCCGTCTCCCGACTCAACCACGCCGGCTATCGGGTAGCGCTGACGACCAACCAGCCGGCCCTTGGCGAGGGACGCTTGAACATCGAGACACTGAACGCCATTCACGCGCGCCTGGCCGAGGGTCTGGCACGCGTCGGCGGGCACCTGGACGCCCTGCTCACCTGTCCACATACCGAGGCGAGCAACTGTGACTGCCGCAAGCCCGGTACCGGGATGTTGCGCGAGATCGCAGATCGGCTGGACACCCCGCTCGAGACGGTCACGGTGATCGGCGACGACACCGCCGATATCGAGGCGGCTCGCGCCGCGAACGCCATGCCGCTGCTGGTGCTCACAGGCCACGGGATAGCGACTCGGGCAGATTATCCCGAGGTCCCGGCCTTCGACGACCTCGATCATGCCGTTTCCTGGATACTCACACAACGATGATCCTGTCACGTTCCCTGATCTATTTCGTGCTCATGTCGCTGACCGTGGTCAGCCACGGCCTGACTATCGCGATACTGGGCCGTTTCCTCGGTACCCGCTTCAGCGACCGGGTGGCCACACACTGGGGCCGGCTCAACATCAGCCTGCAACGCTGGATCTGCTGCCTGCGTGTCCACATCGAGGGCGCGGAGCACCTGCCCCAGGGTGGCGCCATTCTCATGGCCAAGCACCAATCCACCTGGGAGACGATCGCCCTGCGCGGTCTGCTGGCGCCGCACCAGTCCTGGGTGCTGAAACAGGAGCTGCTGAAAATCCCCTTCTTCGGCTGGGCCCTGGGTTTCTGCCGCGCCATCCCCATCGACCGCAAGGCCGGGCGCAAGGCCGTGCTGCAGGTGGTCAAGGAGGGCAAGCGAGCTCTGGACGACGGTCGCGTCGTGGTGATCTTCCCCGAGGGCACCCGCACCGCACCGGGCGAGCGGCGCCGGTACGGTATCGGCGGCGCCATCCTCGCCGAGAAGTCCGGCTATCCGGTGGTGCCGGTGGCGCACAATGCCGGTGTCTACTGGAAACGACGGGGTGTGAAAAAGTACCCCGGCACCATCGAGGTGCGTGTCGGCGCGCCCATCGCCAGTACCGGCAAGAAGGCCCAGCAGATCATCGCCGAGGTCGAGGATTGGATCGAAGGCGAGGTAGAAAAACTCCCTTCGCAATTACCTCGATAGCGATGCGATCACTCACTTTCGATACTCTCCGGTAATTTTCATCCGTCGCGCAACAGCACGGGTACACCAGGCTGACCCGACGCTGGCTTGTGGAACGAACTGTGGATAACTCTGGGGATAACTCTGGGGATAAGGCCGGTGGGGCTCACCGGCCTTCGGACTAGCCCGGATGTTTCACCGGCATCCCGATGGCCGGCGGAATTCGCAGCCGCTGTGGCACCGGTTTGGTACGAAAGCGATAGCCCAAGCTATCGCTTGAGTGAAAACCAAGCCACAGTGAGCGAGAACCCGCCGGAATCGGGATAGAACAACGCGGGGGGACAAAGGATTGGCCTCTTTTTTGCCATTTTTGTCCGATCATTCAACCTCTTGGAGGTGGAGCCTTGTTCGGCCGGTGAAATATTCGGGCTAGATATCGAGGTTCTCGACAGTCAGGGCATTGCGCTCGATGAACTCACGGCGCGGTTCCACCAGGTCGCCCATCAGGGTGGTGAAGATCTCGTCGGAACTGACGGCGTCCTCGATGCTCACCTGCAGCAGGCGGCGAGTCTCCGGGTTCATGGTGGTTTCCCAGAGCTGCTCGGGATTCATCTCGCCCAGGCCCTTGTAGCGCTGGATGTGCTGGCCACGGCGCGCCTCCTCCATCAACCAGGCAAAGGCCTCCTCGAAGCTGGCAATCGGCTTCTTGCGTTCGCCGCGACGCACGAAGGCGCCCTCGCCGATCAAGCCGATCAATTGCTCGCCCAGGTCAGCAATCTTGCGATAGTCAGCGCTGCGGAAGAATTCCAGCGGCACCCGGCGCTCGTTGGTAATGCCGTGAGTCCAGCGCTCCAGCAACAGGGCCTCGCCCTGCCCCTCTTCTTCGCCTTCGACCAGGCGCAGCTTGAACTGGTCGGATACCCCGCTGTCGGCCTGCAAGCGCAATTGCAGTTCGTCGATCCATTCCTGGAAGGCCGCGCGATCGTTCAGCAAGCCATCGTCCACCCGCGGCATGTACAGCAGCCGCTGCATGAAGCGCTCGTCATAACGCCGGCTCAGGCGCTTGAGGATGACGGCCACCGTCACATAGTCGTTGGACAGAGCCTCGAGCGCAGTCGCCGACAGCGGCGGCGCCTCGGCATTCACGTGCAGTGCGGCATTGTCCAGCGCGGTGCGCAAGAGATAGGCGTTGAGTGCCAGATCGTCCTTCAGGTAGGTCTCCTGCTTGCCCTTCTTGACCTTGTACAGCGGCGGCTGGGCGATGTAGATGTGACCGCGCTCGATCAGCTCGGGCATCTGCCGGTAGAAGAAGGTCAGCAGCAAGGTGCGGATATGCGCACCATCCACGTCGGCATCGGTCATGATGATGATGCGGTGATAGCGCAGCTTGTCCGGGTCGAACTCCTCGCGCCCGATACCGCAACCCAGGGCGGTGACCAGAGTGCCGACTTCGGCGGACGCCAGCATCTTGTCGAAGCGCGCCTTCTCTACGTTGAGGATCTTGCCCTTCAGCGGCAGGATGGCCTGGGTGCGGCGATCACGCCCCTGCTTGGCCGAACCGCCAGCGGAATCGCCCTCTACCAGGTAGAGCTCCGATTGTGCCGGATCCTTCTCCTGACAATCGGCCAGCTTGCCAGGCAGACCGGCGACATCCAGCACACCCTTGCGCCGGGTCATCTCGCGGGCCTTGCGCGCCGCCTCCCGGGCGCGCGCCGCGTCGATCATCTTGCCGGCGATGATCTTCGCTTCGGTCGGGTTCTCGATGAGGAACTCGCCGAGCTTCTCCACCACCAGGGATTCCACCACCGACTTGACTTCGGAGGAAACCAGCTTTTCCTTGGTCTGCGAAGAAAACTTGGGGTCGGGCACCTTCACCGACAGCACCGCGGTCAGGCCCTCGCGGGCATCGTCGCCGGTGGTGTGGACCTTCTGCTTTTTGGCCAGCCCCTCACTCTCGATGTAGTTGTTGAGGGTACGGGTCAGGCCCGCGCGCAGGCCGGCCAGGTGGGTGCCACCATCACGCTGCGGGATGTTGTTGGTGAAACAGAAGATGTTTTCCTGGTAAGACTCGTTCCATTGCAAGGCCACCTCGACCACGATGCCATTGCGCTCGGCCGAAAAGTGAAAGACCTTTTCGTTCAGCGGGGTTTTCTTGCGGTTGAGGTGCTCGACAAAGGCGCGAATGCCGCCTTCGTATTCGAAGACATCGGACTTTTCGTTACGCTCGTCGCGCAGAGAGATACGCACTCCCGAGTTCAGGAATGACAGCTCGCGCAGGCGCTTGGCGAGGATTTCGTAATGGAATTCGGTATTGGTAAAGATCTCGGCACTGGGCTTGAAGCGGATGATGGTCCCGGTGCGGTCGGACTCGCCGACCACCGCCAGCGGCGCTTCGGGCTCCCCCATGTGATAGACCTGCCGGTGGACATGGCCATCGCGGTGGATCTCCAGGTCCAGGGTCTCGGACAGGGCGTTGACCACCGAGACACCGACCCCGTGCAGACCGCCGGAGACCTTGTAGGAATTGTCGTCGAACTTGCCACCCGCATGCAGCACGGTAAGGATGACCTCGGCTGCCGAGCGTCCCTCTTCCTCGTGTATACCGACCGGGATGCCTCGGCCATCGTCGGCGACGGTGACCGATCCGTCGTCATGAATGATGACCTGAATCTCCTTGCAGTGACCGGCCAACGCCTCGTCGATGGAGTTGTCTACCACCTCGAACACCATGTGGTGCAGGCCGGTACCGTCGTCGGTATCGCCAATGTACATACCAGGCCGCTTGCGCACTGCATCCAGGCCCTTGAGTACCTTGATGGAAGACGAATCGTAGATCTTGGAATCGTTCATGAAAGCGGAGACAGGCTGCGGGACAGGCCATCATTATACATGAAAGCCTCAACCGACCGCGGGCCTGGACAGCACCCCCTGTTCCACGTGAAACACCCTGGCCTCGTCGAGGGCCCCCAAGCCATCGAGTTCCAAAGATGTGACCACCATTTGCGGATAGACACTGCCCAATCCAGCGAGGAGCTTGTCGCGGTTGGCGCGGTCCAGTTCTGCCGGGAGATCATCGAAAAGCAGGACAGGCGCCCGGCCCAGCCGCTCCCGGTGAATCTCCGCCTGAGCGATCATTAACGCTGCCACCAGCATTTTCAGCTGCCCCCGCGACAAGACCTTGCCTCCCCGCCCGGCATTGGTGTCGATGACGAGGTCCGCCCGATGGGGACCGACACCCATGTAGCCTTGGCGAGCGTCGATCTCGCGATGGGCCTCGAGACTCTCCTGCAACGAAAATCCCGCACGCCATCCGGACCGATAGTGAAAACTCACGGACAAATTCAGCTTCCAATCCGCAAGCCGGGCCTCAGTCCCGGTAATCACGCGCTCGACATAGGAACGCCGGATGGTATCGATGGCGGTACCTGCTTCCCCCAGCGCGTGATCCCACTGTGGGGCCAGTACACCGCCCTGTCGCAAGGCGGCATTACGTTGTTGCAACGCCCGGCTGTAGCGCTGCATCAACGAGAGGTACTCCGGTTCCACGTGGAACAATCCGGTATCGAGCACCTGCCTGCGATACTCGGGCGGTCCCTGAACCATTTGCTGAGGGTCTGGGCCGATGAACTGCACCGGGAGCAAGCGCAGCACCTCCGAGCGTCGCACGCTGGAGCGCCCATCGAGCCGAACCACCAGCTGTTGACGTTCACGACGCATGCCCAGCGCATGCGGCACCCCACCCGGGTCTTGGAAACGCGCGAACACTTGTGCCGCCTCGGCTCCTTCGCGGATCAGCGGTGCCGGCTCCCGGTGCCTGAACGACCGCCCGACGGAAAGCAGGTACAACGCCTCTATAACCGAGGTCTTGCCGGCACCGTTCGGCCCGATCACCAGGTTGATACCCGGAGAAAATGCAAGCCGCAGATCACGAATGATGCGCAGGTCCCTTATCGAGAGTTCCGAAAACATGACGCGCAGTATAGAAAAAAGGGGCTGAACGCCCCTTTATTCTTTCAATGGCAATGTTCTTGCCCAGGCCGCTCTACAGCCGCATGGGCATGACCACGTAACGGCACTCCGTGGAGCCGGCAAGCGTCATCAGCGTGCTCGAGTTGGAATCGACCAGCGACATGCTCACCTGATCCGTATCCAGCACGTTGAGCACATCGAGCAGATAACCCACATTGAAACCGATGGTGATTTCGTTGCCCTGATAGTCGATCTCCAGCTCCTCTTCGGCCTCGTCCTGTTCGGGGTTGTGTGCCTGGAGGTGCAACAATCCCGGTGCCAGGCGAAAACGGATGCCGCGGTATTTTTCGTTGGAAAGGATCGAAGTCCGGGTCAGCGACTGGCGCAGACCATCGCGATCGGCCAGTAGTTCCTGGGTATCGCCCGAGGGCATCACCCGTTCATAGTCGGGGAAGCGTCCGTCGATCAGCTTGGTGGTAAAGATCGTATCGCCAAAGCGTACCCGCGCATGACTGTTGCTGATCTCCAGTTGCAATGCTCCGTCGTCGTCGCTCAACAGCCGCCCCAGTTCGAGTACCGCCTTGCGCGGGAGGATGACCTGAATGTCTCCGCCCACGCCGGTGTCCAGTTCGGCGTCGCAGAGGGCCAGCCGGTGTCCGTCGGTAGCCACTGCACGCACCCGGTTGGCGGTGATCTCGAGCAGCAGGCCGTTGAGGTAATAGCGCACATCCTGGTGCGCCATGGCAAAGGCGGTCTTGTCAATCAACCGCTTGAGCACCGATTCTGGCAGGTTCAGCTGTTCGCTGGCAGCGGCAGGTTCGATGGCCGGGTAGTCCTGCGCGGGTAACATCCCCATGGTGAAACGACCACGACCGGAGCGCAGTGTGGCCTTGTCGCCCTCGACTTCCAGGGTCACTGCCGCCCCCTCGGGCAGCGCCTTGCAAATATCGATCAGCTTGCGCGCCGGCAGGGTGAATTCCATCTCCCCGTCCATGTCTGCGTTCGCCGAGGTGGTCAGTTCCACCTCGAGATCAGTGGCTGTGAACTGTAGTCGTCCAGGTGCGGCCGAGATCAGCACATTGGCCAGGATGGGCAGGGTCTGGCGTCTTTCGACCACGCTGCCGACCTTCAGCAGGGGACCGAGCAGCTCGTCTCTGTTGGCGTTGATCTTCATGTCCGACGCTCCGCTATCTATAAATAAAGTTTTTATTTAATTCACTTATTATTGTGATTAGCACAGGGGATAAGTCCTGGCTTCAAAAAAAATTCCTTTCAGGACGGTACTTTGCCATCGATTTGCCTTGTCAGTCAATTCGGTATGGAAGCCCTTTTCTCCTGTTGGCGGCCTGTGGATAAATCGCTTCGGTGACTCCATGTCGCGCCACTCTCGGTTTTGTCCCCATCAACTGCTCAGGGTTCTCAACAGGTTGTTGTAGTCTTCGGCCACATGCACATCCGACTCGCGTAATTCGGCCACCTTGCGGGTAGCGTACAACACTGTGGTGTGATCGCGACCCCCGAAGGCCTCACCGATCTCGGGCAGGCTGTGGTTGGTCAGTTCCTTGGCCAGTGCCATGGCGATCTGGCGCGGCCGGGCGATGGTCCGACTGCGTTTGCTCGAGAGCAGGTCGGATACCCGGATCTTGAAGTATTCCGCCACCGTTTTCTGAATGTTCTCCAGCGTCACCATGCGTGCCTGGGCGTCGATCATGTCGCGCAGGGCCTCGCGCGCGAAGTCCAGGGTGATGGATTGCCCCGTGAACTGGGCATTGGCGTTGATGCGCCGCAGCGCACCTTCCAGTTCACGGATGTTGGAGCGCACGTGCTTGCCAATGAAGAAGGCCACCTCGCTGGGCAGCTCCGTATCGAACAGCTGCTGCGACTTGCTCATCAGGATGGCGACCCGGGTTTCCAGGTCGGGGGGTTCTATGTGCACCGTCAATCCGCAACCAAAGCGTGATTTGAGACGGTCTTCCAAGCCATCGACTTCCTTGGGAAAGCGGTCGCTGGTAAGCACGATCTGCTGGCGGGTCTCGAACAGGGCGTTGAAGGTATGGAAGAACTCTTCCTGCGAACGCTCCTTGCCGGCAAAGAACTGCACGTCGTCGATCAGCAACGCATTGACCCCGCGCATGCGCCGCTTGAACTGCTCGATGGTGCCGTGTTGCAAGGCCTTGACCATCTCGGCCACGAAGCCTTCCGAGTGCATGTAGAGCACACGTGCGGATGGGTCGTTCTGCTTGATCAGATTGCCGACCGCGTGCATCAGGTGGGTCTTGCCGAGGCCGACCCCGCCGTAGATGAACAGGGGGTTGTACATGCGACCCGGGTTCTCGCCCACCTGGATACCCGCGGTGCGTGCGAGCTGGTTGGACTTGCCCTCGACGAAGGTGTCGAAGGTGAAGTCGCGGTTGGTGGTCGGCAGATCGTCGTCTAACGGGCGTTCCCTTGGGGGAGTGCGCGCGCCCGTCGCGCCGCCGGAGCCTGGTCGTGGTGTCTCTCGTACCGAACCGGCAACGATCGGGGTTTGCCTGGGTGCGCTGCCGATTTCCAGGTGTATCTCCATCGGCTCGCCGTTGCTCAGCTCGTCAAGATGGGCCTGCAGCTGTGCCAGGTAGTGCTTGCGTACCCAGTCGAGCACGAAGGCATTGGGTGCCATCAAGCGCAACTTGCCATCCTGTTGCACGCATTGCAAGGGGCGGATCCAGGTGTTGAACTGCTGTTCGGGGATGTCCCTGCTCAGCCGTTCCAGAAGATTGTTCCAGGTATCGATGGTCAAGATCCGAAGCGTGCCTGTTCGCGCGTCCGGTCGGGCGTGCCGCCGGTCGTCTTGTCGTGATGGAAACAGCCCATGGCATGGGTCTGAACGGTGTCCGATTCTAGCGCCAGAAGCCTGAGTTATCCACAGGTAGCGTCTGGTGCGTGATACAGGTTGTTGAACCGTACAAGAAGGAGTGAGCACCTACTT